>NZ_AP027142.1:2842500-3057500 GCF_027925385.1 Methylocystis iwaonis
GTCACCAGGGATCTTTCCGGGCTCGACATCCATTCGCAGAGCGCGCAGCTCTCGTTCGACGAGGCGCAGGCGCAGGTCAATGAGCAGGTGAAGAGTTCGCTCGCGGCGGGACCCAAGGCCGCCGCCCTGCCCCTCCCCGGCCAGCTTCTGCTGTCGCGCACGAGCCGCGCCGCCGCCATGGACCCACAGGCCCTCGCCTACGCCGCGCCGGGGACGTCGCTCACCGCGCCTTTTTCGTCGATCGAAGTACGCATGGTGCCGGAAAATGTCACCATCGCGCCGCGCGACACGCCACAACCGACGCAGATGGAAGAAAAGCTCGCCATCGTGCGCCGCGGCGAGACGCTCGACGACATTCTCGCCGCCAACGGCGTGCCGAGGGCGCGTATGGCCGCGGTCGCGGCCGCCTATCGGGGCAAGCGCGACCCCGTTCGCGAAGGCCAGCGCGTGAAGCTGCTGTTTGCGGATTTCGACGGCTCGGGCAAAAATATGCAGCTCGCGCGCCTGTCGGTTTACAATGACGACGAGGTCGAATCGATCGTCGCCGCGAATGATCAAGGCGCCTTCGTGCAGACGCCGACGGCGCCCTCGGGCGGCGCGCGACGCGCGTCGAAACGCGCGCCCGCAGATGATTTCGCCGATGGCGAGGACGACGATTCCGGCGCCATGCGGCTCTACAACTCGCTCTACGAGACCGCGCTGAAACAGCAGATCCCCAAAACAGTGGTGGGCGAGCTGGTGCGCATTTTCGCAAATGACGTCGATCTGCAGCGCGGCGCGGCCGGCGGCGATTCCCTCGACGTCTTTTACGACGAGCCGGACGACGGCTCGGGACCAACGCGCGACTCTCTCCTCTATGCGTCGCTGACCACGCATAATGAGACCTATCGCTACTATCGCTTCCAGACCCAGGACGACGGGCTCGTCGATTATTACGACGAGAGCGGCCGCTCGAGCCGTAAATTCCTGGTGCGCAAGCCCATCTCGCTCGGCGAGACGCGCTCGGGATTCGGCATGCGCCGCCACCCGATCCTCGGCTATTACAAGATGCACACGGGCGTCGATTGGGCGGCGCCGATCGGGACGCCGATTCTCGCCGCCGGCAACGGCACGGTGATCAAGGCGCAGTGGGACTCAGGCTATGGCCGCCGCGTCGAGATCCAGCACGCCAACGGCTACATCACGACCTACAATCATATGTCGGGCTTCGCCCGCGGCGTTTCGGAAGGCGTGCGCGTCAAGCAGGGACAAATCGTCGGCTTCCTCGGCTCGACGGGCCTCTCGACCGGCCCGCATCTCCATTACGAGGTCATGGTCAACGGCCATTTCGTCGATCCGATGCGCGTCAAGCTCGCCCGCACCCGCGAGATCGAAGGCCGCATGCTGGCGGATTTCAAGCGGGAGCGCGACCGGATCGACTCGTTGATGGCCAAGGCGCCCAACAGCAACAAGGTCGCCGCCCAGGGCGCCACGGCGAGCCGGTGATCAAGCCCCGGTGACCGGCGCAGCGGATAGCGCGAGGCGGAGCGCCTGCTCGATCGATTCGAGCGATCGCATCGTCTCCCGCTTCATCGCATGGCGCGGAAATTGGACGCCGAACTCGCGCTCCAGCGCGAGCATGATCCGCACGGCGCAATAGGGCGTGAGCCCAGAGGCGAACAAATCGGCTTTTGGCGTCAGATCGGCGGCGGCGATCGGAAGGCGCCCCTCCCGATCGATAATGCGCCTGATGGTGGAAAACATTGCCCCTGTCTCCCGCTATTTTACGCGGCGCAGCGCGGCGTTTCGGCCGCTGGCGACGGCGTCTGCAGGCTGTCGATCGCATGAGCGATCGAGGCCATCGAGGCGGCGGTCTCGCGCGTCAACAACGCGCGTGGAAACTCGATCTTGAATTCGCGCTCGATGGCGACCAGCACGAGAACCGCCCCGAAAGGGGTCAGCCCGAGATCATAAAGATTGGCGTGCGGCGTGAGGCGCGCGGCCGGAACGGCGAGCTTCGTTTCCCGCTCGATAATGCGACGGATGGCTGCAAACATTGTTTTTCTCCTTGCCCCGAGAGAAATTCGATGAAGCCAATGTAGCTGCGCGGGCGTTGGAGCGTCGTGCGGACGCGCACGTCGGGCGAAACGGCTGCAGCCGCAAACGCCGGGCGTCTAAAATCCGAGTTTTCGCCACACCTCCGCGGCGCTTACCCCGGCGTCCCTGAACGCCCGCAGCGTCGCCGAACCTCGGCTCTTTGCGAGCTTCTCGCCAGCGTCGTCGAGAATCAGCTCGTGGTGAAAGTAGCGAGGTTCGGGCAGGCGCAGCAGCTTCTGCAACAGGCGGTGCAGGCTTGTCGCGAAGAATAGATCGCGCCCGCGCACCACGTCTGTCACGCCCTGCAGCGCATCGTCGACGACAACTGCAATGTGATAGCTGGCGGGCGTGTCCTTGCGCGCGAGCGCCACGTCGCCCCATTGCGCGGGCTCGGCGCGCACAAGGGAAAATCCTTCCGCTGCGTCGGGGACCGTCGAATCGGGCGCACGCCCAGGGGCGCCGCGCTCCCGCCAAAAGAGCCCCTCCCCGGCCAGCGCCGCCGCTTTCCTCATGTCGAGCCGCAACGCGGCGCCGCCCTCGGCCAAAACTTCGCGCACCGAGCGGCGGGGCTTGTCCCGGCAGGTTCCGGGATAGAGCGGCGCGCTGTCCGGATCGCGGGGCCAATCGGAATGCGCGGCGGCGAAGCGGCCGATGTCCGAGCGCTTGCAATCGCAGGCGTAAAGCAAGCCCATGGCGCCCAGCGACTCCAATGCCGCGGCATAATCCTCGAAATGCTCGGACTGGCGGCGCACCGGCCTTTCCCATTCGAGCCCGAGCCAGGCGAGATCTTCGTGGATCGCCGCCTCGAACGCCGGCCGCGCGCGTCCCAGATCGATATCCTCGATGCGCAGCAGAAAACGGCCGCCGCAATTGCTCGCGAGAGTAAAATTGAGCAGAGCCGAATAGGCATGGCCGAGGTGCAGATAGCCGTTCGGCGAGGGCGCGAAACGGAAGACCCGACGCTCACTCATGCTTCGCCTTTCCGGCTCCGATATCACCCAAATGGGTGATGACCCTTAGGCTTAGTGTTGATTACATCAGCGCCGTATTTCGAGACATTTTCATCGACGGGGAGGCCTTCGGGCCTCCCTTTTTCATTGGCGTTCTTCTTATCATCGACGCCTGTCACGCATTGCGCGCCCGCTCCGCAATCTCGAGCGCCACCGCAAATACCTGGTCGCGGTCGAGTTCACTGCTATCGAGCGTCACGGCGTCCGCCGCCGCCTTCAAGGGCGCGGCGCTGCGTTCGCTATCGCGGGCGTCGCGTTTGCGCACATCATCGAGAATCGCGTTGTAATCCACCTCTTCGCCGCGCCCGGCGAGCTCCAAAGCGCGGCGCTGGGCGCGCGTCTCGGGCGACGCCGTGACGAAAATCTTCACCCGCGCGGCGGGACAGATGACCGTGCCGATGTCGCGGCCGTCGAGCACGGCGCCCTCGGGCCGCGCGGCGAAAGCCCGCTGCATATCGACGAGCGCCGCGCGAACCGCGGGCATGGCGGCGACGACCGAGGCCGCCTCGCCCATATCGCGCGCCCGCAGACGCGTCTCGTCGAAATCGGTCAGCGACAGCCCACGCGCGGCCTCGACGGCCGCATCGACGTCGTCGAGCGGCAGACCCTCGTCGAGCAAAGCGCGCGCGGTGGCGCGATAGAGCAGGCCCGTGTCGAGATGCGGCAGGCCGTAATGCGCGGCAAGCCTGCGCGCGAGCGTGCCCTTGCCGGAGGCCGCCGGCCCGTCGATGGCGATGATGAAGCTCACGAGAATCGCGCTCCCAGGCCTTCCATCAGCACGCGAAAGGACGGGAAGCTCGTCGCGATCATCGTCTCGTCGTCGACTGTCACCTTATTTTGCGCGGCCAAGCCCATGACGAGAAAGCTCATGGCGATGCGATGGTCGAGATGCGTCTCGACCACGCCGCCGCCGGCCACAGCGCCGCCGCGCACGATGAGATCGTCGCCGATAATCTCGCAGTCGACGCCATTGGCCTTCAACCCGGCGGCGATGGCGGCGAGGCGGTCCGATTCCTTCACGCGCAATTCGGAGAGGCCGCGCATGCGCGTCTCGCCTTTGGCAAAGGCCGCGGCGACGGCGAGGATTGGATATTCGTCGATCATCGAGGGCGCGCGTTCGGCCGGCACGTCGACTCCGTTTAGGGCCGAATAGCGCGCGCGCACGTCGGCGACTTCCTCGCCGCCCTCCTCTCGCTTGTTGTCGAGAGAAATATCCGCGCCCATTTCGATGAGCGTTGTGAGCAGGCCGCTACGCAGCGGATTGGTCATCACGCCTTCGACGACAATGTCGGAGCCGGGAACGATCAGCGCCGCGACCAGCGGAAAGGCGGCCGAGGAAGGATCAGCCGGCACGCGCACGGGGCGCGCTATAAGCTCGGGGCGGCCTTCGAGCGTGATCTTGCGCCCATGCGGACCATGCGGCTCGCTCGTCACCGTCGCGCCGAAATGGGCGAGCATTTTTTCGGTGTGGTCGCGCGAGGCCTCGGCCTCGATCACCACGGTGCGGCCGGGCGAGTTGAGCCCGCAGAGCAGCACGGCCGACTTGATCTGCGCCGAGGCGACAGGGGTTTTATATTCCACCGGCAGCGGCTCGGCCGAGCCCTGCAGCACGAGCGGCAGACGGCCGCCTTCGGCCTGCTCCAAGAGCTGCGCGCCCTGAAGCGCCAGCGGATCGAGAATGCGCTTCATCGGGCGCTTGCGCAGCGAAGCGTCGCCGTCGAACCGCGCGACGATCGGATGGCCGGCGACGACGCCCATCATCAGCCGCGAGCCGGTCCCGGCATTGCCGAAGTCGAGCGTCTCCGTCGGCTGCAGAAGCGAGCCGAGCCCCGCCCCCCAGACGCTCCAGCTTCCCGGCGCATGCCGCACCACCTTGGCGCCGAGCTGGCGTGCCGCCTGCGCCGTGCGCAGCACGTCTTCGCCCTCCAAAAGTCCGTCGATCTTCGTCTCGCCTACGGCGAGAAGGCCGAAGATCATGGCGCGATGCGAGACGGACTTATCCCCGGGCGGCCGCACGCGGCCCGAGAGCGGGCCAGAAGCGACGGCGCTCAGCGGCGCAGCGGGAGCATGGGTGGCGGCGTCCAATGACGTGATCCTCGGCGAAGAATGCGGAATTGTCCCGCCGTCTTCTAGCCGGGCGGCCGCGCGATGTCATTCCCGTGAAAGTGGAAAGTCTCGGCGTCAGGGATCGCGCAGCGCGTCGCCAATTGTTACCGCCGACTACGCGTTGAACGCGGCCAGCTTAGAGATGGGTCATGACCTCAGCTCGCCAGCGCCACATGGCGAGAAGGAGGCGGGACTGGGTGGCCAAGATCACGCGCGGCTTCGATCCAGGTGAGAATGGCGTCACGCGCATTCGTCACCGCTTCCTCCGGCGTCTCGCCATCTGACATGCAGCCGGGAAGATCCGGGACAATCGCTACGAACCCGCCGCCCTCCTCCGCGGAAAGCGGCTGGACGATGAGCGGATAATCGGTTGGCTCGACCCTCATGGCAAAGTCCTGACTGCATCGACAAAGGCGACGAGCTTGCGGATATATACCGCTTTGATAGGCCGCTTGGAAGGAATTGTGAGCTTTTCCGCCACCCTGGGATGCGCGACCTTGTAGTGAGAACCCCCGCCACGCGGCGGCGCGCATAGGATGCCGAACTCGCGGCACAAGGCCGCAATATCGTCGATTCGCCAGTCACCGGCCGGGCGGCTGCGCATTTCGTCAAGGCGACGGCTCACGGTGAGCCCTTCTTTCGGGGAGGGAAACGGCTAAGTCAGCCGTAACGCAATAAACGATTGGGATGCTCAGGAAAAATGGAGCGGGCGAAGGGAATCGAACCCTCGACATACAGCTTGGGAAGCTGTCGTTCTACCACTGAACTACGCCCGCGCGATTCCATGTGTAGCGCTTGTGCGGCCGGGTTTCAACGGGCGCGAGGGCGCGCTCTTCACGCATTCTCCCGCTCGGCGGCGCATTCGGCGCGCGGCAGGGTCACGCGGACGATCAGCCCGTGCGGCGCGCGATCCAGCATTTCCACTTTTCCGCCATGCCCTTCGACAAGCGAACGCACAATGGCGAGGCCGAGGCCGAAACCGCCATGCTCGCTGATCGTGCGGGCCATGTCGCCGCGCACGAAGGGCTCGAAGACCTTTGCCTTCAACGCGTCGGGGATGCCCGGCCCATCGTCCGCCACGTCGATATGGATCATATTGCCGGAAATCTCGGAAACCTCGATTTCGACACGCCTGGCGTGCCGGGTCGCGTTCTCCACGAGATTAGTGAAAACGCGCTGCATATCGGAAAGCGAGCCGCGCATCGTCTGCCGTTTATCGCAGGAATAGACGACGTCGCGGCCGAGGTCGTTGAATTCGTCCACAACTGTCTGGATGACGCTGTCGAGATCGATGATCGAGTGATCGACCCGCGGATTTTCGGTTCGCAAATATTCCAAATTCTTGCGTAGCATCGCATCCATGACGCGGATGTCTTTCTGCATTTTGCCGCGCAGATCATCGTCGGCGATAAACTCCGTTCGCAGGCTCATGCGCGTGATGATCGTCTTCAGATCATGGCTGACGGCCGCGAGAATATGCGTGCGTTCGGCCACCATCGCGAGAATGCGCGCCTTCATCGCCCGTATCGACCGGTTGAGATCGCGAATCTCGCGTGGGCCGCGATCGACGAGCGGCGAGGCGAGCCCCTCTTTGGTCGGGAAGGACTCGGCGCGCCGGGCCAGCTCGTTCAAGGGCGCGACAATATAGTTCGACAGCCAGATTAAAATCACCGAGGCGCTGATGAAGAAAAGGAATCCCACCCGGGCCCAGCGGGTCATGAAGATCGGATAGCGCGGCTCCGGCTCCCAGAGCCAACGCCACAAAAGGCGCGAGGGTTTCCGGTGCTGCGCGATGGAGAGGATGGCATAGCCGCCCTTCTCCAGCTCCAGCGCCAGAGTGTCCTGCATATTGTGAAGCGGGATCGTCTCGAAGGCCTTGGAGAACCCCGTCAGATGCGCATTGATGCGATGAATTTCGGCTTTGAAGACGGGGTCCCGCGGATCGAGCGCCGCTGGCCGATCGTCACGAATGTGAATGTTGGCGTAGGGCGCGGCGAAGTGGATCTTCTGGATAAGCGCGTCTCGTTCGGCAACGGGCGCGGCGTCGAGCGCCAGCAGCACCCCCGTGAGGAAATCCGCCTCCGAAACGTAATGGCGGCGCCCTTCCGTCTCCATCACATGCAGCATCAGGACGATGACCGCCTGATAAACGACGATCGAGCCGAGGATCAGGAGGGAAATCTGGCCGAGGAGATGATCCGGCCGCAGCCGGCGGATGAAATCCGACAGGACCATGACGTCTTTCCCTTGGCGCGCCGGCGCCTATCCGATCCTGAAATGTTTCGACAATTTCAGCCCTTGGCCCTGATAGTTCGAAAGTCCTTCTTCGCCGTAGAGCGACTCCGGCGTCTCGGCCATGCGCTCATAGACCAGGCGGCCGATGAATTGGCCGTCCTCCAATATGAAGGGCACTTCGCGCGAGCGGACCTCCAGCACGGCGCGCGCGGCTGGGAGTCCATCCGGCCCGGCGCCGAAGCCGGGATCGAAAAAGCCGGCGTAATGCACGCGGAACTCGCCAATTGCGGCGTCCATCGGCGCCATTTCGGCGGCCAGCCCAGGCGGGATCGCGAGGCGCTCGCGCGAGGCCAGGATGTAGAAGTCGCCCGGATCGAGGATCAACCTGCCGCCGCGGGCCGGCAGCTCGTCCCAGTAATCGTCGACGCGATAGGCGCCGACCCGGTCGACGTCGATCACATCCGTATGTTTCTGCGCGCGATAGCCGATGATCCCGCCGAAAGCCTCGGCCCCGAGCGCCACGCGCAGCACCACGCCGTCGCGCAGATTGAGCGCCCCGTCGACGAGCGGCGCCTTCCCGTGCAGCTCGGCGAGCGCCGCATCGGAGAGCGCGAAGCCGCTCTGCCCGCCCGCTCCTTCCGGACGCGTCCGGAAGCGAAGCTGATTGAGCCGCGACCCCATGCGCACGCGCACCGAGAAGCTCCTTGGCGAGACCTCGGCGTAAAGCGGCCCATCATAGCCGGGCGCGACCTCGTCGAAGCGCTCGCCCCTGTCGGTGATGAGCCGGGTGAAAATATCGAGGCGCCCGGTCGAGCTCTTGGGATTCGCCGCGCCCGAAACATCCTGGCCGAGCGACAGGCTTTCGAGCAGCGGCACGACATAAACGCAGCCGCGCTCGAGAATGGCGCCCTCGCCCTCGAGCGACATTTCGTCATAGGCGAGCGCCGAGAGTATATCGCGTACGCCCCGCTCCTTGCCGGGCAGGAAGCTCGCGCGCACGCGATAGGCCTTGGAGCCGAGCCGCAGGTCGAGGCTTGCCGGCTGGATTTGATTGCGGCTTAAAGGCGCGGCGACCTGGATCGCGCCGCTGTCGGCCATCGCCTGTATCTGTCGGCTGGAGAGCACGCCGCTCATTCTTCCCCTCCTCGGCCGGGCCAAAGCCGGTTAACGCAGGCATAAGCGCCAAATTGCGCCGCAAGGCAAGACGAGCCCGTTGACAGCCACGGGGCCTCTGCCTTCTATAAGCGAACGTGGTTATTTGAGCCGGCCGGCTTGCCGCCACGCAAAACAAAGGGCTAAAAGGCCGGGTCTCCCGAAGGAAACCCGTTTTCGGCCGCGTGCTGAGGTAGCGCGCAATGGATTTGTTCGGCGCAGTCGCGCCCGAGGGAGAAACGCATGTCTACGAACGCCCCGCGCAATCTCAAGCCGGCGACGCTCCTTGTCCATGGCGGAACGACGCGCTCGCCCTTCGGCGAAATGTCGGAGGCGCTGTTTCTGACGCAGAGCTTCGCCTATCCGACGATGGAGGCGGCCGAGGCGCGGTTCAAGGGCGACGATCCTGGCTTCATCTATTCGCGTTTCTCAAACCCGACCGTCGCCATGTTCGAGAACCGCATGTGCCTGCTGGAGGGCGCAGAGGCCGCTCGCGCCACGGCGAGCGGCATGGCCGCCGTCACGGCCGCCATCCTCGCGCAACTGAAGGCCGGCGATCATGTCGTGGCGGCCCGCGCGCTGTTCGGCTCCTGCCTCTATGTGGTCGAGGACCTGCTGCCGCGCTTCGGCGTCGCCTCGACGCTCGTCGACGGCGCGGACCTCTCGCAATGGAAGGCGGCAATCCGCCCCGAAACCAAGCTTTTCTTCCTCGAAAGCCCGACCAATCCGGGCCTCGAAGTCTATGACGTCGCGGCGATCGCCGACCTCGCCCACAACGCCGGCGCGCGCCTCGTCGTCGACAATGTCTTCGCGACGCCTTTGCTGCAGAAACCTTTGGCGCTGGGCGCCGACGTCGTCGTCTATTCGGCGACGAAACATATCGACGGCCAGGGCCGCTGCCTCGGCGGCGTCATCCTCTCGACACAGGCGCTCATCGAGGAGAGCATCCATAATTTCCTGCGCCAGACCGGCCCGGCCATGTCGCCCTTCAACGCCTGGGTGATGCTGAAAGGCCTCGAAACCCTTCCCCTTCGCGTCGGCCAACAGGCGGCGAGCGCCGCCAGGATCGCCGATTTCCTTGCCGAGCAGAAGGGCGTGACGAAGGTTCTTTATCCCTTCCGCAAGGATCACCCGCAGGCTGAGCTGGCGCGCCGGCAGATGAGCGGCGGCGGCACGCTGGTCAGCTTCTTCCTGGAGAGCAAGGCGGCGGCCTTCAAGCTCGCCAACGCGCTGCAGGTGATCAAGATTTCCAACAATCTCGGCGACGCCAAGAGCCTGATCACCCACCCGGCGACGACAACCCACCAGCGCCTCACCCCGGAGGCGCGCGCCACGCTCGGCATCACCGACGGCATGCTGCGCCTCTCGGTGGGGCTGGAGGACGCCGACGATCTGATCGACGATCTCGCCGCAGGCTTGGCGGCATAAGGGCCTTCAACCAAACTGCGCTGACCCGCGCGTCGCTCGATTGGGTCCGTGTCATTCCCGTCGCTCGCGCAGCGGGTGATCGGGAATCCAGAGCAAAACCAGCGCTTTTGTGGCTCTGGATTCCCGATCGGGCCTTCGGCCCATCGGGAGCGCCAATGCGACCGATTCAACGGAAATGGTATGACGGGCGCACTCAAGCGCGCCCGTTTCTTTCAATTGGGACCACTTGCGCGCCGGAGCGCGGCGCGTCCGTTGCTCTCGACTAGCGCGCTTTCCGCTCGCATGGAATCATGCGATCTATGGAAAAAACGCGTAGATTCAAAAAGCTGGAGCGCATTCCTTTCGCAGAAGTCTATCAACTTTTGCGGAATGCGCGGTAGGCCGACCGCTTGCGCGCCAAGACTGGCCGCAATGCGGGGGCGGCTTCCTGGCGCAAGCAGTCGACGACGAAAACGGCGGCCGTCAGCACCGCCAGGATCATCTCGACGCCGACCGATAGGACTGACTCGGACATTCTTTCCTCCACGCCGCCGCAGCGGCGACAATGAAACAGGGATTCGCGTCGGCGCCTCAAGGAGGGAACGAGCGCCGACGCAAACCCGCCTGGGGGGCTTCAACCGGTCGCCGGCGGCGCCCGCGCCCAGTGCGGCAGACGGGTCCGGGTCGTCGGCGCAGCGCGGTCCGCCACCATCCAGGGGAGGTTCAGTCTCTGGATGTGCGCCGCAACGACGACACCGGGCCGGACAGCCAAGGGCGCAGCGCCACTGCAGAGCGTCTGACATAGGACGCAATCGATGCCGTGGTCGCTGACGGAGCCTGGCCGCCCTGTCTGCGCGTCGGGCAAGGAGGCGCCCGACGCGAAACAAACGAAAAGAGACGCAACGGCGCCCGCCCCCGCGCGCAGGCCCATGGCGAGCGACGCCGCGAACGGCGCTCCCGTCACAAGGGCCGCAGCCAGCAGCAGCGCGCGCGCAAAGCGGCTCGCTGCGGCGGGGCGCAGGAAAGAAAGGCGATGCGTCATCTCGGTGTTCTTTAGGATTCGAGGCGCGCGAAACGCGCCCGTCGCTCCAGATTGATCAGTCGGATGCCGCTCTGCTGGGCGTCACGCCACATTGCGACAACCGGCGCGATCATCGGCGCCGCCGACGCCATGATCTTTCGCTCATGACGCTCGCGCTCTTTCAAGGACGAGAGCGCGGCGCCCGCCAGGACGCAGTCCCGGCCGCTCGGCCGTCTTTTCTTTCTGCTCACGATACTTCTCCCTTCACCGCAGTCACACGGCGATTGTCGTCGCTCGGGCATGGGAACGCGCGCACCTGAAACAGGGCGGATTCCTATGACAAAGTCTTTGGACGATCAGGAGAAGCTGGGGGGCCCGCGGGCGCGATTGGCCTCGTCGAGCGACGAGCTCGCCAATGCGCGGTCCGCCGGAAACCAGCGGAACTCGACCCATTGGACAGGCGCCATGCCAAGCGAGGTCGGGCGCGACGCAATCGGCGCGACGCCGTCGCAAAAGGCCTGGCAGATCGGGCAGTCACGGCCGCCATGAGAATGGCCGGGCGCTTGAGAGCCGCTCTGCCCGCCTTTGGGGGCCTTCAGGCAAACGCCAATGGCGGGGTCGGCCTCGCTCTCCCGCGCGGCGGCAAGGCTGCTCGACAATGGCGCAAAGACCTGGACGGCCAGCGCCAAAGCGAAAAGCACCTTTGTCAGCCACACACGCGGCATGAAGAAAGCCTGTCTTTCAATTTCGCCAAAATGAGCGGGTGGATTGAAGCAAACGCAGCCCGAGTCCGCAAGCAGCGCTGCGAGGCCCGCGTCGACATGCGTCAAAACGCCGCAGAAACGGGCCGCGGGCGTCGCCATCTCACCGCGCCCCGGGGACGCCGGCGCCGACGCCGCCGTTCAGCCCCGCAACCGTCGCGGCGCCGTCCAGCCCGCCGATATCGTATTTCAAGCCAAGGAAGAACGTGCGCTGGTTGTAGGGATTGGGGTTCACATAGTATTTCCAGCGGCCGATGTTGTCGACGCCAGCGGTCAACGTCCACTCTGGCGCGAGCTTGTAGTTCATCTTGGCGTCGAAGACGAGATATTCGCTGTCGACGCTGCCGTAATTATTGTGGTTGAAATCCACGTTGTTGAGCGTCACGAAGGCGGCCGACGCATAGCGCGCGCCAAAGGAGATCGACCAATCCGTCGTCGGGCTATAGCTCAGAACCGAGCGGATGCGGATGCGCGGCACGCGCGGATATTGCATGCCGTTCAACAAGACGCCGGCCGCTGTGGGGAATGGCGAGCCGCTCGCCCCGCCCGTCGTCGCCAGAGCGCTGCCATTCGACAGAATCTTCGCATCGACGAAGGTCACGCTGCCGGAATAATCGAGGCCCGGAGTCAGAATATCCTTCATCACGATCGCCGCCTCGACGCCGCGGAAGCGCGCTTTGTCGAGATTGGCGTTCTGCGTGACGATCTGCCCGGTCGGACCGATCGAGGACTGGCTGACGATGGCGTTCCAGCGGTCGTCCAGGAAGAGGCTCACGCGTGGATTGAACAGGCCGACCGCGCCGTTGAAGGCGTCGACCTTCCGATACTCGCCGGTCAGATCCCAGGAGGTCGAGATTTCGGACTGCAGGTTGGGATTGTTTAGGACCAGAGTGCTCGACGTCGCGAGCGACTGGAACAGCTCGTTGACGGTCGGGAAGCGATAGGCGCGCCCCATGGAGCCCCGCAAAGCGAATTCCGGCGTGACCTGATATTCGAGCGCCGCCTTCGGCGAAAAAGAATTTTTATAGGCGTCGGGGAATTGCCCGACTCTCGCCTGCGCCGGTACGACCGGCACGAGACCGGAGGCCGGTCCGCTGCCCGTAGCCAGGCCGCCCGCGACATTCGAGCCGTTATAGGCATGCCAGAACTCGCCGCGGCCGCCGGCGATGAGCTTCCAATCCGGCAGGAACTTCCAGGCGTCCTGGATATAGACCGCCTTGGTTTCGGTTTTCCCGTAGTTCACGCCGGTGAGGCCCATCGCATAATTATTGCCGGCGAAGGGCGTCAGGGTCGTCACCGTGTTGAGCGAATAGACGTCGGCATGCCCGCCGAAGGAGACTTCGTGCTTTCCGAAGGCGTCCTGCATAGGCCGCCAGATGAAGCGGGCGTCGCCGGTGCGCCAATAGGTTCCCGTGTTTACGGTGTTCTGGCCGGTGGTGTTGATATTATAGGCGGTCGCGGCGTCGTTGGGGCGCAGGCCGTAGGACGTCGCGTTTTGCGAATAATCGCGCAGGAAGTTGTAGGACGTCGCCGAGAGATCGAAATCGAACACGCCGCCGGTGTCACGCTTGAGCGAGAGCGCCTGCATGAGATGCGTCGAGCCGCCCCAGCCGGGGTTCACGCCGCCCGGCGTCACGGCAAAGGAGCCGATAACGACGCGGCCGCTCTGCGTATTGTAGATCGGAACGCCGTTGCGATCGTAGATGAAGCTTTGGACGGTCGTCTTGTTTTCGAGGTTCCAGACGCCGAGCGTATAGGTCGCGCGCAGCAGCGGCGCGATGTCATAGGACATCTTTAGCTTCGCCATGTCCTGTTGCTGGAAATCGGCGCCGGCCGCGCCCGTGATGATGCGGGGAATGCCGTTCTGATTGAAATCCTGATAGCCGCCGAAGAAGCGCGTGCCGTTTCTGGGGGCGAAGGGCGTCATAAAATTGCCGGGGAAGGTTTGCGCCTGTCCCTGCGAGGTGAGGTGGTCGTAGGAGAAGAAATAGCGGAAGTCGCCGAAACGATCGCCGATGAGAAGATTGGCGTTGCCCGAGCCGTCGAGCTCGCTGCGTCCATAGAGGCTGAAGGGCTGCAGCGCGCCGGTCGCCGAGGCGTGCAGCTCGAATTTATCCGGCATGCGCGTGGTGATCGCCAATACGCCGCCGATCGAATTGCCGGGATAGAGCGCCGAGAAGGGGCCATAGATCACGTCGACGCGGTCGATCTCGGCGGGCGAGACCATGCCCCAGCGCGGCGGGAAGTTGAAGCTGTTGCCGAGCAGATTGGAGAGCAGCACATTATCGGCGTAGACGAGCGTCTTGGCGCTTTCGATCGTGCCGGTCGTGCGGCCCGAGACGATGGCGTTGCGGTCGCCGATATAGCGCTCGCGAATGAGCAGCGAGGGCAGATATTTGAACGCCTCCGCCGAGGTCATGACATTGACCGTCTCCTCGATCTCCTGGCGCGTGCGCGACTCCACGACCGCCGGCACATTTTGCGGAATCGTGCGGCTGAACGGCGCGGGCTTGGGCTCGGCGTAACGATCGAGCCCCGTCGAGGGCGCGGCCACTGGGCCGGCGGCGGGGGCGGACGGGCGCACGGGACCGCGCGGCGCGCTGGAGACGCTCGGCCGCGCCGGTCCGCGCCGCGCGCCGACGTCGATGGTGGGCAGGCTTTGCTGCGCCAGCGCATCGGCGGACACGAAGAAGAGAAGCGCGTTGATCGAGGCGGCGCCCAGGAGATGGTGACGGTTCATTGTGCAAATCCGGAGAGCTTCGCGCGCTCTCTCGCACGCCGGCTCCCCGCGTGGGGGGGGGGCGTCGCGAGGGCGACAAGCGGAGCAAATCTTGTGGGAGAGCGGCAGGGGCCGCTCAACTGGACCAAGGAAAATGCGCGGGCAGGCGGCGAGGACGCGCCGCCGCTCACGCGCTCGGGAAAATTGCAGGCGGGCCCCGCGCGAGCCGGCCGCGCGCAAGGCGCGCCGGCGCGCCGGCGCTATCGGCGGCGACAAAGCGGGCGCTGTGAAAGATGCGGGGCTGGGCGGGAACGGGATAGAAAGCCCCGACCGGAAGCGAGGGCGGCCCTGCGCAGAGAAGGCAGGACTCGCACATATGATGGTGCGCGTCGCGGCCTGTGTCGCCCGAGCCGGGCTCGCTGGCGTGCGACAGGCCGCAATGGGCCGAGATTTGCGGATCGAAGCCGCTGGGCGCCGCCCGCGCAGCGCCGAACCCGCCCGCCACGGTCTGCAGGACCATGACGAACGCGAGCAGCAAGGCGCGTAGCGATGACGGCCGCATCTTCGTTCCTCAAAAAACTTTTACGGTAATTTAATGGCTTAGCCGGGCGTGGAAGCCAAGCGGGCGTTTTCCTGCCGTCGTAAAAATCCTTTGCGACGTGTCGAATCCGCCACAATCCTTCAGGCGCCTAAGAAAGCGGCAGCGCGGCGCCCGGAGAATGACATTCCTCTTTCGCAGAAGCCGTTCTAAGCTCCCGCGCCATGTATACCGCCATCACGAGAGACATTCGGGTCACGGCGCTGCCGGATTTCCTGCCGGAGAATTCCGACCCCATCCAAGGCCGATTCTTCTGGGCCTATACGATCGAGATCGCCAATCTCAGCCGCGACCGCGTGCAACTGCTCTCGCGCCATTGGATCGTCATCGACGCCAATGGCCGACGCGAGGAGGTCCGCGGGCCCGGCGTCATCGGCGAGCAGCCGGTGCTCGAGCCCGGCGA
Source organism: Methylocystis iwaonis (assembly GCF_027925385.1). Taxonomy (NCBI): domain Bacteria; kingdom Pseudomonadati; phylum Pseudomonadota; class Alphaproteobacteria; order Hyphomicrobiales; family Methylocystaceae; genus Methylocystis; species Methylocystis iwaonis. The sequence goes on from NZ_AP027142.1 coordinate 2,857,989, forward strand.
GACATTCCGATACGAGTCGGGCTGCCCGCTGGCCACGCCGTCGGGATTGATGCAAGGTAGTTATCGAATGGTCACGGATTCGGGCGAGACTTTCGACGTGGAGGTTCCGGCCTTCTCGCTCGACAGCCCTATGTCCAATCCTACGCTGAACTAGCTTGCCCCAGATCGCCTGATGGACGCTCTCGACCGCGCAATCGACATGACCGCAAGGCTCGTGGCTTTCGACACCGAAAGCTCGAAGTCGAACCTGCCGCTGATTGATTTTGTCGAGGCCTATCTACGCGAACAGGGCGTGCCCTTCGCGCGCGCGCCCAACGCCGTTGGCGACAAGGCCGCCATCTTCGCCACCATCGGCCCCATGGCGCCGGGGGGCGTGCTGCTCTCAGGCCATACGGACGTCGTGCCCGTCGAAGGCCAGGAATGGAGCTTCGATCCTTTCACGCTGCGGCGCGACGGCGGGCGTCTCTATGGGCGCGGCGCGGTGGATATGAAGGGCTTCGGCGCCGTCGCTCTGGCGATGATCCCGGAATTCAAGAAGGCGGCGCTGGCGCGCCCCATCCATATTCTCTTGAGCTACGACGAGGAGACGACCTGCCTCGGCCCGCTGGACATGATCGCGCGGCTCGGCGTCGATCTCCCGCGCCCCAACGCCGTCATCGTCGGCGAGCCGACCTCCATGGAGGTCGCCGACGCGCATAAGAGCGTCACGACTTTTACGACCCACGTGCGCGGTTTCGAGATCCACTCGGCCAATCTGCATCGGGGGGTGAGCGCCGTGCATATCGCCTGCCGGCTGGTGACGGAGCTGGAGCGAATCTCGGAGGAGCTGCGCGTCGAAGGCGACCCCTCGGGCCGTTTCGATCCACCCTACTCCACCATCCATGTCGGCTTCATCAAGGGCGGCACGGCCCGCAACATCGTCGCCAAGGATTGCGAATTCCACTGGGAGTTTCGCGGCCTGCCGGGCGCCGCGCCGACGCTGGCGCGCGATCGGCTCGAAGCCTATGCCGACGGCCTGCGCAAAACGGTATTCGCGGCTTTCCCCCAATGCGGGATCGACACTGACACGCTGGTGAAGGTGCCGGGTTTGGCGCCCCAGCCGGGCTCGGCCGCCGAGACTCTGGCGCTGCGCCTTGCGCGCCGCAACAACACGATCGCCGTGCCCTATGCGACCGAGGCCGGCCATTTCCAGAAGGCGGGCGTCCCGACCGTCGTCTGCGGGCCGGGCCGCATCGATCAGGCCCACCAGCCCGACGAATATGTCGACATTTCCGAGTTGGCCGCCTGCGTCGACTTCATGCGCGCCCTGGCGCGGGAACTGGAAACGTAGTTTCCAAACAGTCAAAGACGAAAAGCGCGCGCGACCAAAGTCCCGGCCGCGCGCCCCAAAGCGTCGCAAACGACCTTTTAGCAGGCCCAAACCCAGCGGCCATACCACCAGCGCCAGCACGGACCGCGATAGCCGTAGCCGCCATAATAAGGCCGGCGCCAGCCATAGCCATAGCCGCCGCCATGCCACCCATAGCCGCCGCCATGCCAGCCGGGGCCGCCATGCCAGCCGTGTCCTCCCCAGCCACCGCCATGACCCCAGCCGCCGCCGTGGCCCCAACCACCGCCACCGTGGCCCCAGCCGCCGCCGCCGTGACCCCAGCCGCCCGCGAACGCGGCATTTGGCGACGCGAGAAGGCCGGCCGCCACGACCAAACAGGATAACTTCTTGAGCATGGACGATTCTCCGAAGTCTTGTTTCCGCCTCAGGGAAGCATGTGGAGCGTCCGCTTTGGCGCCTGAACCATGGGTGAACGCGCGCCATGGCCCCGCTGTTCCGCTTGGCAAGCAAACAGCCCTGCGCCGCAGAACCGGCAATTGCCTCGCGAAGCGGCATCCGGCATTGCTTTCGTAAGTCGAGCGGCTATAGTCCGCGCCCGTTCAGACGCCCGCCCGACGCCTTCAAGACGCGCGTCGCGCCTACGATAGAGACGCTGCGATGAAACTGATCACGGACGCCATGGCGCAAACCGAACAGCCGGCGGCTCCCGCCCAAACGGCTCCCGCGCCGGCCGCCCCGACGCCCTCCCCCGCCCCGAGCGCGCCCGCGACGCAGACGAGCGTCGGCGCTGCTGGCGGCGCCGACGCCAACCAGCCGCCGTCGATTCCCGATATGATGGCCCAGCTCGTTCCCATCTTCGTGGTGATGGGCATTGTCTATATTCTCGTCATCCGGCCGCGCGCGCGCCGCGAGAAGACGGAGCAGGAGTCGCTGCGCAATGTCCGCCGCGGCGACGTGATCGTCACGACCGGCGGCCTCGTCGGCAAAGTGACCAAAGCGATCGACGACAATGAGATCGAACTCGAGATCGCCGCCAACACCCGCATCCGCCTCATTCGCACGGCGATCGCCAGCGTCCGCGCCAAGGGCGAACCTGTGAAGGATACCCCGGCGCCGGCGCCCGCCAAGGCGGCCAAGCCTGCTCCCGAGACCAAGGCCAAGCCGTAACACGCCTCCCCGCGCGCCGACCCTCTGACGAAATAGCGACACGATGCTGCGATTCTCGACCTGGAAATTCCTCGCCATCGTGGCGATGACTCTCGCCGCCGTCCTGGTGACGGTCCCGAGCATGTTGTCGCCATCGACTTACGAGGCGCTCGCGGCGCGGCTGCCGTCATGGCTCATGCCGCCGACCATCGTGCTCGGCCTCGATCTGCAGGGCGGCTCGCATGTGATGCTGGAGGTCGACCAATCCGACCTCCTGAGCACGCAGATCAAGAATCTGCGCGACGACGTGCGCCGCATTCTGCGCGAGGAGAAGGTGGCGATCACCGGCGGCATCGGCGCAACGGCGCGCGGCGTGCAGCTTCGCGTCCCGGACGCCGCCGATCGCGAGAAAATCCTGCCGCGCCTGCGCCAATTGCGCAATAGCTTCAGCGCCAATGTCGGCGGCCAGTCGCCGCTCGACGTCGACGCCACGCCGGAAGGCCTCGTCCGCATCACCGTCACCGACACGGGCCTGCGCGACAAGTCGCGCAAGGCGGTCGAGCAGTCGATCGAGGTCATCCGCCGCCGCGTCGACGCGCTCGGCACGCGCGAGCCGTCGATCCAGCGTCAGGGCGACGATCGCGTTCTCGTGCAGGTGCCGGGCCTTCAGGACCCGCAGACCCTGAAGGACATTCTCGGCCAGACCGCTAAACTCGAGTTCCGCCTCGTCGCCGAGCCGGGCCAAAACCCGGCCGAGGTCGAGGAGCTGGAGCAGGTCGACGAGCAAGGCAAGCTGCCGATCGAGAAGCAGATCATGGTGCAGGGCGAAGATTTGACCGACGCCCAGCCCGGCTTCGACCAGCAGCGCAGCGGCGAGCCGGTCGTGAACTTCCGCTTCAACATCCGCGGCGCGCAGAAATTCGGCGACGTCACCTCCAAGAACGTCGGCCGCCTCTTCGCGATCGTGCTCGACAACAAAGTGATCTCGGCGCCGCGCATTCTGACGCCGATCACCGGCGGCTCCGGCCAGATTTCCGGCCGCTTCACCGTTGAGCAGGCGAACAATCTCGCGATTCTATTGCGCGCCGGCGCTCTGCCCGCGAAGCTCAACATCGTCGAGGAGCGCACCGTCGGCCCCGGCCTCGGCCAGGACTCGATCGACGCCGGCAAGCGCGCCGCCTTCGTCGGCGCCGGTCTCGTCGTCTTCTATATGCTCATCACCTACGGCGTGTTCGGCGTCTTCGCCAATCTGGCGCTGTTCGTCCACATCGCCTTCATCTTCGCCGGCCTCGTGCTGCTCGGCTCGACGCTGACGCTGCCCGGTATCGCCGGCATCGTGCTGACGATCGGTATGGCGGTCGACTCCAACGTGCTGATCTATGAGCGCATTCGCGAAGAAAACCACGCGGGCCGCTCGATCCTGGCCTCGCTCGACGCCGGCTTCAACCGCGCCTTCGCGACCATCGTCGACTCCAACGTCACCATGGGCGTCGCGGCGCTGATCCTTTACTTCCTGGGCTCGGGCCCGGTGCGCGGCTTCGCCGTGTCGCTGGGGCTCGGCATTCTGACCACCATCGTCACCGCCGTGACCATGACCCGCATGATGATCGCGGTCTGGTATCACTATGCGCGCCCGACCAAGCTGCCGATCTAAGAGGCGAAAAGACCGATGAAACTCCTGCGCCTCGCTCCGGAGAATACGAAATTCCCCTTCATGCGCTTCCGGCGCGTGAGCTATCCCTTCTCGGCCGTATTGTCGCTGGTCGCCGTCGCGCTCTTCATCTTCAAGGGCATGAATTTCGGCATCGATTTCGCGGGCGGCACAGTCATCGAGCTGCGCGCCAAATCGGGCTTCGCGGAAGTCGCGACGCTGCGCGGCCTCGGCGAAAACCTGAAGCTCGGCGACATCGAAGTGCAGGCTTTCGGCAATCAGGCCGACGCCACGCTGCGTTTCGGCCTGCAGCCCGGCGGCGACAAGGCGCAGCAGGAAGCCGTCGAGAAGGTCCGCGGCGCGGTCGAGACTCAATATGACGTGCGCCGCGTCGAAGTGGTCGGCCCCCGCGTGTCGAACGAGCTGGTGCAATCGGGCACGCTGGGCGTCGTCATCTCGATCCTCGCAGTGCTGACCTACCTCTGGTTCCGCTTCGAATGGCAGTTCGCCATCGGCGCCGTCATCGCGACGATGCACGACCTTCTGCTCACGGTCGGCTTCTTCTCGATCACCCAGCTCGAATTCAACACCACTTCGATCGCCGCCATTCTCACGATCGTCGGCTATTCGCTGAACGAAACGGTCGTCGTGCTCGACCGTATCCGCGAGAATATGCGCAAGTATAAGAAACTGGCGACGGCGCAGATGGTCGATATGTCGATCAACGCCGTGCTGCCGCGCACCATCATGACCGCGACGACGGTCATGCTCGCCCTCATCGCGCTCGTCGTCTTCGGTGGCCAGGTCATCCGCTCCTTCTCGCTGGCGATGATCTGGGGCATTTTCGTCGCGACCTATTCGTCGATCTTCATCTGCTCGCCCATGCTGATCTATCTCGGCCTGCGTAACGAGGACGTCGCGCGCCCGGCCGAGGAAAAGGCCGAGGCCGAAGCAGGGACGGAAATCGAATATCACGGGTCGTCGGACGCCTACGCCGCCTCGATGTCGGACGACATCGGCGACACGCCCGTGCCCGTCGCGCCGAAGCGCCCTGCCCCCAAGGCGGCGGCGAAGCCGAAGTCGAGCGCGCGCCGCCGGCCGAAGTAAGCGCTCACGCAAAAGGCGCGCATCATGACCGACCCGCAGGGCTATGTCCCGGGCCGCTACAAGATCGACGATTACGGCAATGGCGGCTTCCGCTTCGCCGACATGTCGCATCGCGGCTCGATCCTCGCCCTGCCCACCGGCATTCGCGCGATCACGCCAAGCGCCTGGAACGAGATCGACGCGGCGACGATCGATCTGGCGCTGTCCGATTCGGGCGAGCTCGACCTGTTCATCGTCGGCACGGGCAAGGATCTGATGCCGCTCGCCTCGGCGCTGCGCGCCAAATTGCGCGACGCCGGAATCGGCTGCGAAACCATGGCGACGGGCGCCGCCGTGCGCACCTACAACATGCTCATCGACGAAGGCCGCCAGGTCGGCGCGCTGCTGATTGCAGTGTGATGGGTAAGGCGCCCGGCTCGCTCCCCTGTGATCCAGAGCAACCGCTCCTGAGCGCGCCTGAAGGCGCGCGGTCCGGAGGCGCCCGATGGACCGCGCGCCTTCAGGCGCGCAAGCATTCCGCCTCATCGTGACCGCCGCCCCCGACCACTACGCCCTCTGCGAGGCGGCGCTGCGCGAGCGCGACCGGGATCTCTGGCTCGCGAGCCTCTTCGCGCCGCCGGCTGCGCGCAAACATATCCACGCCATCTACGCCTATGCGCTCGAGGCCGCCGAGGTGCGCACGAAAGTCTCGCAGCCTCTGCTCGGCGAGATGCGGCTGCGCTGGTGGACCGACGCGCTCTCGAATGACGTTTCCGAGGGAACCCGCGCCCACCCGATCGCCGACGCGCTGATCGACACGATCGAGCGCTTCGCTTTGCCGCGCGAGGAGTTGATCGCGCTCGCCGACGCCCATGTCGCCGATCTCTACGACGATCAAATGCCGGACATGGCGACCCTCGAAACCTATGCCCGCACGACCGCCGCCGGCCCCATCCGCTGGGCGGCGCGCATTCTCGGCGCGCCGGACTCTCCGGCTTTCGACGACGCCGGCATGGCGCTGGGCATCGCCCGCGTGCTGCGCCTCCCCTCGGGCGCCCTACTCCCGGCCGATCTGCTGGCGCGCCATGGCGCCGACATTCACGCTAACACCCCCGCCCTGCGCGCGGCCCTTTCGGAGCTGCGCGACAAGGCGCAAACCCACTATGACGCGGCGCGCCGCGCAGCGGGCGCACTGCCCAAGGGCCGAGAGGCTTTGCTGGCGGCCGCGACGGTTCCGGCCTATCTGGCGCGGGTCGGCGCCGCGGATTACGATCCGCTCCGGGGAATGAGCGACATCTCGCCGCTGCGGCGGCAATGGCGGATTTGGCGCGCCTCTCGTGGCGTCGGCCTTTGACAAGCGCCGCCCGGCGCCGGAAAAAGAAGCATGAAACCCGACGTCTATGACGAAGATAGCCGACGCCTGCGCGTCGGCACGCTGATTTTCCTGCGCTGGATCGCCATTCTCGGCCAGAGCATCGCCTGTCTCTTCGTTTATTTGGTTCTCAACTTCGAATTTCCCGTCGGGCTCTGCTTCGTCTTCATCGTCGCCTCCGCGACGCTCAATTTCGGATTGCGTTTCGGCACGTCCGGCACGTTCCGCCTGAGCGATCTCGAAGCCGTGGTGCTGCTCTGCTACGACCTCGTGCAGCTCAGCTTCCTGCTCTATCTCACCGGCGGCGTGACCAACCCCTTCGTCATGCTGCTGCTCGCGCCCGTGACGATCTCGGCCGTCTCGCTGCCGCGCAATCTCACGCTTTTCCTCGGCATCGTCATGCTCGCCGCGGCGACCTTCCTCTGCGTCGAATTCGAGCCCTTGCCCTGGTACGAGGACGAGCAGCTCAAATTCCCGCTGCTCTACCGCGCCAGCATTTGGTCGTCCCTCGCGCTGTCGGCGGCCTTCATCGCGCTCTATGCCGCACGCGTCTCCGATGAAAGCCGGCTGCTCGCCACGGCGCTTGCGGCGACCGAATTGGTGCTGGAGCGCGAGCAGCATCTCTCCCAGCTCGACGGGCTCGCCGCGGCCGCTGCGCATGAGCTCGGCACGCCCCTCGCCACGATTACCCTCATCACACGCGAATTGCAGAAGTCCTCCGCCAATTGCCCGGCGGAAGGCTTGAAGGACGATCTCGATCTCCTTGCGCAGGAGGCCGCGCGTTGCCGCGAGATCCTCGGCAAGCTGGCCTCGCTCGGCGCCGATCAGGGAACCATGATGAACGTGCTCTCCATCGACACGCTCATCGAGGAGGTTGTCGAGCCCCAACGCGAATTCGGCGTGAAGCTCGAAATCTCGAAGCGCAGCAACGGCTCGACCCCGTCCCCGGCGCTGGCGCGCAATCCCGGCCTTCTCTACGGTCTCGGCAATCTCGTGGAAAACGCCATCGATTTCGCCCAATCACGCGTGCGAATCGACGCCTGGTGGTCGCGCGACCTGGTGACCATTTCCATCGAGGACGATGGCCCGGGATTTACGCCAGCCATCCTCGATCGCCTCGGCGATCCTTACCTGCGCGGCCGGCCGACCGACCGCCGCACCAAGAACGACAGCCAGTCGGGCTTGGGGCTCGGCCTCTTTATCGCCAAGACCTTACTCGAACGCTCCGGCGCAACAGTGGAGGCCTATAATGTTTCGCCGCCCCGCACCGGCGCCATCGTCAAGGTCACCTGGCCTCGCGCCTTGCTTGAAATACCGGCCGCAAAGCTGAAGTCGACAGACGCCTAGAATATCCGCCGCGCTCTCCGATTGGGCGTCGCGGCGTAATTTTTTGACGCCTCGAAAAAATTACGTGTCTTTTTGATTTTACGACTGCTGCGCCAGAGTCGACGTCGTAAAATCCTTGTTGTAGTCTACTTGACAAAAATCACTCTGGGGGGCTCGGGGCATGAATCGCGAGGACATCGGCGACACGGAACACGCTGCCACGGAGCCAGCCGATACGCTCGCCATTCCGCCGCTGCCTGAGGACCGGTCGCTGCTCGTTCTCGACGACGACAAACCCTTCCTGCATCGCCTGGCCCGCGCCATGGAGGCGCGCGGCTTCGTCGTCACCCAATGCGAGACGGTGGCCGAAGGACTCGCGGCGCTCGAAAACAGGCCGCCCGCCTTTGCGATCGTCGACATGCGGCTCGAAGACGGCAACGGACTGGACGTCATCGAGAAGTTGAAGGAGGCGCGGCCGGACGCGCGCGGCATTATCCTGACCGGCTACGGCAATATCGCCACCGCCGTCACCGCGGTGAAGCTCGGCGCCTTCGATTATCTCGCCAAGCCCGCGGACGCCGACGAAATCTATCATGCGCTGATGGCCACCTCGATCGAGAAGCCCGACGCGCAGGAAAACCCCATGTCCGCCGACCGCGTGCGGTGGGAGCATATTCAGCGCGTCTTCGAATCCTGCGACCGCAATGTCTCGGAGACGGCCCGGCGCCTCAACATGCACCGCCGCACCTTGCAGCGCATCCTGGCGAAGCGCGCGCCGCGCTGAGGAGTTGGACCGCGCGCCTTCAGGCGCGCTCGGTTTGGTGACGCCTCCCAAGGCGGCCTCCTCCTTCGAGACCCGAGCTTCGCTCGTTCCTCAGGATGAGGCCTAAGTGTTTGGCGCAGATGCAGAAGCCCCTCATGCTGAGGAGGCTGCGCAGCAGGCGTTTCGAAGCACGAGGGGCGGCAACGCTATCTTGTCGTAGTCGGCGCGCTCTACATAAAGCGCGCCTGAAGGCGCGCGGTCCGGTTTCTGACTCACCCCTCCAGCCGCTCATCGCCGAAGGCGAGCGCGCAATAGCGTTCCGCAGCCAAGGCGCCGAAGCGCACCAGCATCGCCTTTCGGCTCGCCGATGCGAGGCGCAGGCTCGGCGCTTCGCGGGCGAGCATGGCGCCATGCGCGTCGGCGACGATGAGGCCCGCGTCCTCGGGGAAGAGTTCGACGTCGAGCGCCATGGGAATGGCGAAATAGAATCGGTCGCAATAGTCGCGGTAGCGCGTCCATTTCTGATCCGCGCGCAAATCCTCGAGCGAGGATTTCACCTCGACGATACGCAATCCGCCGTCGGGCGCGAGCGCGACCAGATCGGCCCGCGTGCCATTGGGCAAAGGCAATTCAGCGATGACGGCGAAGCCGCAGGCGCGCAGGTAGCGCCGCGCGCCGCGCGTCACATGCCGGGTCGTCTCGGGACGTCCGGCTTCCGCCGATGGAAGCAGATTGGAGTGCATCGTCTCTCCCGCGCGAGCATGATAATCTCCGCCCGCGACATGCGGCGCAAGCCGCGCCCCTCCAGCCGGCCGCTCATGACGAAAATCCTCGCCGCCCTCCTCTTCGCTTTCGCCTGCGCTCCCGCCTCGGCCGCCGAGCGCGTGGTCAATATCTTCAATTGGAGCGATTACATCGACCCCGGCGTGCTCGAGGATTTTACACGCGAGACTGGCGTCAAGGTCGTCTACGACACCTACGATTCCAATGAAATTCTGGAGTCGCGCCTGCTTGCCGGCGCAACCGGCTATGACATCGTCGTGCCTTCCGCGACCTTTCTGCAACGCCAGATCAAAGCCGGCGTGCTGCAACCCATCGACCGCAAACGCCTCGCCAATGCGGTGAACATATGGAGCGAGATCGACGGAAGGCTGTCGAGCTACGATCCCGGCAGCGCCCATGCGATCAATTACATGTGGTACACGACCGGCGTCGCCTATAATGTCGCGAAGATCAGGGAGCGCATCGGCAAGCCGATCACGAGCTGGGAACAGGTGCTGCGCCCAGAGAATTTGAAAAAGCTCGCCGACTGCGGCGTCTATGTGCTGGATAGTCCCGAAGACATTTTCGCCATCACGCTCAATTTCCTGAAGCTCGATCCCAACTCCAAGAGCGAAGCTGATCTCAAGCGCGCGGCCGATCATCTCGTGGGGCTGCGGCGCTACATCAAGAAATTCCACTCCTCGGAATATATCAACGCGCTGGCCAATGGCGACATTTGCCTCGCCATCGGCTGGGCCGGCGACAGCCTGCAGGCGCGCAACCGCGCGCGCGAGGCGGGCTCGGATGTCGAGATCGCCTATGCGATCCCGAGCGAAGGCACGCTGATGTCGATGGATAATCTCGCCATGCCCGTCGACGCGCCGCATGTCGCCGAGGCTTATATGTTCATCGATTATCTGCTGCGGCCCGATGTCGCCGCGCGCAACACCAAGGCCACCAATTTCGCCAATGGGGTCGGCCCCTCCCGCGCCTTGATTGACAAATCGATCGCCGATGATCCTTCGGTCTACCCGAATGACACGACCATGCGCCGCCTCTTCACCGTCACAACGCCGAACCAGCCTCAGCAGAAGTTCATCACGCGGCTTTGGACGATGGTGAAAACCGGGCGATAGGTTTATGCGACTGTCATTCCCGGCACCCGCAGAGCGGGCGATCTGGAATCCGGAGCAAAACCAGCGCTATATCGGCCAGCCGTCATTGCGAGGAGCGTAAGCGACGACGCAATCCAGGGCAGCTATCGCGGCTCTGGATTGCTTCGCTTCGCTCGCAATGACGGGAGGCTCTGAATTCTCGGTCGGGCCTGCGGCCCGCAGGGAATGACAAGCGCCCTATGACGCAGCCGCGAATTGCTCGAGAAGCGCGTCGCGCGCCTCCGCGATCCGGCGGTATTCCTCGGCGCTGCCGCCGGCGTCGGGATGCGCGGTCTTGGCCAGCCGCCGGAAGGCGGCGTTGATCTCCGACGGCGTGAGCGCGCCCTCAATTGGCAAATTCAGCGTCTCGCGGTGCTCTTCCTGATCCGACTCGGTGAAACGAAACTGTAACTGGAAGGCCCGGCGTTTTTCCCGCGCTTCGAGGCGCAGTTCGACCTGATCTTCCTGCCACCTCTGGCGCGACATGACGAGGCATTCGCCAAAGGCGATCCGCCCCTGCGCCTCGAGCTCGTCGAGGCTAAAGGGGCCGACAACGCCATAGGGCGGCGCAAGATAGGCGCGCCTGCCATCCTCGCGCGCCTCGATATGGCCGATCGTCACCATATCCAGGACGCCCAGCGAGCCGTTCCAGACGACCCATTGCTCTTTGTCCGTCATGCAGCGGACCTTCTCGCACAGGCCAGCGTCGCGCCCCCGCCTTATGCGTGCGAAAGGGTCTGCGAAGCCGGACAATCTGTGCGTCTATGCATGATCGGAGCCAAGGCGCGGAGAAAGGCCGGCAGGCTCCAGCGGTGAGGCTTATTGCTCGTTCAATATGCGTTTCAGAAGATCGATGACTTCCGCAAGGCTTTTGTCCTTGGAGACGAGTTCCTCGATCTTTCGGACAGCGTGCAGCACCGTCGTGTGATCGCGGCCGCCGAAGCGCCGCCCGATTTCGGGCAAGGAGCGCAAGGTCAACACTTTCGACAGATACATGGCGATCTGGCGGGGGCGCACGACATTCGCCGTGCGGCGCGAGGACAGAATGTCAGAGCGAGAAATATTGTAGTGCGAGGCCACGAGCTTTTGGATGTCGTCGATTTTGACGCGTTTGGGCTCTTGCGTGCGCACCAGATCGCGGATCGCCGTTTCCGCCGTCTCGACGGTCAGCGGCGCGCCGTTGAGCGTGACATGCGCCAGAAGACGATTGACGGCGCCTTCCAGATCGCGGCCGTTGGTGACGATCGTGCGCGCGACATAATTGATGACGTCCGGCGGCACATGGAAGCCCGGCTGCATCTCTTGGGCGGCGGCGATGCGCGCGCCCAGGATTTTTGCGCGCAGGGATTCGTCGAGGGGGCCGATGTCGACACACAGACCGCCTTTGAAACGCGACAGCACGCGCTCGTCCAGCGTTTCGAGATCGGACGGCGGACGATCGGCGGCGACGACAACCTGACGCCCCGCGTCGATCAGCGCATTGAGCGTGTGGCAGAACTCCTGCTGAATCGATTTGCCTTGCAGGAACTGCACATCGTCGATGATGAGCATGTCGATGGCGCGCAGCCGCTCCTTGAAGGCGTGCGCCGTCTGCGTGGTCAGCGACGAAACGAAGCCGCTCATGAATCGTTCGGCCGTGAGATAGACCGCGCGACGTCGATTATCGTTCGTCGCATGGGCAAGCGCCTGCAGAAGATGCGTCTTGCCCAGCCCAACCGCCGCATGGGCGTAGAGCGGATTGAACATTGGCGTGTCGCCGGGCCGGGCGTCTGCGACGCGGCATGCGGCCGCGTAAGCGAGCTGGTTGGAAGGCCCGACGAGAAAGGTCGAAAAGGATAAGCGGCGATCCAGCGGCGAACCGACGACAGAGTCGTTCTCGCCGCGCGGCGCCACGGCGCGCGCCGGCCGCCGTTGTGCGGCGGAAGTCTCGACGGGCTCTGCGGCGACAACGTAAGGCGTCTGCGGCTTCTCCGCCAAATGCGGCGTCAGCGCCTCGGATTCGCCGACGCCATCGCGCGGCTTCGCCTTGCGCGCGGAGGAACGCACGTCGATCACGACATGCTCGATATTCTCGAACTCATTCGACACGCGCGCCTTGATGCGCGACGCATAGTGCGATTGCACCCAGCTCTTCAAAAATTTGGTGGGCACACTGAGATAGATGGTCCCGGCGTTCAGGCGATCGAGCTCCAGGCGCGTGAACCATGAGCTGTAAACGGCGTCGCCGAGCTCGGCGCGCAACCTTTGACGTACGCCTTCCCAGCGCTTTTGATCTTCCGGGCAAATCCCGTCGTGTTGCATGGCGCGATCCAGCATTCGTGACCTTTTTCGAGAATACGCGTTCCGTCGCGCCCGCAGCGCGCGGGCGACGTGAATTCGCTCAGATAGACGCAGATGGTTGCTAGAATAGTCTCAGTCGGCGACGCTCAGCAGGGCGGACCTAGCGCAAACCCTTCGCTACTCGCCTCGCCGCTTATACGATCGAGATAGACGCTGGGGACAAAATCAATTGAACGCCGTGAGAAGAATTCACGCACTCTACGCAGCACTCCAATCTCATTGGCCCGCCGCTGTCTTCTCATGACAAAACCCCCGGTTTCCAGAATCGCAGGATCCTGGATTTCTAACGCCCCCGCCTGACTGCTTTGAACTCAGCAGCCCCGCGAACTGATCTCGTGAATTTCAAATCGAACAGGAGGGAAAGCAATCGCTCGCCGGAAGCCTCGGCTTTTCGAGCAGGATCTCGACATATCGTCGCTCCCTTTGTGTGCTCAGCCTGTAGCTGATGGTGGGCGATAATCGCTTTCGTTCGACAAAAAAGAACCTACACGCGGCGCCTCATCCGCGCAATGATCGACATCAATGTGACGTCATCCTTTCGCCTCGCCTGTGGCGCCGATGCAAGACTTTACGGCGCAAAGTAGGCTGTAAACTTATGATTCAGCTCTGGGAATAAAAGGAAATCCGATTTTCCGCATTATGCACTTGGAATGCGCGTGAATTAACTGTCGTAAAGATGTCAAGTGGCCATCTGGATAGGCCTTTTTGACGACTTGGTCACAAGGGCTTGAATCCGAGGACTTTCGTCTGCGCGCAACCGCTACGCGATATTTTTTGTGTGCGCGTCCGAATGGCGCGGGCAAAGTTTGCGCCACCAGAGGCCAGAAATAAAAAAAGCCCAGCAGAGCTGGGCCTTAAGAGTATCGCCAATCACTCCAAAATCGGAGTAAGCTGCACGCAATAGGCGAGAAATCTCACCCCTTCGCTGCAAGCGCCTTCACGCTGGCGCTCAGGCGCGAAACTTTGCGCGAGGCGGTGTTCTTGTGAATGACGCCCTTCTGCGCGGCGCGCATCATCTCCGGCGCGGCGCTCTGCAGCGCAGCGGCGGCGAGCGACGCGTCGCCGGAAGCGATCGCCTCCTCGACCTTGCGCACGAAGGTGCGCATGCGGCTGCGACGCGCGCGATTGACGGCGGTGCGGCGCTCGATCTTGCGAACGGCTTTTTTGGCCGAAGCTGTATTGGCCATGTCTTATCTGTCCTCGAAGCTGTAACAGCGACTCATGGCCGCCCGAAAACATTGCGGCCGCGAAATCGCGGCCACGTCGCATGCCTTATAGGCTCGCCCCTTTTTTTCGTCAATGGCGATGCGCATTTGGACCGCGGGCCTTCCGGCCCGCATTTTGAGCGAGCCTGAAGGCTCGCGGTCCGCCTCAGCGATTTTGGAAAGCGGGTTTCCGCTTCTCCACGAAAGCCGCCATGCCCTCTTTCTGGTCCTGGGTGGCGAAGAGGGAATAAAACAGCCGGCGCTCATAGCGCACGCCCTCTGTGAGCGTGGTTTCGAAAGCAGCGTTCACCGCCTCCTTGGCCATCATCGCCGCCGGCAGCGACATGACGGCGACGGCCGCCCCCGCCTTCAGCGCCTCTGCGACAAGGTCGGCGGCGGGGACGATTCGCGCGACGAGACCGCAGCGCTCGGCCTCCTCCGCCCCCATCATGCGGCCGGTCAGCACGAGGTCCATGGCTTTGGCCTTACCGATCGCCCGGGTCAGGCGCTGGGTGCCGCCCGCGCCGGGGATGACGCCGATCTTGATCTCAGGCTGTCCGAACTGCGCCGTATCGGCGGCTATGATAAAGTCGCACATCATGGCGAGCTCGCAGCCGCCGCCGAGCGCGAAACCGGCGACCGCCGCGATGATCGGCTTGCGGGCGCGCGCGACCGTGTCCCAGCGGCCGATGAAGTCGCTCAGATAAGCGTCGGCGAAGCTCTTGTCCTTCATCTCCTTGATGTCGGCGCCGGCGGCGAAGGCCTTCTCCGAGCCGGTGACCACCACGCAGCCGACGCCGTCGTCGGCCTCGAAGCCGGCCAAAGCGCAGTCGACCTCGCTGATCAGCAGCGCGTTGAGGGCGTTCAATGCCTGCGGCCGGTTCAGGCGGATGAGGCCCACACGGCCATGCGTTTCGACGTCGATCGTCTCGTAGCTGCTCATCTGGGCCTCCTTCTAAATATCGAAGTCAGTCGCGGGCTCTTTCTGGCCGAAGCCCAGCGCAATGGCGCGGGCGTAGAGATCCTCGAGGGTGATGTCGTCGAGCCGCGCCAGCGCCGCCTCTTCGGTCTCGGCGATCAGCGGCTCGAGCACGGCGACGAGCAGCGCGGGCGCCTGATCCTCTTCTTCCTCGGCGCGCAAGGCGACGCGCACGATCTCGCCGACGCAGAGTCGGCGCCGTTCGCGCGCCAGCTCATAGCCGCCAGCCGGGCCGCGCACACTCTTCAATATGCCGGCGCGCACCAGCGCCTGCAGCAGCGTCTCTAACCGGCGCGGCGGCAGATCGTGGCGCGCGGCAAGCTCCTTCGACGAGACGGGACGCCCGCGCGCATAAAGGGCGACGTCGAGCGCCGCCATCAAAGCGAATCGCGCCGGTCGCGGCAGCAGCTTCATTCCTCACCGCCCCCGTGCAGGCCGGTCGAGCCGAAACCGCCCGCGCCGCGCGCGGTTTCGTCGAGATCCGCCACCTCCTCCAAGATCGCGCGCACGACCGGCGCGACGACGAGCTGGGCGATCCGCATGCCGCGGGTGATCTCGAAGGGCTGGCCGCCATGATTGATGAGCAGCGCCTTCACCTCGCCGCGATAGTCGCTGTCGATGGTGCCCGGCGCGTTGAGAACGGTCACGCCATATTCGACGGCGAGCCCCGAACGCGGCCGCAACTGCGCCTCATAGCCCTCCGGCAAGGCGATCTGGATTCCGGTCGGAATCAGATCGCGCGCGCCCGGCTCCAGCACGAGCTTCTGCCCGGCGGGCAGCGCCGCATAGAGATCGAGCCCGGCGGCCCCTTCGCTGGCATAGGCGGGGAGCGGCAGGCCCTCGCCATTGGTGAGGCGGCGGATGGAGACTTTCATTCAGCGGCCTCTTTTTCATTGAGAATTTCCGCGAGCCGCGCAACGAGCCGCTCGGCGACGGCCTCCTTGCGCAGGCGCGGCCAGCTTTCGACGCCGATCGGCGAGACGAGATGCGCCTCGTTCTCATCGCCGCCGAAAACGCCGGAGCCTTCCGACACGTCATTGGCGACGATCAGATCGCAGCCTTTGCGGGCAAGCTTTTCGCGGGCGTGAGCGATGACGTTGGTGGTCTCCGCCGCGAAGCCGACGACGAGCCGCGGCCGATTTTGCGCGCGCGCGACGCTCGCCAGAATGTCCGGGTTTTCGACAAGCGCAAAGCTCGGGGCCTCAGCCCCCTGCTCTTTCTTGATCTTCTGCGTTGCCGCCTCGACGCGCCAATCGGCGACGGCGGCGGCGCCGACGAAAACATCGGCCGGCAGCGCCTGCTCGACAGCGGCAAGCATGTCGCGGGCGCTCTCGACGTGGATGACGTCGCAGCCAGGCGGATCGGGGAGCATCACAGGCCCGCAGATCAGCGTCACCCGCGCGCCCGCAATGGCGGCGGCGGCTGCAATGGCGTGGCCCTGTTTGCCGGAGGAACGGTTGGCGATATAGCGCACCGGGTCGATCGCTTCATGCGTCGGCCCCGAGGTGACGACGACATGGCGGCCGGCCAGCGCGCCGGGCTCGACGGCGGGCAAGGACAGCCGCGTGTCGCTTTCCAGCGCTTGCTCTATCGCGGCGACGATTTCCAGCGGCTCGGCCATGCGGCCGGGGCCATATTCGCCGCAGGCCATCTCTCCGCTATTGGGGCCGACGAACAAGGCCCCGTCGCTTTTGAGCGTCGCGACATTGCGCCGGGTCGCCGGCGCCAGCCACATGCGCAGATTCATGGCGGGCGCGTAGAGGGCGCGCTTGTCGGTCGCAAGCAGGAGCGTCGTGGCGAGATCGTCGCAGAGACCCTGCGCGGCGCGCGCGAGGAGATGCGCGGTCGCGGGCGCCACGACGATGAGGTCGGCGTCGCGAGAGAGCTGGATATGGCCCATCTCGTGCTCGTCCGTCGCCGAGAAGAGATCGTCGTAAACCTTTTCGCCTGCAAGGCTGACGAAGGCGAGCGGCGTGACGAACTCTTTGGCGGCGGCGGTCATGACCACCCGCACCCGCGCCCCCCGCTCGCGCAGGCGACGCACGAGGTCGAGTGACTTATAGGCCGCGATCCCGCCCCCAACGACGAGCAAAACCCTCTTCCCCTCAAGGCTTTGCATGATCTCTGGACGCGGCAAGGCGGATACTCCCCGATGAATGCGCGCGGAGAATACAGACTTTGGGCGCAAGGCCAAAGCGGCCATGGCCGGCGCGCGTCCGAAATCCGACATTCGAACGCGCGCAACGATGAAGTGATCCAGAGCCATGGTGTGGCGTTGGGTTGCTTCGCTTCGCTCGCAATGACGGCGGCTCGGCGACGCGTCCCTCCCATTGGTGTTATCTAACGGCGAATGACGCGCGCCGATTCCCTGCCCGCGCCGCGCGTGCGGCGCCTCACGCTTGCCGATTACCGCTCCTATGCTCAGGCGCGCTGCGAGATCGACGCGCGGCTCGTGGCGCTTGTCGGCGAGAACGGCGCCGGCAAGACCAATGTGCTCGAAGCCCTCTCGCTTTTTTCGCCGGGCCGGGGCCTGCGCCGCGCCGAGCTGTCCGAATGCGCCCGTCGCGACGGCTCCGGCGGCTTCGCCGTGTCGATCGAGATCGAAGCGGACGGGATGACGGCGCAGCTCGGTCACGGGCTCTCGGCCGAGGGCGAGCGGCAATTTCGCATCGACCGCGCGCCGGTTTCCTCCGCCCGCGCCTTTGCCGACCATCTGCGCGTCTTGTGGCTGACGCCGGCGATGGACGGTCTGTTCAACGGCCCGGCAGGCGAGCGCCGGCGTTTTCTCGATCGCCTGGCGCTCGGCGTCGACGCCGACCACGGCGCGCGCGTCAACAAGCTGGAACGCGCGCTGCGCAACCGCAACAGGCTGCTGGAGGAAGGCGTCTTAGACAAGCGCTGGCTCGACGCCGCCGAGCAGGAAATCGCCGCGCTCGGCGTCGCCGTGGCGGCGGCGCGGCGGGAGACCGTCTCGCGGCTTGCGTCGTTGATCGTCGCCAGCGAAAGCGTCTTCCCCTGGGCGGACATCGCAATAGAAGGCGAGATCGAGAACATGCTCGCCGAGGCGCCGGCGCTCGCGGTGGAAGAGCGCTTTCGTGAGACGCTGCGAGACACGCGACGCCGCGACGCCGCCGCCGGCCGCACGCTCACCGGACCGCAGACAAGCGACCTCGCCGTGCGCCACGGCCCCAAGAACGAAGCCGCGCGCGACTGCTCGACAGGCGAACAGAAGGCGCTGCTGATGGGGCTCACATTGGCGCATGCCCGGCTTGTCGGAGAAATGACCGGCAAGGCGCCCCTGCTGCTTTTGGATGAGGTCGCCGCGCATTTCGACCCGAAGCGGCGCGAGGCGTTGTTCGGCGAGCTAGAGGCGCTGGGCGGTCAAGTCTGGATGACGGGCGCCGATCCGCTGTTGTTCGCCTCGCTCGACGGGCGGGCGGAAATGTTGCTGGTGACGCCCGGACGCATAGAAAAAGCTTTCTGACGCATGCTATCCATCGCGCGGATCTCGGAGCAGGCAATGGATTGGTATTGGTATGCGATCATCGCCGGCGTGGCGGCGCCGTGGCTCATCCTCGGCGCCGGCCTGCGCAACGCCTTCAAGGAAGGCGGCGTCGTCACCGGCGTTTCCGTCTGGTCGGGAATGGCCGTCTTCACGACGCTCCTCGCGCTCTTGATTGGCTGGATCGCGCATAGGCTGATCGGGTAAGCGGAATGAACAAGCCAATTACGGGCGCGCAGTGGATCGAGCACGAATCGCGCGCGGCGATCCTCGCGGAGCTGCATGCGCGGCCTTTCCTGCCGCTGCAGGTCCCGCGCCGCGTCTATCATTTCGCTTTCGCGACCAATCGCGAGGAGGCCCTCGCGGACCGCGCCGCGCTCGAACAATTGGCGCGAACGCATCGGCTCGAACCGCCGGCGCCCGACGCGAAGTTCCATCATCTCGCGTTCAACGGCTGGCAGTTGCGCTGGGAGCAGCACGCGGAATTCACGACCTATAGCTGGTCGACCAGCATAGGGGCGGAAAAGCCTTTCGATCACGCCGATCCTCTCACGCGCGGCGAGATCGCCTTTCGTCCGCCGGGGCCGCTGATCGTCGCCACGCATCTATGCGTCATCGACGGGCAAACGCCGCTCGACGAGCTGGCCGCGCTTTTCAATTCGCAGAGCCTCTGTGTCATCGAAATCGGCAAGGCCGGCGGCGCCCAGGCGCTGACCGACTTTGCCGTCGACGCTCATGGCTTCACGCGCATGGCCATCCGCATACTGGAGGCGCCGCCGCTCGAAGCCGGGCGTCTCGCGCAGCGTCTTCTCGAAGTCGAGACCTATCGCAGCATGGCGCTCATCGGCCTTCCGCTCGCGCGCGCGGTTTCTCCCGAGCTGACGATGATGGAAGAGGAGCTGTCCGAAATCACCAATGCGCTGCGTCGCGACGAGTCGCGCAGCAATCAGGCGCTGCTCAAGCGGCTTTCCGATCTTCTGGCCGCCAATGAGGCGCTGTCGACGCGCACGACTTTCCGTTTCAGCGCCAGCCGCGCCTATCATGCGCTGGTGAAAAGCCGGCTGGAATTATTGCAGGAAGCCAAGGAAGGGCAATATCCGACCATTTCGAGCTTCCTCAACGCAAGGCTCGATCCGGCGATTGAAACCTGCAACGCCGTGCAGGCGCGACAGACGCGCTTTTCGACCGATGTCGCCCGCACGACCAACCTAATGCGCACCGGCATCACGCTGGAGATGGAGCGGCAAAACGGCGCCCTGCTCGACGACATGGTTCGTCGCACGCGCCTGCAGATGCGGCTCAACCGCATGGTGCAGGGCATTTCGGTCGCCGGCCTCGCCTATTATCTCGTGGGGCTATTCGCCTTCATCGCCAAGGGATTGAAGGAGGCGGGCGCATTGCCGGAAGCGATCTCCGCGGATATGGCCGGGGCGATCTTCGTGCCTTTCGCGCTGCTCATTTCCTGGGCCTTCATGGCGCGCGTGCGCGTCTTGTCGATCCGCGCCGCCAAGGAAGAGCTGGGCGATTAATACGAGTCGGCTGGGGTCGGCGTCATTCCCGACGCTCGCAAAGCGAGCGATCGGAATTACCGCCGTCATTGCGAGGAGGCGGAGCCGACGAAGCAATCCAGTGCCGCATCGCTGCCCTGGATTGCTTCGCTTCGCTCGCAATGACGGGCTCTGAGCAAAACCAGCGCTTTTGTGGCTCTGGTTTCCCGGTCGGGCTTTCAGCCCGCCGGGAATGACAAACCCCAATGCGAGCTGTTCAAACGGAAACTGTAGTAAGCCCTCAATCCACGTCCAGCGGCGCAACGCCCTTGGGCGCGCCATTCTCGCCGAGCGTGATCTTTTCGACCCGCGCCTCGGCCTCGGCGAGCAGCTTCTCGCAACGCTCCTGCAGCGCCTTGCCGCGCGCATAAAGGCGCACCGATTCGTCGAGCGAGACGGAGCCCTTCTCCAGCTCGCCGACGATGCTCTCGAGTTCCTGCATTGCCTTCTCGAAAGGCATGGCGGAGACGTCTGCGGCCGCTTCTTCTTTCTCGGTCTTCATGTCTTGCCTTGATTTAAGGCGGGCCTGAAGGCCCGCGGTCCGGACCGCGCGCCTTCAGGCGCGCCGCCGCTCAATCATGATCGGCCGGCTCGGCATGGCCGACGATGCGCAGGATCTGAGGATATTCCTCGCGCATCCGGCGCTCCAACCCATCGACCGCTTCATGCACCGTCTCGACCGGCACGCTGGCGTCGACGGCGCAGTGATAATTCACCACGAGCCCGCCGGAGGTTTCACGCACGCGCACGTCGTGCACATTGGCGATATAGCCAACTTGCTCGCTGTGGCGATCGAGCGCCGCCGCGATCTCCCGCACAAGTTCATCCGGCGCGTCGCGGCCGACGAGCACATGCGGCGCCAGCGGCTCGATATGGGTCTCGATTTCGACGTCTGCGCCGAATTCGTCCCGAATGGCGCTTTCGAAATCCGTGGCGATGGCGTGAGCGCGCCCCATCGGCATGACGCCGTCGAGTTCTATGTCGAGGCCGATCGACAAGCGCTCGCCGATCTGCTGGGCGATAACGTGATGCGCAGTGATATGGCGGCGCGCGGCGACGAGCATGATGCGCTCGACCACCGTCTCGTCGTCGAGCGCCCTGGCGTCGGCGGTGATGGTGACGCGCGCATGCGGGACGGCGGCGAGGATGGCCTCCGAGACCGCGGCCTTGATGCGCGCCGCCTGCTCGACGCGCAGCGTGCGCGCGACGCCGATCGTCGCGTCGCCGATAATCTCCGCGCCGGCGCTGCGCAGCCGCAATTCGTCGAGCGTGATGACGCCCGGCACGTTGAGAATCGCCCGCTCGATGTGCGGCGTAAGATCGCCCGGCGCCACGTCGACCAAAGTGTCGATCGTGCGCCGGCCGAGCCGGTAGCCGGCGATGGCGATGAAGCCCGCCACGCCGAAGGAGGCGAGCGCGTCGCCCTGCGGAAAGCCGAAATGCGCCGCCGCCACGCCGATCAGCGCCAGAACTGACGACACGAGATCGCTGGCGAAATGCAGGGCGTCGGCGGCGAGCGCGTCGCTGCGCTCCTCCCGCGCGATCTCGGCCAACTGCCGCGAGCGCACGAAATCGATGAGGATCGACGCCACCAGCACGCCATAGGCCGGCCAGCCGGTTTCGATCGTCACCTGCTCTCCGCCGAGGCGCCTGATCGCCTCGCCGACAACCACGAGCGCCAGGCCAAAGAGCAGGCCGGTCTCGACAAGCGCCGCGAGCGCCTCATATTTTCCATGTCCGTAATGATGTTCCGCGTCCGCCGGCTTCTCCGCCTCGCGCACCGCAAAATAGGTCAGCGCCGTCGCGCCCGTGTCGACAAAGGCGTGGCCAGCCTCGGAGAGCAGCGCGAGCGAGCCGGACCAGAGGCCGGCGGCGAGCTTGGCCACGGCGAGTAGCGCGCTCGCGGCGATGGAGGCCTTGGCTGCGGCGATTTTCCGGCTGGCGCCGTGGGCGTCGAGCGCCCTCGTCTCGGTCATGGGAGGTTGCCTGCGAAAATTGACGCGCTTTGCCTAGCAAGAGGCGGCCCCGGCCGCAAACGCCGCTTGTGGATCGCCGCGGCGGAACGACTCACCCTCGGCCACGCACAAGCCGGCGCGCCGGTGCTAGGATGCGCCATCAACAGGAGTTTACGCATGAAGTTTCTGCATACGATGATCCGGGTGGGCGATCTCGACCGCTCGCTGCATTTTTTCTGCGACATTCTCGGCCTCACGGAAGTGCGCCGCATGGAGAATGAAAAAGGCCGCTATACGCTCGTCTATCTGGCGGCGCCCGCCGACATCGAGGAGGCCAAGCGCAGCGGCGCCCCGACGATCGAGCTCACCTATAATTGGGACGAGCACGAATATGCTAGTGGGCGCAATTTCGGCCATCTCGCTTTCGCCGTCGACGACATCTACGAGGTCTGCGGGAGGCTTCAGAAAGCCGGCGTGACGATCAACCGGCCGCCGCGCGACGGCCATATGGCGTTTGTGCGCACCCCGGACGCGGTGTCGATTGAGCTGCTGCAAAAAGGTAAGCCCTTGGAGCCCAAGGAGCCTTGGGCCTCGGCGCAGAATATCGGCGTTTGGTGACGCCGCAGGCGGGATGGACTTTGGAATTGTTGTGCAGGCGCAGCAAAGATTTTTTCACTGCGCCATGAAACTATGACCAGAGTGGCGCGTTGGGACAATACGGAGGCGCGGCAAGGGCGCGCCGCGCTTCCTCCACGCAAAAATTTACAACCGCTCGTCGTAGGCGCGTCACAGGCCTCGTATAGGAGCGGCGATACGCGGGGACGGAGCGTGCAAGGCGCGTTTCCGGGCCGAAGGCGAAAGCGCCCGGGTCCGTTGCGGATCCGAGGTTTTCAGCGTGAGCGGTTCAGCGACGGTTCAGTCGCCGCCGCCCAATTTTCAAGATGACGCCGCGCCCGAGGGGTCGGACGGCGTAGGAAGCGAAGAGGACGGGCTGAAAAAAGAAAGCAAAGCGGAGGACGATATGCTGGTAACGGATCTGATCCATTCCTGCTCGAATGAGATGGTCGCCCAGGCGGCCCTCAAAAGCATCGGCGGCCGCTTCGCCGAGCGCGTCCGCGTGGCGGCGCAAGAGAAGGGAATGAGCGTCGGCAGATTCGTATCGATTATCGTTCGCGACTTCGCCCGCCGGGCGGATGACGGCGTCCGCGAGGCGCTGCGCGAACGGATCACGGGCGACGACCAGCCGTTGCTCAAGGGCCTGCGCGCGGTGCTCGAACCCGCGCTCGAAGAGGGAGCCCTCTTCGCCGATGAAGGCTTCGGTCAACCCTTCGCAATCAACCTGAGCTGCGCCGGCGCGCATCAGTATCAGTAACGGCCCGAAGGGCTCAACGCATCGGAGCGACATCGCGCCGCGGTGTCGCTTTTTGTTTATCCGAGCTTGCGCGACGTCATCATGGCCCATTTCCTCGATCAGGCGCAGATCGCCGCCATCCTCTCGACCTATGGCTATTGGGCCATCTTCCTGGTGGTTGCGTTGGAAAGCTCCGGCCTGCCTTTGCCGGGCGAAACCATGCTGGTCGGCGCCGCGATCTATGCGCGCCTCTCCGGCGCGCTCTCGATCGACTGGATTGTCGCGGCCGCCGCCGCCGGCGCCATCATGGGCGACAACATCGGCTATTGGATCGGCCGCGAATTCGGCTACCGCTTCCTGGAGCGTCATGGCTGGCGCGTAGGTCTCGGCCCGGAGAAGCTGCGGCTCGGGCAATATCTCTTCTACAAATGGGGCGGCGCCATCGTCTTTTTCGGCCGCTTCATCGCGCTGCTGCGCATTCTCGCGGCGCTGCTCGCGGGCGCCAACCGCCTGCCGGCCGGCAAGTTCTTCCTCTTCAACGCGGCCGGGGGCATTGTTTGGGCGCTCGTCTTCGGCTTCGGCGCCTATTGGCTGACAGCGGGTTTCGAGAAGATCGAGGGGCGGCTCGCAACGCTCGGCATTGTCTGTGGCCTGATCGGGCTCTTTGTGCTGTGGCGCTACTATAAGGTGAATGAGGAGCGGCTGTTGCGCGACGCCGACGCCGTCCTCTCGCAACGCAAGCAATAAGACGAGATCCGCTCGACTGTTCGGCACATTCCCGACGCTCGCACAGTTCGGACACACAGGAAAACCACCGCCGTCATTGCGAGGAGGCTGAGCCGACGAAGCAATCCAGAGCCGCATCGTCGCCCTGGATTGCTTCGCTTCGCTCGCAATGACGGGCTCTGAGCAAAACCAGCGCTTTTGTGGCTCTGGATTCCGGTCGGGCTTTCAGCCCACCGGGAATAACACGCGCCCGCTACGAGCTATTCAAACGGAACTGGTAGAAGTCAGGAAAAGCGCGGTCCCCGTTTCGCCGTGGCGAGGGCGTGGGTGAGATCGCGGGCGAGTTCGGCCTTCTGATCCGGCCCCAGGAATGAGCCGACCTCGACGGTCTCGCCGCGAAACACCAAAGCGACGCTCTGCGTGCCGAATTCCTCGTGGACCTTCTGCTCCAGGCGCACCCAGGCGGGATTGAAGCGCCACTCGCGCCGCCAGCCGCCGGCGCCGACCTTGGCGAAGACGAGCTCGACCGGCGTGACGTCCACCGTCTCATAGGCGCGCGCATCGCGGAAGCTGAGGCGGAAGGCGATGAACAGCGCCAACGCGTCGAGCCCCATGAAGCCCGCGACGGGCCAGGCCCCCATGAACAGAAAAGGCAGCGCGAACAGTCCTTGCGCGATGCAATAGGCGAGGATGAAGAGATAGAAGGCGCGCGGCGTCATCGATCGATGCGGCGAAAGGCGCTTGGAATAAATCGGTTCGTCAAAGGGCTCAGCCATGGGCTCTACAGCGCTTTCGTCCCTGCGAACCAATAGATATAACGCCGTCATGGCGGGAAGAAACAGCGAAAACGCACAGACCAGGAAGCCCCTTGCTAAAAGGCCTCGTGCCCGCCGCCTGCCGGCGGCGGAGGCCGCGCGGATCGAGGCCATTTTCGCACGCCTCGCCGAAGCCAATCCCGAGCCCAAGGGCGAGCTTCTTTACACGAACCCCTTCACCCTGCTGGTCGCCGTCGTGCTCTCCGCACAGGCGACCGACGCCGGGGTGAACAAAGCGACGCCGGCGCTTTTCGCCATCGCCGACACTCCTGAGAAAATGGTCGCTCTCGGCGAGGACCGCGTGCGCGAGGCGATCAAGACCATCGGCCTCTTCCGCACCAAGGCCAAGAACGTCGTTGCGCTCTCGCAATTGCTGATCGAGCGCCACGGGGGCGAGGTGCCGCAGGACCGCGATGCGCTGACGGCGCTGCCCGGCGTCGGCCGCAAGACCGCCAATGTCGTGCTCAACATCGCCTTCCACCTGCCGACCATCGCCGTCGACACGCATATCTTCCGCATCTCGAACCGCCTGCCCCTCGCCAAGGGCGCGACGCCGGAGGCGGTGGAGAAAGGGCTCGAGGCCGTCGTGCCGGAGAAATATCTCCTGCACGCGCATCACTGGCTGATCCTGCACGGCCGCTATGTGTGCAAAGCGCGCAAGCCGGAATGCGCGCGGTGCATCTTGTATGATTTGTGCAAATTCAAGGAGAAGACGGCGTGACGTAGCCGTGCCTGAGCGAAGCGCTACTCCCCGCGGGGAACCGACTTCGCTCGAACTGTTCGCCAACGCGCCACAAGGCGTTCGCGCAGCACTCTCATGAAGCCCGGCGGCAGCATCCCGTAAACAACGCTCGCGGGGTCGCCCCGGACTGCCGGGCGAAGATCGGGCCCCGGCCAAACAAAATCATTGGCTTCGGTCAGCACAACCCAGGAACGGGCTGAATCGAGCCCGAGGCGTTGCTTCGTCGCCAGAGGGATCTCCAGCCCATCGTCGGGGTTCATCGGAGCGGTATGGGTGACTGGCAGGACGCGGACAAGCGGCGCCTTTCCCCCTTCACGCAGAAGAACGAGAACGACCGCGCAGGGCCGGTCCTTGGCGCCTTCTTCCCTGCCCTCGCGAGCTTCGCGGGCCCAAAGATAGGAATATCGGATCAACAATCCCGGCTGTGGCGCCGGCCAACTCACGGCCGCCAGTCTTTCAATTCCTCATCCAGGCTCTCATGGCCTGGCGGGACTTCGGCCTTGGCGATGGCGGCTATTTCTTCTTCCGTAAAATCCGCCAGTTCCACAACGCGCCGGTCACGGCGCTTGAGGCGTGAATATTCCTCGGCCGAAATGACCACCAGCCGGTCACAACCGTTCCTCGTTATGGTGATCGGCTCGGAGAGCGCGCGATCGGCCAATGTGCTGTAATTCTCGATAAATTCAGCGGAAGAGACCTTCATGGGTCTTTCACTCGCTTTGTGACGCCATCCTTATTATGGGCGCGCCCTCTTTTGGTCGCAAGCGCATTGGCCTTGGAGCTACCCCGCCCCTTCCAGCAACCGCATCGCCGCGGCGCGCGCTTCGTCGGTGATCGCCGCGCCTGACAGCATCCGCGCGATCTCCTCCCGCCGCTCGGCCTCCGCCAGCACAGCGACGCTCGTCGCCACGCGCTTTTCCTTGCCCTTGCTTGACGCGCCCTTGCTGATGCGCAAATGGCGGCTGGCGCGGGCGGCGACCTGCGGCGCATGCGTCACGGCAAGCACCTGAGCCTTGCCCGCGAGCCGCGCGAGGCGCTGGCCGATCGCGTCGGCCACCGCGCCGCCGACCCCCGTATCGATCTCGTCGAAGACCAGCGTCGGGGCCGAGCCACGGTCGGCGAGCACGACCTTCAAGGCCAGCATGAAGCGCGCAAGCTCGCCGCCCGACGCCACCTTGGTCAGCGGCCCGGGACGCGAGCCCGGATTGGTCTGCACCCAGAATTCGACCCGGTCGATCCCCTCCGGTCCGCCGTTCTCGGGCTCGCTCGTCACCTGCGTCGAGAAATGCGCGCCCTCCAGCTTCAAAGGCTTCAGCTCGGCGTCGACCAGCGAATCGAGCTTTTTCGCCGCCTTCTGGCGGGCGGCGGAGAGCGCGCGCGCGGCCGTGTCATAGGCGGCCTTCGCCGTCTCAAGCTCCTGCGCGAGCTTTGTCAGCCGCGCTTCCGAGGCGTCGAGCGCCGCAATGTCTCCGGCGAATTTCTCAGCGAGCTTCGGCAGCTCCGGAATGCCCACCTGATATTTGCGCGCCGCCCCGCGCAGCGCGAAGAGCCGCTCCTCGACGCGCTCCAACTCCGCCGGATCGAAACGCGTTTCGGCGAGCGCCTGCTCCAGCGCCTGCTCAGCGAGCGACAAAGCGTCGACGGCCTGCGCCATCGCCTTGGCCGGTGGCTCCAATATTTGCGGCGCCTGCGTCAGCCGGCGTTCCAGCCGGCGCGCGGCATGGCCGATCTCCACGGCCGGAGCCCGGTCATCCGCGAAAACCGCGAGCGCGTCGCGAATGTCGGTCGCGACCTTCTCGGCGCGCTGCATGAACAGCCGGCGTTCGGCGAGCGTCTCCTCCTCGCCTGGCTCGGGCGCGAGCTTGGTCAGCTCCTCATGGGCGTGGCGCAGATAATCGGCGTCGGCGCGCGCCTTGGCGATGCGCGCCTCCTCATCGGCCAGAGCGCGCCGCGCCGCCTGCCAGGCGCTGTGCCTGCCGCGCACCTCAATGGCCTGACCGAGCAAACCGCCATGGGCGTCGACCAGCGTGCGATGAGCGCTCGGATCGACAAGCGCGCGATCATCGTGCTGGCAATGGATTTCCACCAGCTCGCGGCCAATGGCGCGAAGCGCCTGCGCCGTCGCCGGTTGGTCGTTGACGAAGGCGCGCGTGCGCCCGTCCGCCGCCTGCACGCGGCGCAGCACCATTTCGTCCTCGCTGGCGAGGCCGAATTCGCGCGCAGCCAGATGGGCGGGATGGTCCGGGGCAAGATCGAAGACGGCCGTCACCTGGCCTTGCTCACTGCCCGCGCGCACGAGCGAAGCGTCGCCGCGCCCGCCCAGGGCAAGCACAAACGCGTCGAGCAGAATAGACTTGCCGGCGCCCGTCTCGCCGGTAAGCGTCGTCAGCCCCTGCCCGAAATCGAGATCGAGCGCGTCGATGAGCACGATATCGCGAATCGAGAGGCGGGTGAGCATGACGCTGACTTTATCGCTCCGGCGCGCGAACCGCATGCAACAGCCCCGCCGCCCAGTGGTGGCGGAAGGGCGCGATTCGCCGACGCGCCAAGGTTGGCACGCCCTGCGACGAAATCAATCGGGGACCGCGCGCCTTCAGGCGCGCATTTTTAAGAGGCGAGCCTGAAGGCTCGCGGTCCAAATTGGTTAGATCGCGTGCAGCGTCTTGCCGACCTTGGAGAGCCAGGAATCGCTATATTCGTGCGGCTCCAGACCGCCCGTTTTCAACAAGGCGTGCGCGTCCTTGTACCATTGCGAATCCGGGTAGTTATGACCGAGGATCGCCGCCGCCGTCTGCGCCTCATTGGTGACGCCCATGGCGAGATAGGCTTCCGTCAGGCGGTAGAGCGCTTCTTCCGTATGGCGAGTCGTCTGATATTTGCCGAGCACGTCGTGGAAACGGTTGATCGCCGCCGGGTAATTCTTACGCGTCAGATAGAAGCGACCGACCTGCATTTCCTTGGCGGCGAGCTGATCGCGCGCCACGCCCATCTTGTATTTGGCGTCGGCGACATATTCGGACTTCGGGTATTTCTGGATCAGCTCGGAGAAAATCTGCAGCGCCTTTTCAGCAGAAGACTGGTCGCGCATCACGTCGGGCACTTGGTTGTAGTAGCTCATGCCAGCGAGATAAAAGACATAAGGCGTGTCGGGCGAATTCGGATAAAGGCCGATGTAACGCTGCGCCGCCTGGACGGCTTCGTCATAAGCCGGCTTCTCATATTGCGTGAAGACAGTCATCAGCAGCGCCTTGCGCGACCATTCGGACGAGGGATAGTTTTTCTCCACCTCGCCGAATCTCTTCGCCGCCTTCTCGTAGTCCTTGGCCTTCAGCCTGGCGAGGCCCTGGTTGTAGAGGTCGTCGGCTGGAATGTCCGGGGTGATTTCCGTCTTATATTTTTCGCCGCCGCCCAAAAGGCCAAAGCCGCTCGTGATCGTATCCATGATGTCCGCGCGCGCCGGCGCAATGGCGAGCGCCAGGGCCGCCGCGGCGAGCATAGCGGAAGAGCGGAAAGAAGCAGCGAAAACAGACATTATGAAGCGCCCCTTGCGGCAAAGAGCGACGACCGCGCCGCGCTCTGAAAGCCTATTAGCCTAAACCGCCATAACCCGCCACTCGCGGCCCCGCTCGAGAGCGCATTGCGATACGCATGCGCGCCGGACCCGCGCCGTCCCGGCGCTGGCGGCGCGCGGCGACGGATGATGCGGTTATTAGGAAGGACTTTGTTCTGGCGAGATTATGGCGAAAGACGCCGCCGGCCGCTCCGCGACAACATGGCGCTCGACCAATTCCAGCGCGCCTTGGCGCATCGCCGTTTGCACCAGCGCCACATTCAGCGCATGCCCGCCTCTGAAGGAGCGGAACGCCCCCAGGATCGGCGCGCCGGCGAGCGCGAGGTCTCCGACGACGTCGAGCATTTTGTGGCGGACGAATTCGTCGACGTAGCGCAGCCCCTCGGGGTTGAGCACGGTCTCGCCGTCGAGCACCACCGTATTCCCGAGCGAGGCGCCGAGCGCGAGGCCGCCGCGCCACAGACGCTCGGCGTCGCGCAGGAAGCCGAAGCTGCGCGCGCCGGCGAGCTCGCGGCGGAATGTTTCGGGGGTGACGTCCAACGCGCGGCGCTGCCGGCCAATGCGGCCCTCGAAGGCGATTTCGACGTCGAGGCTCAGGCCGCCGCCCGCTGGCGTCAGCTCGGCCCAGCCGGCGCCGTCGGAGACGCGCACAGGCGCGCTCACGCGCAAAACACGACGGGGCGCGGCCAGCTCGGCGATGCCCGCCTCATCGAGCGCGGCGACAAAGGCTCCAGCGGAGCCGTCCATGGCGGGGACTTCCGCGCCCTCGATCTCGACAAGGGCGTTGTCGACGCCAAGGCCCGCGAGCGCCGCCAGCAGGTGTTCGACGGTCGAGACGCTCGCGCCCTCGCCCGACAGCCGCGTGCGCAATTGCGTGGCGTCGACGCTGCGCCAGTCGGCGAGGATGTCCGCGCCGTCGACGCTGAAGACGATCCCGGAATCGGCGGCGGAAGGCGAAAGCGTGAGACGCGCTGGTGTGTCGCTATGGACGCCGCGGCCGCTGAGCGTGACGGGGCGCGCAAGCGATGTCTGGGCGCGAGACTTCGGGCGAATGAGGGGATCCTCCCGGCGAAGGCTGGAACAGGCCCAAGTTAGAGCCACTTACTGGATAATTCTTATCCCAGGGGCGTGGCAAGGCTCCAGTAACGGTTTGCTACCGTTTGTTACAAGCCACGCGCAAAAAAGACAAAGGCCCGCGCTGGCGGGCCTTTGCGAAGCTGCAAAGCAGCTTAGTGGTTCGATTGCCGGCGCAGGAAAGCCGGGATTTCGAGATGGTCTTCCTCCACCGGACGCGGCGCGGGGGCGCGGCGGCCATGGGTGTCGAGCCCGGCGTGACCCGGCGCCTGCGGCGCAGGCGCCGCCGGGCGCTTGCCATATTCGGCGTGCGCCGGAGAAGGCTGCGGTGCGCGCGGCGGCATGGGGGCCTGAGGATAAGGCGCGGCGGGCGCGGCCTGCATCGCGTCCTCCTGGCGGCTCGCGCCGAAGGAGGCGAGGCGCTCGAAGATCGATTTACGACGCGGGTCCTGCGACGCCTCAGCGTGGTGCTGACGAATCTGATCCTGCACCGGCCGCGGGAAATCCTCGAGCGACGGCATGCGCGGGGTGCGCGGCATCTCGGGCGCCGGCGGCACATAAGGCGCCGCGGCTGGCTCCGCAGCCATGCGCGGCGCGGGCTCCGGCATCGGCTCGACATAGGCCGGACGCGCGGCGACCGGCTCCAGATAGACGCCATTCGTCGTCATATGGGCGGGCGCAGCCGGGGCCGGCTCGGCATAATAGACAGGAGCCGGCGCCGCTTCGCGCATCTCGGGCTGATAGGCGGGCGCGGGCGCGCGTTCCGGCAT
This sequence comes from Methylocystis iwaonis, assembly GCF_027925385.1. Lineage (NCBI taxonomy): Bacteria > Pseudomonadati > Pseudomonadota > Alphaproteobacteria > Hyphomicrobiales > Methylocystaceae > Methylocystis > Methylocystis iwaonis. The sequence continues at coordinate 2,889,156 of NZ_AP027142.1, forward strand.
CGCGTAGATCTGGGCCGAAGGGGCGGCCTCGGCGACGGGCGCCGGTTGCGACTTGGCGTGCAACTGCTGGCGCAGCCGCTCGGCGGCCTCGGCCATCCGGCTCTGGCTCGTCGGATCCTCGGCCGTGATTGCGGCGAGATCGATGCCCGTCGCGACGACCGACACGCGGATGACGCCTTCGAGCGAGGAATCGAAAGTGGCGCCAAGGATGATATTGGCGTCCTCGTCGACCTCCTGACGGATGCGGCTCGCCGCCTCGTCGACTTCATAAAGCGTGAGATCGTGGCCGCCGGTGATCGAGATCAGCAGGCCGCGCGCGCCCTTCATCGACACTTCGTCGAGCAGCGGATTGGCGATCGCCGCTTCGGCCGCGAGATTGGCGCGGCGCTCGCCGGTCGCCTCGCCCGTGCCCATCATCGCCTTGCCCATGCCGCGCATGATCGAGCGCACGTCGGCGAAGTCGAGGTTGATGAGGCCTTCCTTGACCATGAGATCGGTGACCGAGGCCACGCCCGAATAGAGCACCTGATCCGCCATGGCGAAGGCGTCGGCGAAGGTCGTCTTCTCCGTCGCGATGCGGAAGAGATTCTGGTTCGGGATGACGATCAGCGTGTCGACGCATTTCTGCAGCTCGCCAATGCCGGCGTCGGCGATGCGCAGACGGCGCTGACCCTCGAAATGGAACGGCTTGGTCACGACGCCGACAGTGAGGATGCCCATCTCGCGCGCGATCTGCGCGATGACCGGCGCGGCGCCCGTGCCGGTGCCGCCACCCATGCCGGCGGTGACGAAGCACATATGCGCGCCCTGCAGATGCTCGCGAATCTCCTCGCGAGCTTCCTCAGCGGCGGCGCGGCCGACTTCCGGCTGGGCGCCGGCGCCGAGACCTTCCGTCACCTGCAGGCCCATCTGAATCACGCGCTCGGCGGAAGAAGAGGCAAGCGCCTGAGCGTCGGTGTTGGCGACCAGAAAATCGACGCCCGACAGGCCAGACGTGATCATGTTGTTGACGGCGTTGCAGCCGCCCCCGCCCACGCCGCAGACCATGATTCGGGGCTTGAGTTCCCTCAGTTCGGGCGCTTTGAGATTGATCGTCATTTGCCAGGCCTCTCGGAATTAACACAGCTCATCGGCGTCGGTTGTCCTTTCCTTGGACGCCCCGTCGCCGAACGCGTCGTCCTCGGTAACTTTACGCAGAGGCCCGTCTCGACAGGCCGAATCGCTTCGGTAGAGAGAATCACTTGCTGCGATTCTAGAAGCTTTCCTTTAACCATCTACCCACTCGCGACATGTAACCATCCGTACCCGTCGCAAACCTTTCGCCGCGATGCGGCTCGAAATATTCGCGCCCCGCGACCTGCGGATAGACGAGCAATCCCGCCGCCGCCGCGAATGCGGGGCTGCGCGCCGGATCGGGAAGACCGTCGACTCCGATCGGGCGGCCGATGCGCACTTGCCCGCCGAGAATCGACCGCGCGCACTCGGCCGCGCCGGTGAGCTGACAGGCGCCGCCGGTGAGCACGATGCGGCGGTTGGGGCCGGACGGATAGCCGGCGCGCGCGAGCCGGTCACGCAGGAATTCGAACGTCTCCTCGATGCGCGGACGAATGATCCGCACGAGATGCGACTTCGGCGCATAGTGCTTGTGACGGCCGCTCTCGCCGACATGATCGAAGGACACCGTCTCGCGCTCGTCGGAGGAAGACGAGATCGCCGAGCCGTGGAAGGTCTTCAGGCGCTCGGCGTCGGCAAGGCGCGCGTCGAGGCCGCGGGCAATGTCCATGGTGACGTGATTGCCGCCGAGCGTCACGGCGTCGAGATGTGTCAACTTTCCGCGCGCGAAGACCGCAAGCGAGGTCGAGCCCGCGCCCATGTCGATGAGGACGACGCCCATTTCCGCCTCGTCGGGCTCGAGCGCCGATAGGCCGGCGGCGTAAGGCGCAGCGGCCATGCCTTCCACGCCGAGATGGCCGCGCTCCGCCGCGAGGACGAGATTGCGAACCGCCGCCTGATCGCAGCTTGCCACATGGAGATCGACGCCGAGCTCGTCGCCGATCATATCCTTGGGCTCGCGAATGTCCGGCACGCCGTCGAGCGAGAAGCCTGTCGGGATCGAATGCACGGCGACGCGGCCGCGATGCAGGTGATGCGCGGCGGAAGCTTCGAGCACGCGATGAATGTCGCTTTCCGCGACCTCACGCCCGCCGATCGCGCGCTTCGCGGCAAAGTGTTCCGACGCGAGACGGCCGCCCGACGCGGTGACGATCACATGATCGATCTGCGTTCCGGCCATGCGCTCGGCCGCGTCCACCGTCTGCCGGATGGCGCGCTCGGCCGCGTCCATGTCGATCACGAGGCCGTGTTTCACGCCGAGCGAGCGCTGGTGGCCGATGCCGATGACGCGGATGCGATGCGTCCGCCAGTCGCGCGGCGCAACGTCGCCGACCGGCGTCAGGCGCGCGATCAGGCAAGCGATCTTCGACGTGCCGATATCGAGCACGCCGAAGGTCGCGGCGCGGCGCGGCGAGAGCGGCTTGAGACGGGGGGGAACAAGCTGGGACTTCATGACTCTACCCACCAGCCTTCTTGGTTTTATGGGGCAACGCCGCTTCTCGCGCCGCGGCGGCTTCCTCCGTCAGGCGCACCGTGACGCGGTCGGCCGCGCGAAGATCGATCGCCATCACGTCTTTGTCGAGAATGCGCGCCTCGCGCTGCAGGCGGATCAGGGCGCCGATGGCGCGGCCCGGATCGGCTTCCGGCAATTTCACGATCACGCCATTGGTCATCTCGATGTCCCAACGGCGGTTGGCGACGAGAACGCCGGCCTTCACACGCTGCGCGAGATCGCCCATCCCCTCTCTGATCGCCAGGAATTCCGGCAGACGTTTCTGCGCGCCCTCGCCGACAACGAAGGGCAAGCCGAGGTAACGCTCGTCGCGCAGTTCGTCGATCGCGACGCCGTCATCGGAAACAACCGAGATGCGGCCGTCGCGCTGCCAAAGCGCTTGCGGCCGGCGCTCCTCGATCGCGACGACGAGACGGTTGGGATAAAGCTTCATCACCCGCGCTGTCTTCACGAGCGGGATGGCCAGCAAGCGCTCGCGAACGGCGCCGGCGTCGAGAAAGAGCAGCGATTGGCGCGGCGTGACTCCCGCGGCGTCCAGAAGCTCGTTTTCGGTCAGCCGCGACTGCCCGGTGATGGTCACCGCGGAAATATCGAAACCGAAAGCGCGGGCGGCAATGTCCCAGGGCTGGCCTTCGCGCCGGATGAGCGCGTCATAGCCGCCATTCTGCAAGGCGCCGGCGAGGCCGACCCCGCCAAAGAGAAGAAGCACGGCGGCCAGGCCGACGCCCGGACGTGCAAGAAACGCGTAGCGCTGCAGCGCGGACGGCCCATCGTCGAGGCGATGCGGCTGCTGGGGCGGAAGATCGGCGGTGGCGGCGGCGCTGGCGTAGGAGGCGCCCGCGACAGCCGCCTCGGGCTGGGCGAGCGGAAAATGTACAGGCGGGAGGGAAGTCGCGAGCGACTCCCTCAACGATCGCAGGATGCGTTCTCCACCATCCATTTCACAAGCTCGCCGAACGATAAACCTGCATAAGCCGCCATATCTGGCACGAGCGAGGTCTCCGTCATTCCCGGCTGCGTATTGACTTCCAACACGACAAGCTCGCCCGTTCCATCGGGGCGATCGTCGTATCTGAAGTCCGCGCGGCTGACGCCGCGGCAACCGAGAGCCCGATGAGCCTCGATGGCTAAATGTTGAACCTCTTGGTAAATATTTTGTTTAAGATTCGCGGGAATAACGTGTTTTGAACCGCCTTTCGCGTATTTCGCGTGGTAGTCGTACCAGCCGCCGTCAGCGGCGAGAATCTCGATCACGTCGAGCGCGCGGTCTCCCATCACGGCGCAGGTAAGTTCCCGCCCCGCCACGAATTGTTCGGCGAGCATCAGATCGCCATGCGCCCAATCTTCCCGCATCAGCTCCTGCGGCGGATGGGCCTGGTCCTCCCTGACGATGAAGACGCCGAAGGAGGAGCCCTCCGAGACGGGCTTCAGCACATAGGGCGGCGGCAGCACATGCGCCTTCGCGGCCTCCAGACGATGCACGACGCGGCCTTTGGGCACGGGAACGCCGGCGGCCGCCATCACGACCTTGGCCACGTCCTTCTTCATCGCGAGCGAGGAAGCGAGCACGCCCGAATGCGTATAGGGAATGCGCAACAGCTCGAGCACGCCCTGAATACAGCCGTCCTCACCGAACTTTCCGTGCAGGGCGTTGAAGGCCACGTCGGGCGCGAGCGACGCCAGCACGGTTGCGGCGTCATGGCCGACATCGACCGGCGTCACGCGGTAGCCCTGCTCCTCCAGCGCTTTGGCGCAGGCCGCGCCTGAGCGCAAAGAGACTTCGCGTTCGGCGGAGAGTCCGCCCATCAGCACGGCGACGTGTTTGGTCATATCGATCTCTTGATTGGCGCCAAAGCAAAGCTGAAAGAGAAGTCTTTGCCTCTGTCGCGCGTTGATCGGGCCGCGCCCGAATCCCTTACCCGGCCGAAGCTATGCCGCCCCCGGAGACGGCGCAACGGCGTCCCGCGCCTTGCGGGTCCAGATTTCGATTTCCTCGGATCGCCCGGTTTTTTCGTAGCCATCGAGGACGGTCGCGCACTCCGGCTGCTTGATCGCCCACTCGCGCGTCTCTTTATCCTCGACGATGATGACGTCGGGCTTGCCGAGGCGAACATCCTCGGCAAATCCGGCGAGATCGCGACGGCGATAGTCCTGCAGCAGCGCGCGCCGCTCCGGGTCGATGGAGCCCTTCGAGAGATAGGCGGCGAAGCTCGCGACCCAAAGCGCATTGGGGCGGCCGACCCAGACGCCGCCGAGCTGGCGCGTGACCGGATGGCCAAAGTCGAGCTGGCGCGCCATGGCGATCACGCGCGGATGCGGCGGCGCAACGCGTTCGATCGCCGCGCGCAGACCGGGGTGCTCCTCGGCGTTCACCCAAAGCATGTGAGCGCCGAATTCGAAGGGCGCGGCGATCAGCAGAGGCAGGAAGACGAATTTGAACAGCCGCCCTTCCCGCGCGGCCTTGGCGCGCGGATCGTCGCCGAGCGCGAACAGGCTCCAGGCGAGAAGCGCCAGCACGACGCCTGGATAGGCGTGATTCATCCAGCCTTTCCCCTGCAAGAAAAAGCTTGCGAGAAAGGCGGCCGAGGCGAAGGCGCAGACCCGCACGGCGGCGGGCGCCACGCCACGCGCCGAGGCGATCAAAAGCGCGCCGAGAAGCGCGAGGTTGACAGGCGCGAGCGAGCGGAAGGCGAGATTGGCCGTGGTTTCGCGGGACGGCTGATAAACATCCGCGATCACGGGCAGCGCGTAATGCGCATAGCCCGGGAAAAACACGAGGGTCGCGACGCCATAGGCGACGCAGACGCCGACGGCCGTGGCCATTTCCGCCGTCAGCAGCGAACGAAGCGAGCGTTCGCGGTACGCAATAGCGAGCGCCGGCGCGATGATCGCGAGCGCGAAAAACGGTTTGAAGCAGACGGCCAGCCCGCCGCCGAGGCCTGCGACGATCCGCAATGGCCGAGCGACGCGCCCGCCCTCGGCTGACGCCGCCAATGTCGCAAGCAGAGGCGCGAGCGCCAGAAGCGCCAGATGCTCGCGTTCCGCGAAAGCCAAAGCAGGCGCGACGAGCAGCAGGAAAACCGCTGCGTTGGCGATAAGCCCCCATTCCTTACGCGAACGCGGTGCGCCCGAACGCAGGATCACAGCGCTGAGCGCGATCGACAGAAAGGCGGAAAAGAACACGAGCCCTGCAACGACCGGCTCGGCCGCAAGGCCCAAGGCGCGGGCCAGTCTGATCGCCGGCGCCAGAACGAGAAAGGACGCCGGCGGGTTTGGATCGGTGATGTCGACATAGGGAACGGCGCCGTCGACATATCGCTCGGCAAAAGTGATGAACCAGGACACGTCGCAATCGAGATGGCCGGCGATCTGCTGGCCGATTGCAATCAAGACCAGGGCAAGCGTCGTCCAGGGACTCGCAAGGATCGCCTCGAGCTTCGAGGCCGCGTCGGCGCCCGGCGTGTCCGCTTTCATCTAAGCGACGCCGATCCTTTTGATCTCCCAGTGCAGTTCCACGCCGCTCGTCTCCAAGACGCGGGCCCGCACCGTCTCGCCGAGATTTTCGATGTCGGCGGCGGTGGCGGCGCCGCGGTTGATGAGGAAATTGCAATGCATCTCGCTCACCTGCGCATCGCCCACGACGAGGCCGCGGCAGCCGGCGGCGTCGATCAATTGCCAGGCCTTGTGGCCTTCGGGATTCTTGAAGGTCGAGCCGCCGGTCTTTTCCTTGATGGGCTGCGAAGCCTCGCGCGCCTGCGTGATGCGATCCATCTCGGCGAGGATCGCCGTGCTGTCGCCGGGCCGGCCCTGAAACAGCGCCTGCGTGAAAATAACATCCGCCGGCGCCGAGCAGTGGCGGTAGCTGTAGCCCATATCGGCGATGGAGAAGATACGGATGTTGCCTGCGCGATCGACGCCGCGCGCTTCGATGAGCGTATCCTTGGTCTCGCCGCCATGCGCGCCGGCGTTCATGCGCAGCGCGCCGCCGATGGCGCCGGGAATGCCGCGATAAAAGGCCAGACCATCAATGCCCGCATCCGCCGCGGCGCGCGCGGCTTTCACATCCGGGACGGCGGCGCCGACGCGCAGGCGCGCGTTTTCTTCAATGGCGATCTCCCCGAAGCCTTTCGCCGAGAGCCGGATAACCACGCCCGCAACGCCGCCGTCGCGCACGATGAGATTGGAGCCGAGCCCGATGACGGTGACGGGAATGTCGCTCGGCAGACGCGAGAGGAAATAGGCGAGGTCCGCTTCGTCCGCCGGCATGAAGAGAAGCTGCGCCGGCCCGCCGACGCGAAACCATGTGTAAGGCGCGAGCGGCTCATTGGCGGAGAGTTTGCCGCGCAACTCGGGCAGGAGGGGCGCGATGTCGGGGGTGAGATCGCGGAAGGTCATAGACGCTTCCTCCTTCTCCCGCTTGCGGGAGAAGGTGTCGCGCGGAACGCGTGACGGATGAGGGCGGCCCTCACCCGACCCTCGCTGACGCGAGGGCCACCGTCTCCCGCAAGCGGGAGAGGGGAGGAGCCGTGAAGAATGCGCGTCATGCGCTGACCCCGCCCGCCGCAAGCTGCTCCGGCAGCGCATAGGCCCATTGCGTGATGTTCCCCGCGCCGAGACACACAACGTAATCGCCCGGCGTCACGATCTCGCGCACCATGGCCGGCAGCACTTCCGGCGATGGCAGACTCACGGCGCGGCGATGGCCGTGCGCGCGAATGGCCGAGACGAGCGCGTCACGATCGACGCCCACGATTGGCTGCTCGCCCGCCGGATAGACATCGGCGACAATCACGACATCCGCGTCGTTGAAGCAGGTCGCGAAGGCGTCGAAGAGCGATTGCAGGCGCGTATAGCGATGCGGCTGCACAACTGCGACGACCTTGCCCTTGGTGGAGGCGCGCGCGGCGCGCAGCACGGCGCCGATCTCCACCGGATGGTGGCCGTAATCGTCGAAGACCTGAACGCCGTTCCATTCGCCCGTGCGCGTGAAGCGGCGCTTGACGCCGCCGAAGCCCGCGAGCGCCTTGCGGATCTGATCCGGCGACAGGCCAAGCTGATAGGCCACAGTGATGGCCGCCGTGGCATTCAGCGCATTGTGATGGCCGGGCATCGGCAGCAGCAGGTTTTCGAGGTAAGTCGCCTGCGCGGTCTTGCGGTCGCGCAGCAGCACGTTGAAGCGCGACACGCCGCCTTCGAGATTGACGTCCAGCAGCCGCACGTCGGCCTGCGGATTCTCGCCATAGGTGAAAACCCGGCGGTCCTCAATCTTGCCGACGAGCTCCTGCACGGTCGGATGATCGAGGCACATCACCGCGAAGCCGTAGAACGGCAGATTTTCGATGAAGGCGCGAAAGGCTTCCTTGATCGCATCGAAAGTGTGGAAATGGTCGAGATGCTCGGGATCGATGTTGGTGACGATCGCGACATCGGCGGGAAGCTTCAAGAAGGTGCCGTCGCTTTCGTCGGCCTCCACCACCATCCAATCGCCGGCGCCCAATCGCGCATTGGTGCCATAGGCGTTGATGATGCCGCCATTGATGACGGTCGGATCGAGCCCGCCGGCGTCGAGCAGCGTCGCGACAAGAGACGTGGTCGTCGTCTTGCCATGCGTGCCGGCGATGGCGACGCATTGCTTGAGGCGCATCAGCTCCGCGAGCATTTCGGCGCGGCGCACCACAGGCAGGCGCTTCTCGCGCGCCGCGACAAGCTCGGGGTTGTCGCGCTTGATGGCGGTCGAGACCACGACGACGGCGGCTTCGGCGAGATTCTTCGCGTCATGGCCGACGAAGACCCTGGCGCCCTTTTCGGCGACGCGCTTCACATTGGCGTTTTCGGCGGCGTCCGAGCCCTGCACCGTGTAGCCGAGATTGAGCAGCACTTCGGCGATGCCCGACATGCCGATGCCGCCAATGCCGACAAAGTGAATGGGGCCGAGATCGCGCGGCAGTTTCATTCCAATGTGTCTCCTTAAGGCGCGCGGCTTTGGGCCACGTTCAAAATCAGATCGGCGAGACGCTCGGCCGCGTCGGCGACGCCGACGCGCTTGGCGGCTTCAGCTTTTTGCGCGAGCGCCTGCGGCGCCTCGATGAGCTGCGCGAGACGCGCAGTCAGGAAGGCCGGCGAGAAATCGCTCTGCTTCACCGTCTCCGCGGCGCCGGCCTGTTCGATGACGGCGGCGTTTGCGGCCTGATCGCCATCGAGCGATTGCGGCAGCGGCACGAGCAGCGACGGACGGCCGATGACGGCAAGCTCGGAAACGGTCGATGCGCCCGCGCGCGCGATGACAAAATGCGCCTGCGCAATGCGCAGCGGCAGATCTTTGAAGAAGGGTGCGATCTCGACGTCCACCTTGGCGCTCTCGTAGATGGCCTCGACGCGAGCGATGTCCTCGGCGCGGGTCTGCTGCACGAGCCGAATGCGCGCACGCAAATGATCCGGCAGAGCGGCGATCGCTTCGGGCACGATATCCGCCATCACGCGCGCGCCCTGCGAGCCGCCGGTGACGAGAAGCCGGAAGGTTCCGTCTGCGAAATCGGGATAAGCGCGCGTCGCCGCCTCCAGCACCGCCGGACGCACCGGATTGCCGGTGACGACGACCTTGCTCTGCAAAGCGGGCGGCACGGCGAGATTGGGGAGTCCTGCGGCGATCTTGTCGACATGGCCGGAGAGAAAGCGGTTTGCCTTCCCCATGATGGCGTTCGACTCGTGCAGCGCGGTGGGGATTTTCAGGAAAGACGCCGCGAGCAGCGGCGGCACGGTGGGATAGCCGCCAAAACCGATCACAGCGCGCGGGCGCAACCGGCTCATGACCTTCGCGGCCTGCGCTGTGCCATAAGCAAGCTGCGCAACGGCGCGCGCCTTCTCAAACAGCGAGCCGCCGCGCGGCGTCGCCGAGGGAATGCAATGCATCGCGCGCGCCGGAAAGCTCCCGCCATAAGCCAGCGCCCGCTCGTCGGTGACGAGCTCCACCGCAGCGCCGCGGGCTTCGAGCGCATGCGCCAGCGCCTCGGCTGGAAAGAGATGGCCGCCGGTGCCGCCGGCGGCGAGAAGAATGGGCCGATCGTTCATTGTCAGGCCGCCGCCGGCAAAGGCCCGCTCGTCGCGGCGACCTCGGTCAGGACCCGCGTGCGCGGGCGCTTGCGCGTGACGGCGAGCAAGAAGCCCATGCCGAGCGACAGCGAGATGAGCGACGAGCCGCCGTAGGAAACGAAAGGCAGCGTCATGCCCTTGGCGGGCATGAGGTGGACGTTCACCGCCATATTGATGCAGCTCTGCAGGCCAAAGAGCATGACGAGCCCCGCCGTCGCAAAACGGCAGAACGGGTCTTCGTTGCGCGCGGCGGAGAAGAGCCCCCGCACCACGATGAAGGCGAAGACCATCGCCAGCACAATGCAGACGATGACGCCGAACTCCTCGCCGATGACAGCGAAAATGAAGTCCGTATGCGAGTCGGGCAGGATGCGCTTGACCGTGCCTTCGCCCGGCCCCTTGCCGAACCAGGAACCCGCCTTGAAGCTTTCGAGCGCGGTCTCGGATTGGAAGTTCGTCGGCACGCCGGCGACGGGCGGCGGCGGCTCGAGAAAGGCGTCGACGCGCGCGCGCACGTGTGGCGCAAATTTGTAGGCCAGCAGCGCGGCGGTAGCGCCGAGGCCGCCAAGCCCGACGACCCAGATGAGATGCAGCCCCGCCATGAAGAAGAGCGCGGCCCAGACAACCGAGATCAGCATGGTCTGGCCGAAATCGGGCTGCAAAACGAGCGGCCCGATGGTGAGCGGAAAGAGAAGGAGCGCGAGCCAGTTGCCGGGAACGTCCTTGCGCCGCGCGCCTTCCGAAAAGGCCCAGGCGACGACGACGACAAAGGACGGCTTGAGGAACTCCGAAGGCTGAATGCCGAAGATCCAGCGCCGTGCGCCTTTCACTTCCTGGCCGAAGAACAGCGTCGCGACGACGAGCGCCAGCGACACGATGAAAACGACGAGCGCGGCGCGACGCACATGGCGCGGCGACAGGAAGGAGGCGCCGATCATCACCGCCAACGCCGGCAGAAGATAGGCGACCTGTCGGTTGACGAAATGGAAGGTCGAGAGATGCAGCCGTTCCGCAACCGGCGGACTGCCCGCCATGCCGAAGACGAGGCCCGCGACGATGAGAAGCGCGATGCCGGCGAGAAGCCAACGATCGATGGTCCATGCCCAATCGGAGATTGGTGTTCGCTCGGCGCGCGAAATCATGGGTGCTCTCCTCTGCGAGCGGCGATAACGGCTGGCAATCCGTTGACGAGGGCGCGGAAGGCGTCGCCGCGCGCCTCGAAATTCTTGAATTGGTCGTACGAAGCGCAGGCGGGCGAGAGCAGCACGATCGGCTCCGCCGCATCGCCGTCCAGCGCATCGAAAGCCGCACGCATCGTCGCGACGTCGAGCGTCTCGCAGCGCTCATAAGGCAGCGCGCCGTCGAGCGTGCGCGCGAAATCGTCGCTCGCATGGCCGATGAGATAAGCCTTGCGAATGCGCGGGAAGTAAGGCCGCAGCGGCTCGATGCCGCCCTCCTTCGCCTTGCCGCCGATGATCCAGTAGATGTCGGCAAAGCTCGCGAGCGCTTTTTCTGCGGCGTCGGCGTTGGTCGCCTTGGAGTCGTTCACGAAGAGCGTGCGCTCGATGCGGCCGACCTCCTCCATGCGATGCGGCAGGCCCGGATAGCTCAGCAGGCCGCGGGCGATTTCCTCGTCCTCCAGCCCGCATTCCCAGGCGGCCGCGGCGGCGAAAGCGGCGTTTTGCGCATTATGCGCGCCGCGCAAAGCGCGTGCGCCTAGCAAGGAGCCGAGCAACTCGGCTTCTTCCGGCGGATGGCCCTGTTCGCGGAAATAGACGCCGCCGTCTTCGACATAAAATCCCCAATCCAGACGACGCGCGGCGGAAACCGGCATGATACGCTGCCCGGGTTTGGGATCGGCGGAGAGACGCGCGCCGATTGCGTGCGTATAGGCGTCGTCGACGCCGACGAGCGCCACCTCGGCGCTCGCGACGAGGCGCTCTTTCACCGCCGCGTAATTCTCCATCGTGCCGTGGCGGTCGATGTGATCGGGCGTCAGATTGATCAATATGCCGATGGTCGGATTGAGCGAGGGCGTGAGATCGATCTGGAAGGACGAGCACTCGATGACATGGATGCGTTCATCCGACGGCGGCTCGAGATCGAGAATCGGCACGCCGATATTGCCGCCGAGCTGCACGTCGCGGCCGGCCTCGCGCAGAATATGCGCGATGAGCGCAGTCGTCGTCGATTTGCCGTTGGTGCCGGTGATGGCGACAAAAGGCGCGCCGCCAGCATGCGCCGCGCGTTCGCGGCAAAAGAGCTCGATGTCGCCGATGACCTCGACGCCGGCGGCGCGGGCGCGCGCGACCGTCCAATGCGGCTCCGGATGAGTCAGCGGCACGCCGGGCGCGAGAACCAACGCGGCGAAAGACGACCAGTCGCTATCGGATAGATCTTCGAGCGGCACGCCATTCCGTGCGGCGGCGAGTCGCCCCGCTTCGCCATCGTCCCAGGCGCGCACATTAGCGCCGCCCGCCATCAGCGCTTTCGCGGTGGAGAGTCCCGAGCCGCCGAGCCCGAAGAGGGCGACAGTCTTGCCTCTGAATGTTCTGACCGGCGTCATGATCACCTCAGCTTGAGGGTCGAAAGACCCATGAGCGCCAGAACGAAGGCGATGACCCAGAAGCGGATGACGATCTGCGGCTCCTTCCAGCCCTTCTTTTCGAAGTGGTGATGAATCGGCGCCATCAGGAAGATGCGCTTGCCGGTCGCCTTGAAATAGGCGACCTGAATGATGACCGACGCGCCTTCGAGCACGAAGAGTCCGCCGACGATGACGAGCACGAATTCCTGCTTCACCGCGACGGCGACTGCGCCGAGCAATCCGCCGAGCGCGAGCGAACCGGTGTCGCCCATGAAGATCTGCGCAGGCGGCGCGTTGAACCACAGGAATCCAAGCCCGGCGCCGATCAGCGCGGAGCAGACGATGGTGAGCTCGCCCGCGCCTGCAACGTAATTCACGCCAAGATAATTCGAGAAGATCGAATTGCCGACGAGATAGGCAAAGATCGCGAATGTGCCGACCGCGATCATCGACGGAACGATGGCGAGGCCGTCGAGACCATCGGTGAGATTGACGCAATTGCCCGCGGCGACGATGACGAAGGCGCCGAAGACGATGAAGAACAGGCCCAGCGAGCCGACGTAGCCCTTCACCATCGGTATGGCGAGATTCGACATATTCTCGCCGCCGACTTTCATCATCAGATAGCAGGCGATGCCGGCGGCAAGGAATTCGAGCGCGAGGCGCGCCTTGCCGGAGAAACCGGCGTGCGATTGCTTCGTCACCTTGAGGTAATCGTCGTAAAAGCCGATCGCGCCGAAAGAGGCGGTGACGAAGAGCACGATCCACACATAATAGTTGCGCAGATTGGCCCACAGCAGCGTCGCGGCGATGAGGCCGGAGAGGATCATCAGCCCGCCCATGGTGGGCGTGCCCTTTTTCGTCAGAAGATGCGACTCGGGCCCATCCTCGCGGATCGGCTGGCCCTTGCCCTGCTTGAGGCGCAGCGCCGCGATAATGTTCGGGCCAAAGAAGAAGACGAAGAACAGCGCCGTCGCCGCCGCCATGGCGGCCCGGAAGGTGATGTAGCGAAAGATGTTGAGCGGACTGTAGAGATAAGACAGATCCGCGAGCAGCGTCAGCATACAGTAGTCCTCAACTGGCCATCTCGGGCGCGAATTTCGCTTTCGCCGCAGCGACAATCTTCGACATGCGCGACCCGTTGGAGCCCTTGATCATGACGACGTCCCCCGACCGAATTGCGGCGAGGACGGGCTCTTCGACCTCCAGCGCCGTGGCGCGATGGGCGGCGCGCATGGCCTCCGGCGCGGCGTAATAGAGCTGCTGCATCAGCGGCCCGGCCGTGAACAGCAGATCAACCTTGGCGTGCGCGACATCCTCCGCCAGCGCCGCGTGTAGATTCCCGCCTTCTGGTCCAAGCTCCAGCATGTCGCCGAGCACGGCGATACGGCGCCCGCCCGCTCTGGGCGCCGTCGCGGCAAGAAGCTCCAGCGCCGCGCGCATGGACGTCGGATTGGCGTTGTAGCTCTCGTCGATGAGCGTAAAATCTCCCTCGTCGACGGGAAGCGTCTCACGCTGGCCGCGCCCCTTGGGCGGCGCGAAATCGACAAGCGCCGCGGCGGCCTCTTCGAGATCGAGATCGAAAGAAACAGCGATCAGCAGCGCGGCGAGCGAATTGAGCGCGATGTGCTTGCCCGGCGCGCCGATGAGGTAAGAAAGCCGCCGGCCGAGAATCTCGGCCTCTATCTCACAGCCGCCATCGATCTGTTTATAAGAAAGCAGCCGCGCCTGCGCGCCTTCGGCCTCGCCGAAATCGAGAACATGCCCTGCATAAGGCGCAGCCGCCTCTGCGAGCCGCTCATATTCCGCGTCGTCGCGATTGATGATGGCGACGCCGCCTTCGAGGCCCCCGAAGATTTCCGCCTTGGCGTCGGCGATGGCCTCGAGCGACGCGAAATGCTCGAGATGCACGGGCGCGACGCGCGTCACCACAGCGACATGCGGGCGCACCTGCGCGACGAGACCGGCGATTTCGCCGGCGTGATTCATGCCGATCTCGAAAACGCCGAAGCGCGACGACGCCGGCATCCGCGCCAGCGACAGCGGCACGCCCCATTGATTATTGTAGGAGGCGACAGAGGCATGCGTGGCGCCGAAATGCGCCAGCATCAGCCGCGTCATATCCTTCGTGGAGGTCTTGCCGACCGAGCCGGTGATGGCGGCGATGAAGGCGGCCGTGCGGTCGCGCGCGCGCATGCCGAGGAGTTCAAGCGAGTGCTGCACGTCCTTGACGACGAAAAGCGGCCCGGCGCCTGCAAGCTCACGCGCGTGCTCTTCGTCGATCACCGCCGCAGCGGCGCCCTTCTCGAAAGCCGCGTTGACGAATTCATGGCCGTCGCGCGCCTCGCCCTTGATGGCGACGAAAAGATCGCCGGGCTGCAGCGTGCGCGTGTCGATCGAGACGCCCGTCGCCTGGCGGGCGAGCGCGCCGCTGACGCGGGCCTGCAAGGCGCCGACGAGCGCCAGTCCCGACCATAGAGGTTCCTGCTTCATGAGCTGTGCTCCTGCAGCGCTTTCGTGACAGCTTCGTGGTCGGAAAAGGGCAATATGCGATTGCCGACGATCTGGCCAGTCTCGTGCCCCTTGCCGGCGACCACGAGCGCGTCGCCGGCGCAAAGGCCCGCGACGGCCTGGGAGATGGCCTCCCCCCGGTCGGCGATCTCGATGATCTGCGCCGGACCCGCGCCTTTGGCGCCGTCGATGATGGCGGCGCGAATCAGCGCGGGGTCCTCGCTTCGGGGATTGTCGTCCGTGACGATCGCGACATCGGCGGCGCGCACGGCGATCTCGCCCATCAGCGCCCGCTTGCCCTTGTCGCGATCGCCGCCGCAGCCGAAAACGACGATGAGCCGACCCTTGGTCAGCGGCCGCAGCGTGGCGATCACTTTCTCGAGCGCGTCGGGCTTATGGGCGTAATCGACGAAGACCGGCGCGCCATTGCGGGCGCCGACGAGTTCGAGGCGCCCGGGAGCGCCCTTGAGATGATCGAGCGCGGCGAAGACCCGCGCGGGATCGTCACCGGACGCGATGGCGAGCCCCGCCGCGACAAGCGCGTTCGAGGTCTGAAAGGCGCCAGCGAGCGGCAGTTCGATCTTGTAATTCTTGCCGGCGTGGCTGATGTCGAGGCTCGTCGCCAGCGCATGCGGGCGCGCGTCTTTCAGCACGATGGCCTCGCCCTTGGCGCCGACGCCGAAGACGCTCAGCCCACGGGTGTTGCAAACCGCGGCGACACGCGTAGCCACATCGCTGTCGGCGTCGATCACCGCCGTCTGGCCGGGCTGCAACAGCGTATCGAAGAGGCGCATCTTCGCCGCGAAATAGTCTTCCATGTCGCGGTGGTGGTCGAGATGGTCGCGCGAGAAATTGGTGAAGCCCGCCGCAGCCAGCCTCACGCCGTCGAGGCGGCGCTGGTCGACGCCGAGCGAGGAGGCTTCCATCGCGAGATGTGTCACGCCCCCCGCGGCAAGTTCATTCAGCGTCTTGTGCAACTCGACAGGCCCCGGCGTCGTCAGCGCGCCGTAATGGGCGCCCTTGGAATCGACGACGCCGACCGTGCCGAGCGAGGCCGCCTCATGGCCCATCGCCGCCCAGATCTGCCGCAGAAAGGCGACGACGGAGGTCTTGCCGCTCGTGCCGGTCACCGCGACGATTGTTTCCGGCTGGCGCGGATAGAAGCGCGCCGCGGCGCGCGCCACGGCCGCCCGCACATCGGGGACGACGATCAGCGGCAAGGCGCATTCGGCCGCGCGCTCAGCGATGACGACCGCCGCGCCGCGCGCCTTGGCGTCCCCCACAAAAGCAAGACCATCCCCGGCATGGCCAGGGATGGCGAAAAAGGCAAAGCCCTCGCTGACGACGCGGCTGTCCGCCGAGAGGCCCGCGATCTCGATGTTCCCGATGGAAGGGTCGAGGTCGCCCAACGCGAGGAGTTCAGAGAGACGCATCAGTGGCCACGGCCTCCGGCAGCAGGAACATTGGCCATGCCATAACCGAGTTTGGCGAGCAGCGGGAAGGGCATATGCGGCGGCTCGAAGCGCGGCGCGAGGCCGAGGATCGGGCCGGTGCGCTCGATGATCTCGCCGGTGACGAAGCCGGCGTTATAGGCGGCGGTGGCGTAGCCGCCGTCCTCGGGCCGACCCTGCGGCTCGTCCATGATGGTGAGGAAAAGATATTTAGGCTTGTCCGACGGCGCGACGGCCATGAAGGTCGTGAACAGGCGGGTCTTGCTGTAATGGCCGCCGACGACCTTTTCCGCCGTGCCGGTTTTGCCGCCGACGAAATAGCCGTCGACATTGACCCTTTTTGCTGTGCCGATCTCGGCGTTGAGGCGCATGAGATAGCGCATGGCCTCGCTCGTCTCGGGTTTCACCACTTGCACGGCGTTCTTCATCGCCTCTTCCTGCGAGCGCTTGAGGAAGGTCGGCGTGATAAGATAGCCGCCATTCATCAGCGCGCCGACCGCCATCATCGCCTGTAGCGGCGCGACGGCGAGACCATGGCCGAAGGCGATGGTCATAGTGTTCAGCTCGCTCCAGTTCTTCGGATAGATCGGCTCGGCGCTTTCGGGCAGCTCCGTGCGCATGCGCGTGAGCTGGCCCATCTTGCGCAGATAAGCCTTGTGCTTCTCGACGCCCTGCCCCATCGCCATGCGCGCCGTGCCGATGTTCGAGGAATAAGTGAAAACCTCCGGCACCGTCAGCGCGCGGTTCTGCGCGTGATAATCGTGGATCTTGAAACGGCCGAAGGAGAGCGCGCCGCGCGCATCGAGGCGCGAACCGAGATTCACTTTGCCCGAGTCGAGCGCCATCGAGATGGTCAGCGCCTTGAAGGTCGAGCCCATCTCATAGACGCCGACATTCATGCGGTTGATGTGGGTAAGGTCGAGCGCGTTGGCGTTTTCTTCGGTCGGATGGTTCGGATCGTAATCCGGCAGCGACGCGAGCGCGATTACTTCGCCTGTATTCACATCCAGAATGGCTGCGGCGCCGGCTTTCGCCTTGAAGCGGGTGACGCCTTTCTCCAGCTCGTCGCGCAGCGCATGGGTCGCGCGAATGTCGAGCGAGAGCGTGATCGGCTGAAGCTCGTCGGGCGTAGCGCCGAAGCCGAGATTATGCAGATCGGCGAGCCCTTGCCCGTCGATATATTTCTCGATTCCGGCGATGCCCTGATTGTCGATATTGGCGAAGCCGAGCACATGCGCGCCGATCGGTCCGTTCGGATAGACGCGCTTATTTTCGGCGATAAGGCCGACGCCCGGCAGGCCGAGATGAAACACTTCGTCGCGCTGATGCGGCGTGACTTCGCGCTTCACCCAGACAAAGCCCTTCTTCGAGGCGCCGAGACGCTCGCGCAATTCTTTTGACGGGACGTCGGGCAGAACGGCGGTGAGAAGCTCCGTCGCCTCGTCTTTGTCGATCAAGCGTCTCGGCTCCGCGAAAACCGACATCACCTTGACGTCGCTCGCCAGCACTTCGCCGTTGCGGTCGAGAATATCGGGACGCGACGCCGAAACCGCTTCGGCGGCGGGATGACGAACTGTCTCCGGCTTGAAGCCGAGATAGACGAGCTTGGCGCAAATGACGCCGTAAAGGACAAGGAAGCCGAGCGCGGCAAGGCGCATGCGCGAGGCGCTGGTCTGAAGGCTCGTCGAAAAAACGGCGCGCACCATGCCGGCATATTTCGACGACTTCCTGGTCGGACGCGGCGGCGGCGTTTCGAGCAAATCCGACATAGGCTCGGGCGGAGTGTCCCAGTTGGGCTGACGCTCTGTCATGGCTTTTTGGGCTCGCGGCTCGGGCTCTGCGGATTGGCGCTCGGCGCCTTGTTGGTTGCGACGGTTTTGGGCGTCGCCGTCTTCGGCTTGGCGGCCTGGGGCTTCGGCGTCGTCGTCGACGCGCTCGGCTGCGCGGAAGGCGTCGCGGGCGCGGAGAGGCCGATCTCGCTGAGCTTGGCCCCGATCGCGTCGCTACGGGTCTTCTGCGGCAAGGCCGTCGCCGGCACGAGCTGCGACACCTGAAGCGGCTTCAACTCTGGCAAATATTTGTCGGCGAGCGGCTGCAGGCGCTCGGGGCGCGTCATATAGGCCCATTCCGCCCGCAAAACGGCGATGGCGTCGCGCTCGGCCTTGATTTCGAGCTTTGTCTTGGTGATCTGCTCCAGGCGATAGGCCGTCTGATATTTGATCGTATAGGCGTAGACCGCCGAGCTGATCAGCGCCGCCACCGCGAGAATGTTGAGAAGCCGAAGCATCAGACTTTTCCTTTCTCGCGCGTCGGGAGGCGCACGAGCCGCGTGAGCTTGTCGGCGAGCGGCAGCGGGGCCGAGGCGTTGCGCGTTGCATGGCGCAGCTTCGCCGAACGCGCGCGCGGATTGGCCTCGACTTCCGCGCGCGTCGGCGCGATCGGCTGGCGGCCCTCGCAGGTAAAGCTCGTTTCCGGCGGCGCGGCTTCGCCGGGCAGGCGGCGCGAGCCAGTCTCGCCGCGCCCCGAGCGCTCGGCGAGGAACTGCTTGACGATGCGGTCTTCGAGCGAATGGAAGGTCACGACGACGAGCCGCCCCCCGGGGCCAAGCGTGCGCTCCGCCGCCGCGAGGCCGTCGAGCAATTCGCCGAGCTCGTCATTGACGGCAATGCGCAGCGCCTGGAAGCTCTTCGTCGCCGGGTGAATATCGCCCGGCCGCCCCGGCGCGACGCGCGCGATCATCTCGGCCAGCGCCTTGGTGGAAGTGAAAGGCGCGAGATTGCGGTCGTGGGCGATGGCGCGGGCGATGCGGCGCGAGGCGCGCTCCTCGCCGTAGTAATAGAGAATATCCGCGAGCGTCTCTTCGTCGGCCTCATTGACGATATCGGCGGCGGAGACGCCCCTGCCCTCCATGCGCATATCGAGCGGGCCGTCGCCGCGAAAGGAAAAGCCGCGCTCGGCCTGGTCGAACTGCATGGACGAAACGCCGATGTCGAAGACGGCGCCATCGAGGGGAACGAAGTCTTGCGCGCGCGCGACCTCTTCGAGCTGCGAAAAGCGCGCCTCGACAAGCGTGAGCCGCCCCTGCGCCTTCGCCACGAGCCCCGCGCCGCCGGCGATGGCGGTCGGATCGCGATCGAGCGCCAGAACTTTCGTATCGGCGGCCGCGAGCAAAGCGCGCGTATAGCCGCCAGCGCCGAAAGTGCCGTCGAGATAGCGCCCGCCGTCACGCGGCCGCAGCGCCTCGATCACCTCGTTGAGCAGCACGGGCACATGCCGGGCCGGCCCCTCGCCGGCCGGCGGCTCATCCGCGCCGCGGTCCCTTCCCATCACGCTCGCCCTCGCATTCGCCATCGCCTTCGCCCCGACGCAGCGGACTGGCGCGACCGGGCCCTCGAGAGGCTCACGCGCGGTCCGAAGGCGTCGCGGCGAAACGGTTTGGCGGGCCATGGTTCGTTCAAAGCGTCGGCGGAGCGGCGGACAAGCCGCGGCGCCGCCTCCGGCGCCAAACAGCATTAAGCTTTGTTAGTCTTAAGAGAGGGTTACCGGCCCACGCGAGAATTCGCGTCGATTGCCCCGTCATTGCGAGCGAAACGAAGCAATCCAGGGCCGCGATAGCCGCTCTGGTTTGCTTCGCTTCGCTCCCAATGACAGCCCGCCCCAAAAAGCCGGGCGCCAGTCGGCCTGTAAGCCGGGTTCTGTATGGCGTTGGCCGGTTTCCCGACCCCCGCGTGACGGCCATTCCTCTGGGACGGTCGTCGCCGACCGCCTCGAGCAACCAACCCGGGCGACGTCCCGGAGACGGGTCGAAAGCTTTGAGAGCCTTCAGTCGCCCCTATTCGGTTTTGCTCCCGGCGGGGCTTGCCATGCCCTGAAGCGTTGCCGCTCAGGCGGTGCGCTCTTACCGCACCCTTTCACCCTTACCGGGCGTGAAGCCCGGCGGTTTGCTTTCTGTGGCGCTTTCCCTGGGGTTGCCCCCGCCGGACGTTATCCGGCGCCGTGTCTCCGTGGAGCCCGGACTTTCCTCTGCATGACGCAGCGGCCGTCCGGCCGACTGGCTCGTTTTAGGGATAGGGAGCGGGAGGCGGAAGGTCAAGGCGCGACGGCTTGCTCAACCGCGCAAGAGCGGCGTCGTCTCGCTCCATGCCGCCTGCGCCGCCTCTCGCGCCCGCGCGGAAACCAGCGCCCCGGCCGCAAGCCCGAACGCGAACGCAATATAAGAACCGGCCATCGACTTCTTCGAGAGCGCCAACTCCCAGCCCGGCGTGAAGCGATGCGGCGTCGCGCCATAATCCACGGCTGCCGCGATTCCCGACATACCGAAGGCGTCCCGCAGCAGCTCCCACATCGAGCGCGGCGGATTGCGCGCCAGCCAGGCCTCGAAAAACCCCGCCCATAGCACCGAAGAGAGGTGGTGGGTGGCGAAGCCCACCAGCGTATGGCGCGCGGTGGGCGCCTCGACTTTCGCCGCCGCGTCGCCCTGAACCCAATGACTCGTGGCGTTCAACGGCTGCAGCGCCCCCTTCCCCTCGGCCTTGGCGAGCGCCGCCAGGGCCGCCGCCGAGACGAGCGCCGCGACAGTGCCCGTCGTCACCGCCGAAACGCCGAGCTGCGACCAATTGCTGTCCAGGACCTTCGTCATGCTGGCCTCCCGAGAACGTCTCCGGCAGGAGCAACCACAGGGAGCGGGCTTCGTTCCGCGGCTTCCGGCGGCGCATGAGATGCTTTAAGCCGTCGCCATGAGCGCGGCGCAGGATGAATCGAAAGGGGCCCAGACCGTCGACGTGCTGGCGCCGGTCGCCGTCGACACGAGCTATTCCTATCTCGCCCCGCCCGCCCTCGGATTGCAGCCGGGCGACAGCGTCAAAGTTCCGCTCGGCGCACGCGAGGCCTATGGCGTCGTCTGGTTCGTCGACGACGCCGAAAGACCGCGCGGCAATCTCAAGACCGTCATCGCGCGTCTCGACCGCCCGCCGCTCTCGCAGAAGCTGCGCGACTTCATCGACTGGCTCGCGCGCTACACGCTGACGCCGCGCGGCATGGCGCTGCGCCTCGCAACCCGCGCCGCGGAGGAGGCCGCGCCCGATACATTGCGCACGCTCTATCGCGCGGGCGGGAAAAAGCCCGAGCGGCTTACGCCCACACGCGCGCGTGTGTTGGAGGCAGCCCAAGGCGGCATGGCTTTCTCCAAGAAAGCGCTCGCCGAGGCGGCCGCCTGCTCGACAGGCGTGATCGACGGGCTCGTCGATGAAGGCGCCTTGGAGACAATTGCAGCGCCGCCGGAGCCGGTCGCGCGCGCGCTCGACCCTGATTTCGCCGCGCCCGTACTCGAGCCCGCGCAACGCGAAGCGGCGGACGCTTTGACCGAGGCCGTGCGCGCACGTGCGTTTAAGCCCTTTCTGCTCGAAGGCGTCACTGGCTCCGGCAAAACGGAAGTCTATTTCGAGGCCGTCGCCGCCGCCCTGAAGGACGGCGGCCAGGCGCTCGTGATGATGCCGGAGATTGCGCTCACGGCGCAATTTCTGGAGCGCTTCGCCGCGCGCTTTGGCGAGAAGCCGGCGGAATGGCACTCGGGCGTCTCCGAGCGCAAGCGCGCGCGCATCTGGCGCGCGGCGGCGACAGGAGAGTTGAGCGTCGTCGCAGGCGCGCGCTCGGCGTTGTTTCTCCCCTTCCGCGACCTTCGCCTCATCGTCGTCGATGAAGAACATGAAGGCGCCTACAAGCAGGACGACGGCGCCTCTTATCATGCGCGCGACATGGCGGTGGTGCGCGCGCGTATCGAGAACGCTGCGATCGTGCTGGCTTCCGCAACGCCCTCGATCGAAACGCGAGTCAACGCAGAACGCGGACGCTACGGCCATTTGCGACTGCATGCGCGCGCCGGCTCCCGCGCCATGCCGCTGCTCGAGCCGATCGACATGCGCGTTGAGGGCGCAGAACGCGGACGCTGGATCGCGCCGCGGCTTGCGCTTGCAATGGGCGAAACCATAGCGCGCGGCGAACAGGCGCTGCTTTTTCTCAACCGCCGCGGCTATGCGCCTTTGACGCTGTGTCGCGATTGCGGCCATCGCTTCCGCTGCACGCAATGCGACGCCTGGCTTGTCGAACATCGCTTCCGCCGCGCCCTCGTCTGCCACCACTGCGGCCATACCGAGCGGCGCCCGGACACATGCCCGGAATGCGGCGCCGAAGATTCGCTGACGGCTTGCGGCCCCGGCGTCGAACGCCTCGCCGAAGAAGCCGCAACGCTCTTTCCCGACGCGCGCATTCTCGTGCTCTCGTCCGACTTCCCCGGCGGCGCCGAGAGGCTGCGACGCGAGCTGGACGAAATCGCCAAAGGCGCGTTTGACATCGTCATCGGCACGCAGCTCGTCGCCAAGGGCCACAACTTTCCGCATCTGACGCTCGTCGGAGTCGTCGACGCAGACTTGGGCCTCGGCAGCGGCGATCCGCGCGCGGCCGAACGCACCTTTCAATTGCTCAATCAAGTCACCGGACGCGCCGGGCGCGGCGACAAGCCGGGACGCGCGCTTATTCAAACATTCCAGCCCGAGCATCCGGTCATTGCTGCGCTGCTCTCGGGCGACGCCGAGAAATTCTACGCGCAGGAAATCGCGCTGCGCGAACGCGCCGGACTGCCGCCCTTCGGGCGCCTTGCGGCGCTCATTGTCTCCGGCAAGGACGCGGCCACGGCCGAAGCGCATGCGCGCGCCTTGGCGCGCGCCGCGCATGAATTGCCGACCTCTTCGCGCTATCGCGTCGCCGCGCTCGGCGGATTGCCCGAGGCTGACGAAATCATGATGCTCGGCCCGGCCGAGGCGCCGATCGCGCTCATTCGCGGCCGCTTTCGCTACCGTCTGCTCGTGAAGGCGCCGCGTAGCGCCGACGTGCAATGCTTCCTGCGCGATCTCATTGCGGCGGCGCCGAAGGAACGTGGCGGCGTGCGTGTGCAGATCGACGTCGATCCGCAGAGTTTTCTCTGAAGATTGCCGAGTAGGAATCGCCCCCTCCCTGTCCCTCCCCCGCCATAGGGCGTCTGCAAGACGCCCGTCTTTCGACGGGCTTTGGCGGGGGAGGGTTGGGGAGGGGGCCAGCCGTTGAAACTACGTACCCCGGCGACAGATAGCACTGACCACAAAGCGCTTATGCGCGCTTTGCTCTTTCCTGCATGGAAGGATGAGAGATGAAAATCAGGTCAGTCTTCTTCGCTACGCTCGTGGCGGGCGGCGTCGTCGCCGTTGCGCCGCTTGCTTCCGCCATGACTCTGGCGCCGCTAAAGGCCCCGGGCGTCACTCCGCAAAACGTGCACTCCGTCATGATCTGCGAACATGGCCGCTGCTTCTGGACTCGCAATCACTGGGGTTACGGAGGCGACCACTGGGGCTACGGCAGCGGATGGCGCGGCGATCGCTGGGGTTACGGCGGCGGATGGCGCCGTGATCATTGGCGCGATCGCGACTACGACTGGGATCGCGACGATTGGCGCTGAGCGCGGAAATGCGCGTGACACATGGCTCGCGGCGCAACCGCGAGCCTTTTTATTTTGGATCGCGCGCCTTCGGGCGCGCAACTGTGAAGCGAGCCTGAAGGCTCGCGGTCCTCCCAGCGCGCGTTGAAAGCGCGGAGGCGCGCGACAGATAGCAGGCGCCTCTTCGCATGAGGAGGAAATGGCCTGCCTTCAGCAGGAAAGGACGAATCTATGAAGACGCTTCTCTTGCTCGCTTCCATGGCCGCCGGCGCAGTCGCGCTTGCGGCGCCAGCCTCCAAGGCCATGCCGCTCGCGCCCGCCGGTCAGGATAGCGGCGTTGTGCAAGCGCATGGCGTTCGCATCTGCGACGACGACGGCGATTGCTGGTGGTCGTACCGCCACCATCGCGGCGGATATTGGGACGAAGACCGAGATCATGGTCGATATGGCTATCGCTACCATGACGAGGATTATGATCACGGGCATCGCTACCGCCGCGATTATGATCGCGATGAATATGAGGAGCGCGGCGAATATCGCGATCATGGCCGCTATGGTCGCGGCGACCATGAACGCCGCGAGATGGAGCACGACAAATATCGCGAGCGCCAGGGCATGGAGAAGGGTCACGAGCGTGAGCAAAGCGCGCGCGAAGAAGCCAGAGAGCAAGGCATGAAGGAGCGCGGCGGACAGTCCAAGAAGGATTGACGCATGCGCGCCGATACAATTTCCATTTGAACAGCTCGCATGGGGACGTGTCATTCCCGGCGGGCTAAAAGCCCGACCGGGAATCCAGAGCCGCAAAAGCGCTGGTCCTGCTCTGGATTCCCGATCGCTCGCTTTGCGAGCGTCGGGAATGACACCCGCTTATTGAGCTGGCGCGACGTTGAAGAAGTGAGTCACGCGCCGCCGACGACGCGAGCGACGATCTTCGCGGTGTAATCGACCATCGGCACGATGCGCGCGTAATTCAGGCGCGTCGGGCCGATGACGCCGAGCGCGCCGATGATGCGCCGCTCGCTGTCGCGCAAAGGCGCCGCGATCATCGACGAGCCGGAGAGCGAAAACAGCTTGTTCTCGGAGCCGATGAAAATCCGCACGCCCTCGCCTTGCTCGGCGCGCTCCAGAAGATCGATCACGCCGGTCTTGGTTTCGAGATCGGCAAATAGCAGGCGCACGCGCTCGAGATCGGCGGCGGCGGTCAAATCTTCGAGAAGATGCGCCTGGCCGCGCACGATGAGCTGGCGATTGTCACTCGGCGCGCCGCCCCAGCTCGCAAGCCCCTGCTGGACCAGCCGCGCGGTCAATTCGTCGAGTTCCATCTGCGCGGCGCGGCGCGAGGCTTCTATCCCGTCGCGCGCCTCCGCCAGCGTGCGGCCGATGATGCGCGCGTTGAGATAATTCGCCGCTTCGATCAGAGCGGAAGCCGGTAGATCCCGCGAGACGGGAATGACGCGATTCTCGACAGTACCGTCGTCGGCGACGAGAATGGCGAGCGCGCGCTCCGGCTCCAGCCGCACGAAATCAATCTGCTTGAGGCGCACATTCTCCTTGCTCGCGACGACGACTCCGGCGACGCGCGCCAGGCCGGACAGCAGACCCGTCGCCTCCGCCAGCACGCCTTCGAGATCGTGATCCTTGGATGCGGCCTCGACCTCCGCCGCAATGCGCGCGCGCTCGGCTTCTTCGAGATCGCCGATCTGCAAGAGCGAATCGACGAAAAAGCGCAGACCCAGCTCGGTCGGCATGCGTCCGGCGCTGGTATGCGGCGCATAGATGAGACCAAGCTCCTCGAGGTCCTGCATCACATTGCGAACCGAGGCCGGCGACAAGGTCATCGGTAGAAGGCGTGAAATCTGCCGAGAGCCGACGGGTTCACCCGTGGCCAGATAGCTGTCGACGAGCTGCCGAAAGATTTCCCGCGAACGGTCGGTGAGCAACGACAGGCCCGATGCGGAGGGAACAATCGGCGATGGTCGGATCATGGGCATAAGAATAACGCATCAGCGCGCGGCGTCGAGAATCAAAAAAGCCCGGCCGCCTGGGCCGGGCTCTGGCTGCTGACAAAGTAGCGGTAACGCCCCTAGCGCTTCGAGACGCCTGCTGCGCAGGCTCCTCAGCATGAGGAGCTTCTGCTACTGCGCCAAACACTTAGGCCTCATCCTGAGGAGCGAGCGACGCTCGCGTCTCGAAGGACGAGGCCGCCTCGGAGGTTTGTCAACAAACTGAGCCCGGCCGCTTGGGCCGGGCTTCTCGTCGAAGCAGCGTCGGGGGATTAAATCCCCAGATCGGGCATGCCGATCAGAGCGCCCAGATTTTTGACGCGGTAATTGACGCCGATGCGCGCGATATGCGTGTCGAAGCCATTGCCGGTGAAGGTGCGGTAGGCGTTGGGGTAGCCCAGGCCCGAGCCATGCGTGCCCTGCAGGCTCGAATAGAGATATTCGGCCTTGACGCTGATCTTGTCGAACAGGGCGTATTCGAAGCCCGCGCCCACCGTCCAGCCGGCCTGCCAGCTCGAGGCCGAGGTTGGGAAGAGATAGCCCGCGACGCTGTCCACGCCGCTGACGTGCAACTGGCCATAGGCGAGGCCGCCCGTAACATAGGGCATGAACCGGCCAAAGGCGTAACCGATGCGCAGACGCTCGGCGCCGTACCAGCGCAGGCGGCTGTAGAGCTGATTGCCCCAATTCCAGCCGCCGGTGACGTTGCTGCTCACATCGGCGTAGTTGAACTCGGACTCGTAGCCGAGCACGATACGGTTCGGCAATTGCCAATCGGCGCCGCTCTGCACGCCGACAAGATAGCCTCTCGTGCCGAGGTTGGTCGCCACATTGTTCCAGTTGACGACCGGAGTCGGGCCAAAAGCGGTGACGTTGGACAGATAGCCGGTCGAGCCGGCGCCATAGCCGCCGCTGATGCCGAGATGATATCCGGTCCAGTCGAAGCCAATTGCCGGCGGGGGCGGCGGCGGAGCCTTATAGCTCGGAAGATCCGCGGCGGTCGCAACGCCGAAAGACAGGATCGACGCGGCAGCGCCAAAAACCGCAGCCTTGAAATTCATATGTAGTCTCCAAGAGCAAGGCCGCCCGGTCTCCGGCGCAGCAACATGTCGCAAAAGTAACACCGCATAACTGATGAAGAAATTACGCGCGCGCCCTGTTCGGCGAATTTACCGGCCGCGTTGCCGTGGAGTCACACTTTCATACAATCATCTGATTTTTATCAGGAAACATTAAGAGGACGCCCCAGGAGCGGAGCGGCCAGCGCGCCAAGGTTGCGCTGATAGGCGGCAAGCGAGAAGCGGGTCTCGTAATAAATGCGGGCCGCGCTCACGCTGCGCTGCGAATCGTCCTTCGGCGGAATGGCGGCGGCCGAGCGCAGCGCGGCGGCGAAATCCTCCGCGGTTTCGGCGAGCGTCACGCCAGGGAGCGAGAGAGCGTCGCGATCCATGCCGCGCAGGGCTTGCGGCGTCGCAATGAGCGGCAGGCCGCTCGACATGGCCTCGACCGTCTTGATCGACAGCCCCGTCCCGCTGATCGTCGGCAACAGGACGAGCCTGGCGCCGGCGTAGACTTCGCCGGGGTCTTCGACCCGGCCCAGGAACCAGTCCTTGTAAGCGGCATACTCCTCCGGCGCGCGGGCGCGCACCCCGGCGTCGACGCTGCCGGCGATCTTGACCGTCACGCCCGGCGCTTTCGGCGCGACCTCGCGCAGGAACCAGATCAGGCTCTCGACATTGGCCGTGTTGTTGCTGGAGACGATGACGATGTCGGACCCGCCAGGGCCCGTCGGCGCGGCGGGCGTCGGCGGGTAGAGCAGCGCATGGCGCTTCTCGGGCAGAAGGGCGCGGAAATCCTCCGCCTCCTGCGCATTGAGATGCAGCAGAAGATCGGCGCCGCGCATCGCCGAAAGCTCCTGCGCCAACATCGCCTCATAGGTCGCGCGCGGCGAAAGCCAGTGCATGCGCTCATTGATGAGCGCGAACTGCCGCGCCTGCAGATCATGCGTATCGAGCAAGATCGGCGCGCGCCCGCGCGCCAGCCGCCGCGCCACCGGCATCAGAAAGAAATGGTTGCAATGGATGAGGTCGTACTCTTGCGCCTCGACCAGCGGCGACAGCTCGGCGCGCTCGGCCATCCCCAACCGAATCGCCGCCTGATCGCCATGGATATAGGGCCAGAGAGTCTGCGCGAGGAACCGCGGGCCGAGCATGGCGTGGAACGGCGCGCCGCCGTAATAGCGCGGGCCGGACTCGAGCTCGGGTGTGGCCTCGGTAAAGCTCTTCCAGATCCAGGCGCGGCCAGGGACGAAACCGGGGTCGGCGCTGATGGCGATCGGCAGCACCTCGGCCCCGAGCGCCCGGTAAGCCTCGATCTGTCCGAGCACGACGCGATAGGTGCCACAGGAATGCCAGGCCGGATGGATGAGCGCCACGCGCCGGCCGGTAAGATCGATCGCGCTCATGCGGGAAGGGTTTCCAGCTCCGCCGCCAGCGCCCGCGCATAGGCCGCGGGGCTGAAGACTGCCTCGTAATATTTGCGTGTGTCGCTTGCGGCCGCGGGCGTTTCGCCGGCGTCGGCGCGCGCCTGCGCCTCGCGCCAAAGCCGGGCGAATTGCTCGGCGTCCTCGGCCAGAGAGACATTCGAGAAAGCTGACGGATCGACCTTCATGCCGCGAAAAGCGAGCGGCGTCGCGATGAGCGGCGCGCCGCAGGAGAGCGCCTCCACAGCCTTGATGGAGAGGCCATGCCCCTCGACCGTCGGCAGCAGGACGCAGCCCGCATTGGCGTAGACCGCGCCGATATTCTCGACCCGCCCTCGGAATAGCGCGCGATGCGCCTCGTAAAGCGCGGGATCGCGCTGCTTCACGCCCGCGTCAATATTGCCGTAGATCGCAACTCGGGCGCCGTCCGCGCGCGGGACGACCTCCTGCAAAAGCCAGCGCAGGCTCTTGTAATTGGCGTAATTGTCGCTCGCGACGATGATGATCTCGCCGCCCGCCGCGCGTGGAACGTCGAGCACGGCCGGGTAGATCAGCGCATGGCGCGCCTGCGGCAAAAGCGCCCGGAAGTCGCGGTCTTCCTCCTCATTGAGATGCGCGCAGAGATCGGCGCGGCGCATCCAATCGAGTTCGACCGCCAACATCTCATCGTAGCCGACGTAAGGCGGGATGAAAAAGCCGCCCTGATTGCGCAGCACATATTGCCGCGCCTGGATGTCCTGCGTCTCCAAGATCACAGGAACCCGCCTGCCCCGCTTCAATCGCTCGACGAAGGGCAACGTGATATAGTGGTTGGCGTGGAAGAGATCGATCGCTTCGAGATCGTCCGGCACGGGAACCCGCTTGGCGATCTCGATCAGCCATGACGCCTGATCGCCATGGATGAGGCGCCACCAGCCGTCAAGGAGCAGCCGCGACGCCAGAGCGGCGTTCGGCGCGCCGCAGAAATAGCGTCGATCGGCCCCAATGTCGCGGGTGGCGGCGAGATAGGACGGCCAGCGCCCGCCATCGGGCGCCGGCGGGGTCAGCGCGTCCATCATCGCAACGGACAGCACGCGCGCGCCGAGCGCCTGATAGGCGGCGATCTGACTGACGTTGACCTGATAGCTGCCGCAACTGTGCCAGGCGGCGTGGACGACGGCGACGGTCTTCCCGGCGAGCGGCCGCGCAGGAGGCGGCGTCTCCGAAATCTGCCCCAATCGACCGCCCCCTTGCTTTTGCCCGAATTTTACAAGTACACCCCCTATATGAGCCTTCGACCTTCGAATCCACCCCTGCGCGCCCCGGAGTCAGAGACCGGCGCCGCCGCGCCCGCCAAGCGCTATGGCATCGCCATCGTCGGCAACGACAAGATCATCGATTGGCTGCTGCCCTTCCTGGAGAGCTACCGCGACACCAATTCGTCGCTGCCGATCTATCTCATCCCCTATGACGACAACGTCGAAATGACCCGCCGCGCCGCCGATGTTTACGGCGCGACCTATGTGGACGAGGAGCCGGTCGAGATCGACAAGCTCTCCCATGAGCTCTATCCGGGTTTTTTCAACAATAACCGCCGCCGACTGCGCAAGCTCCAGGCGCTTGCCCTGCCGCTCGACGAAGTCGCTTATGTGGATGTGGACGTCATTCTGTTTCGCGACTTCACGCCCATTTTCGGCAGGCTCGAAGCCGGCAAAAGGGAATTCATCGTCGCCTCGCCGAGCTTCGAATATGTCTACAACGACAGGCGCAGCAATTACGCCTTCCTGAACGACGCGCTGCTGTTCAACGACGGCTTCTGGGTCACGTCCAACAAATATCTCAAGCTCTCAGACTTCATCGAAACGATGAAGGAAGACGCCGAGATTTTCCACGACGTGCGCAAGCGCGGCCAGCTTTTCGCGCAGCCGCTGGTGAACTTCGTCACCCATCGCCGCGGGATCAAGATCGAGCTGCTGCCCAATGTGGTGGAGAAAGCCTCGCATGAGAGCTTCTACAAGGCGCCGGGCGTGACCTTCGTGGACGGCAAGCCGGTGGATTACGAAGGCAAGGAAATCTATTTCGCCCACTGGGCCGGCGCGGTCGCGCTGCCCGCGCGCGGCGTCTTCGATCCAGCCTGGACGCAATATTCCAAGGCCGCCTGGGCGCGGTTCAAGAAATAGCGCTGCAGGACCACGCGCCTTGATTTTTTACCCGTCATTGAGAGCGACGCGAAGCAATCCAGGGGCCGCGATGTGGCTCTGGATTGCTTCGTCGCTGACGCTCCTCGCAATGACGGGCACAACGCCAAAGCGGCAATAACCCATGCCCCGCCTCCTCTTTTTCTATCTCTTCAAGCGCGTGGGCTTCAGCGTCCTCATCGTTCAGCTCGCCTTGTCGGTTCCAGTCGTTCTTTCCTATTTGCTCTATCAATTGCCGCCGGCGGCCGTGCGCGGCGGGCTCGTTATCCCGGCGCTGGTCGGCGTGACGCCGACAGTCGCTTATATGACCTTGCCGATGGCGATCGGCGTCGGCGCCGCGCTCGAATTCTCGCGCATGGCCAGCGAAGGCATGATCGCCGTGCTCTATGCGCTGCGGCTTTCCGTCTGGTCGATCTGCCGTCCGACATTATCGCTCGCCGCGGGCGTCGTCGTGCTCGGCTATATTCTCGCCAACATCATCGCCCCCCACTATTCGAGCAACATGCAGGACGTGTTGAACGTCGTCCGCAATTCGCTCAACCACCGCATGCTCGACGCGGCGCATTTCTACACTTTCTCGAATGGCGTGAAGACGCTCTACATCGAGCGCTGGATCACGCCCGACATCGCCGCCAATCTGTTCATCCGGCAGATTTCCATCGAGAAGATGGAAGAAGAAACGATCACCGCCGCGCGCGCGGAATTCCGCCGCAACGACTCGGGCGTCATCGTCGCGCTCTCCAACGGCAGCATCCAGACCCGCTCGGTCACGAGCAATGAGGTGCGGATCGCCAATTTCGACGAATACGCCATGGCGCTTCCTATGCAGGGCAGCAGCTCCCTGCCCGATCGCGGCTGGAAAGGCGTTTACGAGTTGTCGGCGGGAGAATTCCTCGCCAGCATGAAGCTCGCAAAGCAGGATCATCGCCAGTTCGGCGAGTGGATGGCAGAGGCGGCGAAACGCTTCGGCGCGCCGGCGCTCGCGCTCGCGCACGCGCTACTCGCCATGGCGCTGACCCTGACCTTCGGCAATATCACAGGTCGGCGCGGCGCGGCCGGCAGCCTGCCGATCATCGCCATTCCGGCGGCGCATATCGGTTTTCTGGTGGGGCTGGAATCGCTGCTGCGCATCAGCGCCTGGTTCGCGATCCCCTTGGTGGCCGCCGTGGGCGTCGAGATCGGCGTCTCGGCCTGGCTCATCGGCAGGCTGAATTACAGCCCGCGCGCCAAGCGCTTCGACGCTCCTGCGCCGGCGACGACGGCTGGCTACGCCGCGCCGGCCGCCTGAGCTTCCTCGGCCAGCATTGCGGCGCGATAATCGGCGATGATGCGCTTGGGCTCGCCGATCTCCTTGACCACGCCCTGCTCCAGCCAAAGGATGCGATCGCAGAGATTCTCGAGAAAATCGAGATCATGCGAGACCATCAGGATCGTGCCGGTCCGGCTGAAGTCAGCGATATATTTCTCGCATTTGCGCTGAAAGATCTC
This sequence comes from Methylocystis iwaonis, assembly GCF_027925385.1. Lineage (NCBI taxonomy): Bacteria > Pseudomonadati > Pseudomonadota > Alphaproteobacteria > Hyphomicrobiales > Methylocystaceae > Methylocystis > Methylocystis iwaonis. The sequence continues at coordinate 2,921,035 of NZ_AP027142.1, forward strand.
GTCGCCGACCGAAAGCGCCTCGTCGACGATGAGCACATCCGCCTTGGCGTGGGCGCAAATCGCGAAGGCGACGCGCGCGATCATGCCCATGGAATAGGTCCGCATCGGCTGCTCGAAGAAGGGGCCGATGTCGGCAAAGGCGGCGATGTCCTCGATGCACTCGTCGACTTCCCTGCGCGACAGGCCAAGGATCGCCGCGCCAATGCGGGCGTTCTCGCGCCCCGTCAGCAGCCCGTCGAAGCCGGAGCCCAACGCCAGGATCGGCGCGATGCGCCCCTTGACCTCGAATTCCCCTTTGGTCGGCATGGTGATGCCGCAGATGATCTGCAGCAGCGTCGTCTTGCCGGCGCCATTGCGCCCGAGAATGCCGACGCGCCCGCCCTTCTCGACCGTGAAGGTCATGTCGTGCAGAACCCACTTCTCCTTGTAGAAGGTCTTCCACAGGCCGAAGAGGATCTGCTTCAATTGGTCGTTCTGATGCGCATAGAGCTGGAAGGCTTTTCCGATGCCCTTGCAGCGAATGGCCGGCTCAGATGACATCGACGATGACCGATTTGTAGCGCATGAAGAACTGGTAGCCCCCGATGAACACGGCGTAGGAGACGGCGACGACGAGCAGATAGCCGAAGACGTTCGGCACATAGCCGTCGAGCGCGACGGCGCGCAGCATCTCGATATAGTCGCCGACGATATTGAGGCGCAGCCACATCGCCGTCGAGGTCGACATCTGCGCAATCTGGTCGAGCCGGTAGAAGATCGGCGTCGCGAACATCAGCACCGGAACGATCGACGCCATGATATGCGCGACGTCGCGCGTGAAGGCGCCGAGCGCCATCAGAAACCAGACGACGCCCAGGATGAACAGGAAGAAGGGGACGACGAGCAGCGGCGTCAGCACGATGGTGAGCGGCACGCTCCCCGCCGTCAGCAGGCGGAAGGCGATATAAACGCCGAAGGCGACGCCGGCATAGGTGAAAGCGCGGATCGTCGCCGTCCAGGCGATGGTCTCGCTCGGGAAGATCGAGCGCTTGACGAAATTCACATGCTCATGGAGCAGGATCGGCGCGCGATAGGCGAGCTCGCTGAAGAGGTTGAAGACAATCAGCCCGATGAAGATGCCGCTGGCGTAATCCGTCACGCTCATGCCGGCGGAAAGCTGCGGCACGGTGATCGAGAAGAGCGTCGTATAGGTGAGCAGCATCACCAGCGGCGAGAGCGCCGCCCAGGCCGGCCCCAGGAAAGAGCCGCGAAAGCGCGAGATGAATTCCCGCCGCACGACGGCGCGAATGAGCTCCCGGTGACGCCAGGCCCGCTCGAAAGGGGCGATATAGGCGGGCGGGATCGAGGCGAGCAACAGTCTCAGCATCCTTTACGAAAGCGAGCGCCATGAGGCGCGCCGGTCGCCTGCATAGACCAGTTCCGGCCGCGCCCTGTCAATGCCGAGGGTTAACTGGCGAGCCGCGCGGGCCTATGCTCGCCTGGGAGGCGCAAATGCTGACTCGCCGGCAGACCATGAGACTCTTGGGCGCCGCCGCGCTTGCGCCGCGGCGCGTGGCCGCCGAGCCGGATTACCGGATCAGCGCATGGACGGGCGACAGTTTCGCGCCCATGCACGCCATCCGCGACGGTCTTTGGGACCGGCCGGCGCCCGCGCCCGAGCGGCGGGTCGAGGTCGCCATCGTCGGCGGCGGCCTCGCGGGCCTCGCCGCCGCGACCCTGCTGCGCGACCGCGACATTTTGCTGCTGGAGCGCGAGACGGAGCCCGGCGGCGCCGCCAAATCCGGGCGCTGGCGCGACATCGATTATGCGCTGGGCTCGGCTTATTTCGTCGACGTCGCCGAACCCTTCGGCCCCTTCTACGAGGCGCTGGGACTGACGCCGCGTCCCGTCCCGCAGCCTGAGAATCGCGTCATCGCCAACGGCTCTGCCGACGCTCTCGCCGGGCCGCTGCGCGAGCCCTTCGAGAGACTGCGCGGCTTAGTGGAAAAGCTCGTGGCGGGCCCCGACCTCCCTAAAACGCCGATCGAGGCGGCGCCATCCGCGGCGCTGGCGCTCGACCGGCTGACGCTGCGCCAGTTTCTCCTTCGGGAGCAGATCGACCCCGCCCTCCTCCCCTATCTCGACGCCTTCAGCCGCTCGGCCATGGGCGCGCCGGCCGCCGAAGTCTCGGCCTATGTGGGATTGAACTTCCTCACCGAGCTTGCCGGCCGGATTTACGCCTTTCCGGGCGGCAACGCCGCGCTTGCAAAGGCGATGGCGGCGCGGGTTTCGAGCGCCGGAGCGGGCCGTATCGCAACCGGCGCGGCGGTCTTCGCGGTCGAGCCGTCGGGCGACGGGGGCGAGGCCCGGGTGGCCTGGTTCGACGCTGAAAACCCCGGGGAGCCCCGCTGCGTGGCGGCCAAATGGGTCGTGCTCGCCGCGCCCTTTTTCTTTGCGGCGCGACTCCTGCGCGGGATCGACCCCGTCGCCAAAGCGGCGATGACGCGCCTGCGACAGGGAAGCTTTCTCGTCGCCAATTGCTGCTTCGAGGGCGCCCTGGCGCCCGGCGCCTTTGACTGCTGGACCCCGGAAGCCGAGCGCGTCACCGACGCCATCGACGCCGGCGCCGCGCTTGGCGAGAGACGGCCGAAGGACCACGGGGTTCTCACGGTCTACGCGCCGTTCCGAGACCCGCAGATGGGGCGCGCGCAATTGCTGGCGGGCGACGGCGCGGCGCTGGCCGAGCCGATCGTGGCGGAGCTGCGACGCTTCCTGCCCGAGGCCTTTTCAGGGAAGCGCCTCGCCCAGGTGCGGCTGACGCGCTGGGGGCATCACCATCTCATCCCGGCGCCCGGGATCGTCGAAACCATGCGGACGCTGCCGAAGCGCTATGGCAATGTCCTGCTGGCCCACTCCGACGGCCAGGGCATGCCGGCCGTCGAGAGCGCGATCACCGAGGCGCATCGGGCGGCCGCCATCATCAAGGGCAAGTGAATGCGGGCAAAGCGTTGATAAAGTGGCGGTGACGCCCTTCGTGCTTCGAGACGCCTGCTACGCAGGCTCCTCAGCATGAAGGGCTTCTGCATCTACGCCAAACACTTCTGCATCAAACACTTAGGCCTCATCCTGAGGAGCGAGCGAAGCTCGCGTCTCGAAGGACGAGGCCGCCTCGGAGGTTTATCAACAAACTGAGGGGCGCAAGGCGGCCCTTACTCCACCGTGACGCTCTTTGCGAGATTCCTCGGCTGATCCACGTCTTTGCCCATGAAAGTTGCAACGTGGTAGGCGAGAAGCTGCGCCGGCACGGCGTAGACGATCGCCGCGAAGGGCCCCGAGACCGTCTCCGGCATCTCGATATAGCCGGCCAGTTCCGCCGCCGCCTCCTGCCGGGCGCGCGGCGAGCCGATCAGGATCAGATGCCCGCCGCGCGCGGCGACTTCCTGCAGGTTCGACACCGTCTTTTCGAGGCTCGCGTCCGGCGGCGCCAGCGCGATCACCGGCATGGCGTAGTCGATGAGCGCGATGGGGCCGTGCTTCAGCTCGCCCGCCGCATAACCCTCGGCATGGATATAAGACAGCTCCTTGAGCTTGAGCGCGCCCTCCATCGCCAGCGGAAAGGACGGGCCGCGCCCGAGATAGAGCACGCTTGACGCCCGCGCCACATCGCGCGCCACCGGCTCGACCGCCGCCTCGCGGGACAGCGCCTCGGCCATCTGGCCCGGCGCGGCGATAAGCTCCGAGACCAGCTCCCGTTCGCGTTCCTTCGTCAGCACGCCCCGCGCGCGCCCGAGCGCCAAGGCGAGACAGGCGAAAACCGCAAGCTGGCAGGTGAACGCCTTGGTCGAGGCGACGCCAATCTCCGGCCCGGCGAGCGTCTTGGCCACCGTGTCGCTCTCGCGGGCGATGGTCGAGGTCTCGACATTGACGATCGAGAGAATGTGCTGGCCATGCGCCTTGGCGTAGCGCAAGGCCGCGAGCGTGTCGGCCGTCTCGCCCGACTGTGAGACGACGATCATGAGCCCGTTCTCGGCCAAAGGCGGGTCGCGGTAGCGGAACTCCGAGGCGATGTCGATCTCGACCGGCAGCCGGGCGAAACGCTCCAGCCAATAGCGCGCGACGAGCCCGGCATAATAGGCGGTGCCGCAGGCGGAAATCGTCACCCGCGTCAGCTTGCTGGGATCGAAGTTCAGCTCGAAGGGCAGGCGCGTGACGCCCTCGGCAAGGTCGAGGTAATGCGACAGCGTGCGGCCGACGACCTCTGGCTGCTCGTGAATCTCCTTGGCCATGTAATGGCGGTAATTGCCCTTATCGACCAGGAACGAGCCCTGTTGCAAAGGCAGGCGACGCCGCTCGACAGGCGCGTCTTGCGCGTCGAAGAATTGCGCACCCGCGCGGCGCAGCACGACCCAGTCGCCTTCGTCGAGATAAGCGATCGACGTGGCGAAGGGCGCGAGCGCCAGCGCGTCGGAGCCGAGATAAGCGCCCTCCTCGCTCCAGCCGACGGCGAGCGGCGAGCCACGCCGCGCGCCGATGAGCAGGTCAGGCTCATTGTTGAAGAGAAAAGCAAGCGCAAAGGCGCCCTTGAGCCTTTTCAGAGCCGCGGCGACCGCCGCCTGCGGCGCGGCGCCGGCCTGCATCTCGTCGGCGACAAGATGGGCGACGACCTCCGAGTCGGTCTGCGAGGTGAAGGCATGGCCCTTGGCGATCAGCTCCTCACGCAGCTCGCGGAAGTTCTCGATGATGCCGTTGTGAACCACGGCGACGCGGGCGTTGGCATGGGGATGGGCGTTGTCCTCATTGGGCTTGCCATGCGTCGCCCAGCGCGTGTGGCCGATGCCCACGCTCCCGCGCATGGGGCTCGCGGCGAGCTTTTCTTCGAGATTCTTCAGCTTGCCGGAGGCGCGAAGGCGCGTCAGGCGGCCCTCTTCGAGGGTGGCGATCCCGGCCGAATCATAGCCGCGATATTCGAGCCGCTTCAGCGCCTCGACGAGCTGTCCGGCAACCGGGCCTTTTCCGAGAATTCCGACGATTCCGCACATGGGGCTGCCTCCGAAAAAGGATCATAGCAAAAGCGCTGCAGCACGCTTGGGTTTGATTCAAGGTTAAGGGAACCATTGAGAGGACCGTTAGCTCCCCTTAGGACGTAACCCGTGCGGATCAGCGCCCTCCCAAGGCGCTCTAAACAACAGTCACGACTTCTTGGCCGCAGCCTTCCTCTCCGCCTGTATCGCCCGGAAAGACGCCGCCCAGCCGGCTTTCTCCATCTGCCGGCCCCGCGCCACGACGAGCGCGTCGCCGCGCACATCCTTGGTGACGACCGAGCCCGAGCCCACATAGGCCCCCGCCCCGATCTTCACCGGCGCGACCAGCGCAGAATTGGAGCCGATGAAGGCGTTCTCGCCGATCTCCGTGCGATATTTGAAGAAGCCGTCGTAATTGCAGGTGATCGTGCCCGCGCCGATATTGGCGTTGGCGCCGATGTCGGCGTCGCCGATGTAGGTCAGGTGATTGACCTTTGCGCCCTTGGCGACATTGGCGTTCTTGATCTCGACGAAATTGCCGACCTTCGCCGCTTCCGCAAGCGCCGCGCCCGGCCGCAGCCGAGCGAAAGGCCCGATCGTCGCGCCCTGCCCGACGCTTGCGCCTTCGAGATGCGAAAAGGCGTGGATCACGGCTTTGTCGGCGATCGAGACGCCGGGGCCGATGACGACATGGGGCTCGATCGTCACGTCTCTGCCCAAAACCGTGTCGGCCGACAGGAAAACCGTCTCGGGCGCGATCATGGTGACGCCCGCGGCCATCGCGGCGCGGCGGAGGCGGTTCTGCGCTACGGCCTCTGCCTGGGCGAGCTGAATGCGGTCGTTGACGCCGAGCACCTCTGTCTCGTCAGCGACGACAACGCGCGCCTCGCGCCCGCACGCGCGGGCGATTTCGACGATGTCCGTCAGATAAAATTCGCCCTTGGCGTTGCTATTGCCGATCTGGCCGAGCCAATCGGCGGCCGCCGCCCCATCGATCGCCATCAGCCCGGCGTTGCAGAGCCGGATGGCGCGCTCCGCCGCGCTCGCATCCTTCTCTTCGCGGATGGCGACGAGGCGCCCGGCCTCGTCCTGCAGCAGCCGCCCATATCCGAAGGGGTCAGCCGCCGAAAAACCCAGCGCCGCGACGCCGGCGCCGGCCGCCAGCGCTTCCCGCAGCGCGCGGATCGTCGCGCCGGTCACGAGCGGCGTGTCGGCGAAAAGAACGAGGAGGTCGTCGCATCCGGCGGCGATCGCCGCGCGCGCCGCGAGAACCGCGTGCGCCGTGCCCAGGCGCTCCGCCTGGACGAAGGTCTGGGCATGCGGGGCGCGCTTCAGCGCTTCGGCCGTAACGTCCTCCCTGCCCGGCCCGACCACGACGGCGATCGTCTCGACGCCGGCCTCGGCGACGGCGGCGAGCACATGGGCCAGCATCGAGCGGCCGGCGACCTGATGCAGAACCTTCGGCGTATCCGACTTCATACGCGTCCCCTCGCCGGCGGCGAGGACGATCGCGAGCGCTTTGCGGGAGCTCGACATGAGGCGCCTTTAGTTATGTGCAGCGCGGCGAGGCCGCGTAATTTCGGCCCGTTTGTTGCAGATTCGAAGCGCCGAGGGCAAGGGTGCAAGCGGGGGAGAGGCAAATGAGGGGCAGCTCGCGAGAGGCGCGCTTGCGCCGCAAGAATTCCTTTTTGTTCCCAGAAATTCTTCTATAGAGGAGCGACGCGCCATCCCGACCGACGTCCGACCTCGCTCCCGGTTGCTCAATGTTTGAACGTAGAGATGTTCTCAAAGCGGCTTTCGGCGCCCTTGCGTCGGGCATTTCGCCTTCTATCCTCCATGCCGAGCCGACGCCCCCGGCGCCGCCGGCGACCTTCTCGCGAGATGTGATCGTCGAGCTCGCGCGCACGCTGGCCTCCCGCCCTTACGCCGCGCCGCCCGCCGATTTGCGCGAGCCTTTCGCAAGCCTCACCTATGAGCAATTCGTCGGCATCAAGACCAAGCCTGGGTCTGCCCTTTGGGCTGGAGAAAACAAGGGCTTTTCGATCGAGCCGCTGCATCGCGGCAATATTTTTACCGCGGCCGTCGACCTCTTCGTTATCGACAATGGCGCGGCGGTCAAAATCGCCTATGACCAGAGCCGCTTCGACTATGGCGGCCTGAAAGTCCCCGAAAAGCTGCCGGACATCGGCTATTCCGGCTTTCGCGTGCTACGCGCGCCGCCCGGCGGCCAGGAAGCCGAGCTCGCAATCTTCCAGGGCGCGAGCTTCTACCGCGCGGTCGCCGCCGGCCAGAATCTCGGGGTGACGGCGCGCGGCCTCTCCATCCGCACAGCCGACCCGCGCGGCGAGGAATTCCCGGCCTTCCGCAGCTTCTGGATCGAGAAGCCCGTTCTCGGGGCCAATGCGCTCGTCATCCATGCGCTCCTCGATTCGCCGAGCGTCGCCGGCGTTTATCACTTCACCTTGCGCCCGGGCGAAGCGACGATCATCGACACCGAGCTGACGCTCTTCCCGCGCACCAATGTCGATCATTATGGGGTCGCGGGCTTTGCCGCCGCCTCGCTCTACGCGCCGCTCAATCCCCGCCGCCGCAACGACGATCTGCGGCCGATGGTGACCGCGATCAATGGCCTGCAGATGCTGACCGGCTCCGGCGAGTGGCTCTGGCGGCCGGTCGCCAATCGCGAGGAGCTGCAATTTTCGTCTTTCGTCGACGTCAATCCCAAGGGCTTCGGCGCTCTGCTGCGCGATCGGGACATCTCCAGCTATCAGGATGACGACCAGCATTGGGAGCGCCGCCCCTCCCTGTGGATCGAGCCGCTCGGCGAGTGGGGCGACGGCGCCATGCAGCTCGTCGAAATCCCGTCCGAGTCCGAAAACAACGAAAACATCGTCGCTTACTGGCGCCCGAAGGCGCCCCTGGTCGGCGGCGCGCAGGCCAATTTCGCCTATCGCCAGTTCTGGTGCTGGGAGCCGCCGAGCCGTCCGCCGCTGGCGGTCGCCGTTCAGTCCCGCTCGGGTAAAGTCCCAAGCGCCAAGCTGCGCCGTTTTGTTGTCGTTTTTTCTGGCGAGGTTCTGGGCGACCCGCAAAAAACGGCGCGTCTTTCGGCGGCTTTGACCACTTCGCCCGGATCAGCGACGAACGTGCGCACGTTTCTCAATCCGCAGGCGAAAACCTGCCGTGTCGTGTTCGACGTCGATCCCGCCGGCGAAAACTATTGTGAAATTCGTCTCGTCCTGCGCGCGGACGAGCAGCCGATCAGCGAAACGTGGCTCTACAGATGGACACCCTGACGCTTACGCCCGTCGACTCCGCCCAGCCGGCGCCGGCGTTCAAAGACCCGGCCGCCGCGCCGCCGACGCCGATCGAAAACCGGCTCGCTATGCCGGCGCAAAATCTCTTCAAGTTCGAGCAGCGGCAGCGGCGCAAACTTTACGCGCCGTCGCTGTGGCGCACGCCCTGGCTCGCGCGCCTGGTGACCTTCGGCGGCGGTCTCGCGCTCACGGTCTATGGCGGCTGGCAGATGTACAAGGTCATCGACGTCGGCGGCGTCACGACCTTGAAATGGGCGCTGCTCGCGCTCTTCATCCTCAACTTCTCCTGGATCGCGCTGAGCTTCGCGAGCTGCGTCGTCGGCTTTGTGGCGCTGCTCTCGCGCCGCGCGTCGGCCGGCCTGCCGGAGACGCTGCGCGAGAAGACCGCCGTCGTCATGCCGATCTACAATGAGGCGCCGAGCCGCGTCTTTGCGGCGCTGCAGACGATTTATGAGGATGTGCAGGCGACGGGACTGGGCGAGAGCTTCGACTGGTTCTTCCTCTCCGACACGACCAATCCCGACATCTGGATCGCCGAGGAGCGCGCCTTCATCGCCATCCGCCGCCGGCTCGGGCCGGGCGCCCGCATCTTCTATCGCCGACGCGAGAAGAACACCGGCCGCAAGGCCGGCAATATCGAGGATTTCGTCTCGCGCTGGGGCGGCGCCTACGCGCATATGGTCGTGCTCGACGCCGACAGCCTGATGACCGGCCCGACGATCGTGAAGCTCGCCGCCGCCATGGAGGCGGATCCGGACTCAGGGATTATCCAGACGCTGCCGCTCATCATCAACCGCAACACGCTGTTCGCCCGCGTGCAGCAATTCGCGGCGCGCATCTATGGCCCGGTGATCGCGACGGGTCTTGCCTGCTGGATGGGCCGCGACGGCAATTACTGGGGCCACAACGCGATCATCCGCACGGAGGCTTTCGCGAGCCATTGCGGCCTGCCCGACCTGCGCGGCCGTCCGCCGTGGGGCGGGCACATCATGAGCCACGATTTCGTCGAGGCGGCGCTGATCCGCCGAGCCGGCTACGCCGTCTATATGCTGCCGAGGCTCGGCGGCTCCTATGAGGAAAGCCCGCCCTCGCTGATCGACCTCTCGATCCGCGACAGGCGCTGGTGCCAGGGCAATCTGCAGCACTCCCGCGTGCTGTTCGGACGGGGCATGAGCTGGGCGTCGCGCCAGCACTTCCTGACCGGCATTTTCGGCTATCTCACCTCGCCGCTGTGGCTTCTGCAGCTTCTCGTCGGCATCGTGATCGTGTTCCAGGCGAGCTATTTCAAGCCGGAATATTTCACCAGCGAGTTCGCGCTCTTCCCGACCTTCCCGCGCTTCGACGCGGAGCGCTCGCTCGAGCTCTTCGCGCTCACCATGGGCATTCTGCTCGCGCCGAAATTCTTCGGCCTGCTCGTCGCGATCTACGAGCCGGAGACGAGAAGGGGCTCGGGCGGCGTGATCATGCTGCTGATTTCGACCCTTTTCGAAATCGTGCTGTCGGCGCTGTTGGCCCCGATCATGATGCTGATCCAGACGGGCCATGTCGTGCATATCGTCTTCGGCTTCGACACGGGTTGGGACCCGCAGCGTCGCGACGACGGCTCCGTGCCGCTGATCGATATCGTGCGCCGCCACCGTTCGCATATGGCGATGGGCGCGCTCTCTCTTGTCGCGGGCCTCCTGATCTCGCCCTCGCTCGTCGCCTGGATGTCGCCGACCATCGCCGGCCTCATCCTCGCCATTCCGATCTCCTGGCTCACGAGCCAGCGCTGGCTCGGCCTCGTCTTCCGCCGCGCCGGCGTGCTGGTGACGCCAGAGGAAACGACGACGCCGCCGATCGCCAAGCGCGGCAAGGCGCTTTCCAAGGCGCTGGCGCGCGGCGAGGAGGACGAGGTGAACGCCATCGTCGCGATCCACTCCGACCCGGAGCTGCGCGCGCTGCACGAAGCCTGGCTGCCGACCCGCAAGCCGCGCCAGCGCGGCGCCATCACCGCCGATCGCGCCGTGGCCGAAGCCAAGATCGCCGACGCCGAAACGATCGAGGACGCCGTGGCGTGGCTCAATCGCGGCGAGCGTGTCGTGGCGCTCTCCGATCGCGCGCTGATCGGCATGATCGCGAGATTGCCGCGCAGAGCCGATCTGCAAGAGGCTCAGGCGGCGGAGTAAAGCAATTGAAAGTAAGGCGCCGGCGCCTTACTTTCACGCCCATGAAGAGCACGCTGAAGATCACGTCGAAGGGCCAGGTTACGCTTCGCAAGAAGATGATGGACGAACTCGGCGTGCAGCCGGGCGACAAGATCACCGTCGAAGTCGTCGAGCCAGGGCGCGCCGAGTTGAAACCAGCGAAGCTGGAGGGAGCCCTCGATAAATTCATCGGTTGCCTGCACGAACCCCGGATGCGCGCGCTGTCGATCGACGAGATGAACACTCTCATCGCGAAGGGTTGGGCTGGCGAACTGGACGAGCCGGACGACGCGTGAAGATAACGCCGGACACGAACGTCCTCGTCCGCATCGCAGTGGGCGACGATCCCCGGCAGCAAGCCGCTGCGGTCGCCATTCTGAAAGACGCCCAATTGATCGCTGTAACCCTTCCAACCCCGTGCGAGTTCGGCTGGGTATTGAGCCGGGGCTATAAGCGATCGAGGGCAGATATCGCCGAGGCCATTCGCACACTCATTGACATCCCGATCGTGGTCACAGATCGATCCGCAGTGGAAGCCGGCCTCGCCATGCTCGAGTCGGGTGGCGATTTCGCGGATGGCGTCATTGCTTTCGACGGAAGGCGCAAAGGCGGCGACGTATTTGTCAGCTTCGATCGCAAAGCTGTTAAAACAATCGAAAAAGCGAGAGGCGAAGCGCGCCTTTTGAAATCATGACAATCATCTACAAAATCATCTCCGCTACCGAATGGCGCGCGGCCGAGGCCGAAGGCCTCTTCCATGGCGCGCCCATCGACCTCGCCGACGGCTACATCCATTTTTCCGCCGCCGAACAGGTCGAGGAGACCGCCGCGAAACATTTCGCCGGGAAAGCCGACCTGCTGCTCGTTTCCATCGACGCCGATAGGCTGGGCGACGCCTTGAAATGGGAAGTCTCCCGCGGCGGCGCGCTGTTTCCGCATCTCTATGCGCCGCTGTCGCTCGACGCCGTGACGCGTGTGGCGCCGCTGCCGCTCGGCGCCGATGGGCGCCATGACTTCAGGGGACTGCTGTGATCGACGTCTTCGGCCTCGCCCTCCCCTTTCTGCGCCTGCTCGACGCCGAAGACGCGCATCGCGCCACCATCGCGGCGCTGAAGCTGCTGCCCGCGCGCCGACCGCCCGAGAACGACCCGCGCCTCGCCGTTTCCGCCTTCGGCCTCGATTTTCCCAACCCGGTTGGCCTTGCCGCCGGCTTCGACAAAAACGCCGAGGTCGCCGACGCCATGCTCAGTTTCGGCTTCGGCTTTGTGGAGGTCGGCACGCTCACGCCGCGCGCGCAGCCGGGCAATGCGCGCCCGCGCGCCTTTCGGCTGATGGAAGATCGCGGCGTCATCAACCGCTACGGCTTCAACAACGAAGGCCACGCGCCGGCGCTGGCGCGCCTCTCCGCCCGCCATTGCGAGGAGCGCCGCGACGACGGGATTGTCGGGGTGAATATCGGCGCCAATAAAGACGCCGCCGATCGCGTCGCCGATTACGTCGAAGGCGCCAAGACCTTCGCGGATGTCGCCAGCTACTTCACCATCAACATCAGCTCGCCCAACACGCCGGGCCTGCGCGATTTGCAGGAGCCGGAAGCGCTTTCCGATCTTCTCGCACGCGTGATCGAGGCCCGCGACGCCGCGCCCGTGCGGCGGCCGCTGCTCCTGAAGATCGCGCCGGACCTCTCTCTCGCGCAGCTCGACGGCGTCGTGCGGGTAGCGCGTGCGCGGCGGATCGACGGGATGATCGTCTCCAATACAACGATCTCCCGGCCCCCCACGCTGCGCTCGTCGCTCGCTAAGGAAACCGGCGGCCTCTCCGGCGCGCCATTGTTCGATCTTTCGACCTCGATGCTCGCACAAACCTATCTGCGCGTCGAAGGGCAATTCCCGCTGATCGGCGTTGGCGGGATCGACAGCGCCGACGCCGCGTGGAAGAAAATTGAAGCCGGCGCGACCCTCGTGCAGCTCTATTCGGCGCTGGTCTATGAAGGCCCCGGCCTCGTCGAGCGTATCAAAAGAGGCCTCATCCTGCGGCTCGAACAGGAAAATATTTCCCTCGCCGCGCTCGTCGGGCGCAAGGCCGAGGCGTTTGCAGCGCGCGGTTGAAGCCCAAGCCGCAGGCACGGGTCCGGCGCTTTTGCGCCGCCGTGGAAAATGCATACTTAGGCGGAGCCGTGCCCACACGGCGCAAACCTAAGCGAAGGCTTCCTGAATATGCGATCAATCCTGCGGACGCTCGGTCTTCTCGCCTGCCTCTCCGCGCCGCTCGGCGCGGCAGCGCAAGATTATGGCGATTACGGCGGCGGCCGTCCGCTGACGGGAACCTGGCTCCAAACCTATTCCACCGCCGGCCAATGCCCCACCTGCTCGATCGCCATCCGCCGCGATGGCGACGGCTATCTGGTCTCGAGCAGCAACGGCTGGTCGGCTAGAGTGATCGGCGGGCCGCATGGCGCGGTTGGCGGCGGCTCCTGGAATACGCAAGGCGCATGGGGCGGCCCTCTGCAGGTGCGTCTCAGAGCGCGCGGCGACGAGCTGGAATTGTCGATGACGGCCGAGTGGTCGGGAGCCTCGCTGACCTCGACCTACATCGCCGCCGACGCGCGTTGACGCGGCGCGGCCCATAGACTGGCGCGCCACTTTCGCAGGCCGCGCGCGAATGCTATTCCCCGCGCCATACCGTAACCAAAGGACATGAGATGAGCGACGAAATCTGGCTTGCGACCGGCGAAGCGACGGTTCTCGCGGCGGACGGGCAATACACCGACGCCATGCCGGAAGTCTTGATCGGCAGCGTCAAGGGTCCGGTGGGCCAGGCTTTCGCCTCGATGACCGGCCAGGTCGCCGGCCATCCCCGCATGTTTGTCATCCGCGATCTGAACCAGCAGGTTCGCCCGGCGACCATGATGACCACCAAGATGACGGTGAAGTCGGAAGATTACGTCGAGCTGCTCGGCGGCGTGTTGCAGGCGGCGACCGCCGACGCCATCGTCGATTGCGTGGCGGAAGGGATTATCCCCAAGGATAAAACCAATGAGCTGTGCATGATCATCATGGTCTGGCTCGACCCGCGCTGCGCCAAGGACGAGAACCTCGACAAGAGAGACCTCTACCGCACCAATTACGAGGCGACGAAGCTCGCAATCTCCCGCGCGCTGAAGGGCGAGCCGACGATCGACGAGCTGATCGCCAATCGCAAGACGATCTCGCATTATGCGCTCGAAGGCGTCTTCGAGGAGTAACACCGTCTCCGTTTGACCAGCTCGCGTAGACAAGTTCCAGCGTCATGGCCGCGCTTGTCGCGGCCATCCACGCCGCGCCGACGCGGAAAGCTGAGAACATGAGCGCAACGACGCCGCTTCTTCTTCCCCCGTGTCGCAATGTCCCGGCGTGGATGCCCGCGACAAGCGCGGGCATGACGCGGTTGCGCAGGGTTTGTTGACCTGGATTCTGGGATTGATCGCTCGCTTGCGCGAGCGTCGGGAATGACACCGTGGATCGACCGGCGCGTTCAAATTTCCAGTTTCAACTGCCCATCACCCTTCGTCTCCTCAGCGCTCAGCGACGACAGGCTCACGCCGAGCAGCCTGATCCCCTTTTCCAGGGGAAAGACCGGCCCCAGCAGCGAAAAGGCAAGGGCTTCGAACTCCTGAAGAGACGCAATCGGGCTCGCATGGGTGCGCGCGCGGGTGATTTGGCGGAAGTCCGCGTATTTCACTTTGAGCGTGAGCGTGCGTGCGCGAACCGGGCCGTTTTCGATCGCGCGCCAGACCTTGGCGACAATCGGCGCGAGCGCCGCGCAAGCGGCCTCATAGGTGAAAATATCTTCCGCAAATGTATTCTCCGCGCCGATCGACTTGCGGATGCGATTGGCGCGCACCGGCCGCTCGTCCACGCCCCGCGCGATCCAATAGTAATAGGCGCCGGCCTTGCCGAAATGCCTTTGCAGAAAGTCGAGCGTCTGCGCCTTGAGATCGCCGCCCGTCTCTATGCCTAAGCGATTCATTCTCTCTTTCGTCGCCGGCCCCACGCCGTGAAAGCGGCCGACCTCGAGCGTCTCGACAAAGCTCGGCCCCATCTTCGGCGTGATGACGAATAGCCCGTCGGGCTTGCGATAGTCCGAGGCGATCTTCGCAAGGAATTTGTTGTAGGAGACGCCCGCCGAGGCCGTCAGGCGTGTCGCCGCTTTTATCTTGGCGCGGATTTCCTCTGCAATCTGCGTCGCCGAAGCGATTCCTTTCAGATTGTCGGTCACGTCGAGATAGGCTTCGTCGAGCGAGAGCGGCTCGATGATCGGCGTATACTCAGAGAAGATCGCGCGGATTTGCAGCGAGACCTGCCGATAGACGTCGAAATGCGGCTTCACGAAAATCAGCTCGGGGCATTTGCGCCGCGCGGTGACGGAAGCCATGGCCGAACGCACGCCGAATTTGCGCGCCTCATAGCTTGCCGCCGCCACCACGCCGCGTTCCCTTGCGCCGCCGACCGCCACCGGCCTGCCCCGCAGCTCCGGATTGTCGCGCTGCTCGACGGAGGCGAAGAAGGCGTCCATGTCGATATGGATGATCTTGCGCGGCCGGGCGGCGTCGCCCGTCTCCTCGATCTTCCCGCTATCCGCCTCGCGCCTGGTCATGGCGGAAATTATACCGACTGCCGGTCTATTGGCGCGCAAAGAAACTCGGCGATAATCTCGCCCACGGAGAATTGCCGCATGGACCAGCCCGCGAGACCGCAAGACAGCGCCGCCCCTCTCGAAACCTTGTCCTGGCGCCAAGGCGTTGCGTCCCTTGCCGCCAGCGCGATCCTGCTGGGGCTGGGCGTCTATATCCTCTCGGGCTATCTCCACGCTTTGCTTTGGGCCCTGGTTCTCGCCGTCGCCGTCTGGCCGCTTTACGGCCGCTTCAAACGCCGTTTCGGCCCTTCGGCCTCGAAAGAGCTTGCGCCCGCCTTGTTCGCATTGCTTGTCGGGCTCGTCATATTGGCGCCGATCGCCGGGCTCGCGGTCGACGCAGCCGCAGAGGTCCGCCAGCTTCTCGACTACGCCCGCGCCGCCGAGGAAACCGGCCTGCCGGTCCCCGACGCGCTCGCGCGCCTGCCGGGCGTCGGGGCCTGGGCGTCGCAATGGTGGGCGGAGCATCTCTCGCATGCGGGCTGGGCGAAGGAGCTTGCCCAGCAGCTCAATACGTCCTCGGCGCGGGAGATCGGCGCGTCGCTCTCCGCCAATATCGCCCATCGCTCCATTCTGTTTGCGATTTCGCTGCTGACTTTGTTTTTCCTGTTCCGCAGCGGCGAGAGCCTTGTTTCCCAATGCCGCATCGCCTCGACGAAACTCTTCGGCGCGCGCGGCGAGTTGCTGGCGGCGCAGATGATCGCCTCCGTGCATGGCACGCTGATCGGGCTCGTGCTCGTCGCCTTGGGCGAAGGCGTCCTCATGGGCGCGGCCTATATGCTCACCCATACGCCGCATCCGATTCTGCTGGGCGTGTTGACGGCTTTCGCGGCCATGATCCCCTTCGCGGCGGCCTTCGCCATCGGCCTCGCGGCGCTGCTGGCGGCGGCGACCGCCGGCATGGCGCCGGCGCTCATCATCGCCGCCTGGGGAGTCGTCGTCGTCTTCGCCGCCGACCATTTCGTCCGGCCCAATCTCATCGGCAGCGCCATCAAGCTGCCCTTCATCTGGGTCCTGCTCGGCATTTTAGGCGGCGCGGAGAGTTTTCAGCTACTCGGGCTTTTCATCGGCCCCGCCGTCATGGCGGCGCTGATGGCGCTTTGGCGCGAGCTTTCTGGCCCTGAGGGCGTCTAAAGCGTTTCATGTGGGGCCCCGTTGTCATTCCCGACGCTCGCGCAGCGAGCGATCGGGAATGACAAGCGCTAGAGAGTGACGGACAGGCGCGCGCCTGTCGCCCACCCAGCTAGCCGCACGCCAGTGTCGCTCTAAATGAGGTAGCGCAGCGCGCAAATTTTTCAGCATGAAAACCGATGAGGCGTCGATGCGTCGAAGATTGCTCGGTACAATCTCCCTGGCCGTTTTGGCGTCTTTCCCGGCGCTTGGCGCGCGCGCCGCGCAAAGCGAGAACAAGCCTGCCTGCCCCGGCGGCGACCCCGGCATAACGCTGCCCTCGGGTTTCTGCGCCACGATCTTCGCCGATAAGATCGGCCACGCCCGCCACATCGCCGTCGCCGACAACGGCGTCGTTTACGTCAATACATGGAGCGGGCGCTATTACGGGAAGCGGGGAAAGACGCATGAGGGCGGCTTCCTCGTTGCGCTTCAGGATAAGAACGGCGACGGCGCAGCGGATGTTATCGAGCGCTTCGGCGAGACGCCTGAGAGCGGCGGCTCGGGCGGCACCGGCGTCGGCTTCTATGACGGCGCCGTTTATGCGGAAGAACGCGACAGCATTGTCCGTTACGCGCTGTCGACCGGCGAGATCGCGCCGAAAGCCAAGCCCGAAATAGTGATCTCCGGCCTGCCGGTTACCGGCGACCATCCGATGCATCCTTTCGTCATCGACGCGGGCGGCAATCTCTATCTCAGTTCAGCCTCGGCGACCGATTCCTGCCAAGCCGAAAACCGCATGCCGGAGTCGCCGGGCCTCTCGCCCTGCAAGGAGCTCGAGACGCCAAGAAGCGCGACCAGAAATTTTCGCCCACTGAGCGCTTCGCGACGGGCATCCGCAACGCCGAGGGCCTTACTGTTGCAGGGGATCGCATCTACGCGACCCAGCACGGACGCGATCAGCTCGCGGAAAACTGGCCCAAGCTCTACACGCCGCAGCAAGGCGCCGATCTTCCCGCCGAAGAGCTTCTCGAGCTGCGTGAGGGCGCCGATTACGGCTGGCCCGAATGCTATTATGACGGCTTTCAGAAGAAGCTCGTGCTCGCGCCCGAATATGGCGGCGACGGCGGCAAGAAGGTGGGCGTCTGCGCGGATAAGCAAGGGCCCATCGCCGCTTTTCCGGCCCATTGGGCGCCGAATGCGCTGCTCGCCTATCGCGGCGGGCAATTCCCGACCGCCTATCACGGCGGCTTCTTCATCGCTTTTCATGGCTCGTGGGATCGCGCCCCCTTCCCCCAGAGCGGCTACAATGTCGTTTTCCAACCCGCGAAGAATGGCAAGCCCGCGGGCGATTTCATCGCCTTCGCCGATGGTTTCGCGGGCGGGGCCAAGGAGCCCGGCGGCGCGGCGCACCGGCCCTCGGGTCTCGCGCAGGGGCCGGACGGCGCCCTTTACGTCTCCGACGACACCAATGGCCGCATCTGGCGCATCACCTACCATGGCGACATTGCGCAGGGCCTCGAAGCCGCGCCCGCGCCCGCGCAGACCGCAGGGCGCGCGAAGGAAGCCGGCCCGCCGGAGGGCGTCAATCCGGAAGCCGGGGCCCTGGAAGGGAAAAGCCTGCCGGTCCCGCCGGGCGCAACGGACGCGCAAGTCGCTTTGGGCGAGCGCATTTTCAACGGCCATGCGGCGGGCGGGACCTGCGCCAGTTGCCATGGCGCGAACGGCAAGGGGGCGCCGCTGGCGCCCGACCTGACGAGCGGCAAATGGCTCTGGTCGGACGGGAGTCTGGAGTCGATCCGGGAGGTGATCGCCCAAGGCGTCGCCAAGCCGAAGGAATATCGCAGCCCCATGCCGCCCAAAGGCGGCGCACAACTGAGCGACTCGGACGTGGCGGCTGTGGCGGCCTATGTCTGGGCGATCGGGCATCAAAATAAGTAATCCGAGATCCGCTTGATTGGTTCGGTGTCATTCCCGACGCTCGCGCAGCGAGCGATCGGGAATCCAGAGCCAAATCAGCGCTTTTGTGGCCCTGGATTCCCGATCGGGCCTTCGGCCCGTCGGGAATGACAAGCCCCAATCCGAGCTATTCAAACGGAAACGGTAATAAGCTAGCGCCAGGAGGCGACCTCGGCCGACTCGCCCTGCAATCATGCGTCTTTATTTCAAAACGTCGCGGCGCATCCTCTGCCCCCCGCACCCCCAAACGTGCTGTATTTTTATGCACTCCGAACGGCGCCAGGACGTTTCCCGCCTGTCTAATCTATGCAAAATTTCCGCGAATCGCGGAAAGGAATTTGCGGATGTCCGATTACTTCACGACCCGCGAGCTTGCGGCGCTGCTGCGCGTGAAGGAGCGCAAGGTCTACGATCTGGTTTCAGAAAAGGCGCTGCCGGTGCGGCGCGTGACGGGAAAGCTGCTCTTCCCGAAAAAGGAGATCGAGGCCTGGATCGCCGGCAGCGGCGAGGAGAGCGCGTCGATGGAGCGAGAGTCGGCCGCGGCACATTTCCCGCTCGTCATGGCGGGCGGACACGACCCGCTCCTCGAATGGGCGCTGCGCGAATCGCGGTCGGGCATTGCGGCGCTGCTCGATGGCGCGCTCGATGGTCTTGCCCGGTTGAAGTCGAAAGACTGCGTCGCGGCGGGGTTGCATATTCCCTCAGCGCGCCTCGACGATTGGAACGTCGCAGCCGTGCAGGAGGCGATGGGCCGCGAGCCCGTCGTCCTGTTGGAGTGGGCCAAGCGCAGTCGGGGCCTCATGTATCGCCCCTCCCCCGGCCAGTCGATCACATCGCTCGCGGATATCGGCGATCGTCGCTTCCAGTCGCGCCAGCCGGAGGCCGGCAGCGAGCTGGTGCTCTCGCAACTGCTGGCGAAGGAGAAGATGCGAAAAACCGACCTGAACGCGATCGAGGCGATCGAACGGTCGGAGACCGACCTCGCCATGGCGATCGCCTCTGGCCGCGCCGATGTCGGGCTCGGGATCGAAGCCGCGGCGAATCAGTTCAAGCTCGCTTTTGCGCCGCTGGTGGTCGAGCGTTTCGATATCCTCGTGTGGCGCAAGGCCTATTTCGACCCGCCGTTCCAGAAGCTGATCCGCTTTTGCGCCAGCGACGCCTTCCGCGACCGGGCCGCCGCTCTCGGCGGCTATGATTGCGCAAACCTCGGAACCGTCCACTTCAACGGCCCCTGAGAATCCCTCGAGCGGTCGAGCGATGCGTCGGCCCAATCTTGCCAATTCGGGCCACACGGGGCTTAATCAGGCGGGGGAGCGGGTCCAATGTCCAGTGAATTAACCGTCTTGGTGTGCGGCATCGGCGAAGACGCCTCGGCCGTGGCGCGTGGGCTTTTTGGCGAAGGCTATGCGGTCGCTTTGCACAAATGCGCGAGCCCGCTCACCCTGCGACGCCGCATGAGCTTCGCCGACGCCTGGTACGACGGCTACGCCGTCCTCGACGGCGTCGAAGCCCGGCGCGCCGATGTGGCGTCGGAATTTATGCTCGGACTGCAAAGCCGCGCCTTCATCCCCTTGCTGCGCGGGCAGCTCGCCGATGTGATCGAGCGCTGGCCTTGGCACGTCATCATCGCGGCGCGGGAAGACAAGGAAGATGACGTCGGCTCCTTCCTCAATCTCGCGGAGTTCACGATCGGCCTCGGATCGAGCTTCTCGCCGGGCGTCGATTGCGACGTGGCCATCGCCACCCACGGACCCGACCCAGGCGCGATTCTGCGCGCCGGCGACGGCTGGCCAAAGGAATGGCCGGAAACGCAACATAGCGTCGTCTCGGCTCCCGTCTCGGGGCAGTTTCGCGCCGACATGCCGATCGGCGCGCTGGCGACGCAGGGCGCGCCCATCGGATATATCGGGGAAACGCCGATTCCCGCGCCGCTCGGCGGACGCATCGTCGGCATTGCCCGCAGGGAGCAGGCGGTGGCCGAAGGCGCGCCCATCGCGGAGATCGCGGAGAATGTGACGGCGCGGGTCGCCGGCGTCAGCCGCCGAAGTCAACTCGTTGCGCGCGCCGCTTCCTTCGCGATCGAACTGGAGAATGAGGGAATCAAGCCCTTCTCCTTCGAGGACTGGGGCTAGCGCCACTAGAGCCGCGCATGGACCGCGAGCCTTCAGGCTCGCAATCGTTTGGCGAGCCTGAAGGCTCGCGGTCCACGACGCCTCAGAGAATTTGCATAGAGAATTTCCATGACCCGTCTCAAACCAAAGCGCATCGTCGATCTGTCCAAGGAAATCGTCGATAACCCGAACGACCCCTTCTTCATGCGCGTGAAGATCAAACACCACGGCCATCGCAAGGCGCGTTGGCTGGTGCGGGCGCTCGGGCTTCCCTTCCGGCTTTTCCCCAAGGATTTCGCCGGCTGGGCCGATGACACGATCACGCGCATGGGCGTCCATTCCACGACCCATATCGACGCGCCGTGGCATTACGGCCCGGAGCTTTCCGACGGCCGCCGCCCCGCGACGGTGGATGAAATGCCCTTGGACATGTGCTTCGGCCCCGGCGTCGTCTTCGACATGCGCCACAAGGCCGACGGCGAGGAGATCACTGTCGCCGATATGGAGCAAAACCTGCGCGACAGCGGCGCGGCGCTCGGCGACGGCGTCATCGCCCTGATCCACACTGGCCGCGACCGCCTGCAGGGAACGAAAGACTATTGGAAACGCGGAACCGGCATGAGCGCGCCGGCGACCGAATGGCTGATCGACAAAGGCGTTCTGGTGATGGGCATCGATCAATGGGGCTGGGATCTTCCGTTCCATCATCAAATCCGCGTCTCCAAAGAGAAAAACGACGAGAATCTCTTCTGGCAGGGCCATCTCGTCGGCCGTCGCAAGCCCTATTGGCAGATGGAGCAATTGCGCGGCCTCGACCAATTGCCGAGCCATGGCTTCGACGTGGCGATCTTTCCGCTGCGTTTGAAGGGCGCCTCCGCCGCGCCGGCGCGCGTCGCCGCCTTTCTTTATGAGTGAGGCGTCGACCGAGGATATGATAGACGTGACGTGAAACTTGTCAGCGGGCGCGAGACGGATGACGACAGCCAAAAAGATAGACGCGCTTCTTGCGCTCCGCAGCGAGGGCAAATTTCTCATCGGGCGGGACCGAATCAAGGTGCTCGAGGCCGTTGCGCAGCATGGAAGCATTTCCAAGGCGGCGAAAGCGGCCGGCTTCAGCTACAAAGCGGCGTGGGACGCCGTCGCCGCCATCAACAATCTGCTGCCGAGCCCCGCCTTCGTTACGAAGGCCGGCGGCAAGAGCGGCGGCGGCGCCGAAGTGACGCCCGAGGGCCGCAAGCTGATCGAGACCTTTCACAGGCTCGAGGACAGATTGTCGAGCATCTCCTCGATGATTGCGGAAGTGGGCCTCGACGGGCAGGAGGATTTTCTGCTGTGGGGCGTCGCGGTGCGCATCTCGGCCCGCAATGTTTTCCAGGCGGAGGTCGTCTCGATCAAGAAGTGGCCCGTCGACGTCGAGGTCACTTTGCGAATCTCCGGCGAGCACACCCTCCTCGCCATCATCACCAATGAAGCGACTGAGGAGCTCGATTTGAAACCCGGCCGTAAGGTCGCCGCTCTGGTCAAATCCTCCTTTATCGAATTGAGCGCGCCGCAGGAAACGCCCAAGGAAGCCCGTAACCGCTTTGCCGGCGTGATCACGCGCCGCATCGACGCCGAGCGCAACTGCGAGCTGTTGATCGACATCGGCTCTGGAAAGACGATGACCGCTGTCCTGCCGAGACAGGACGTCGAAGCGATGGGACTCTCGGAAGGGGGCAATGTCGTCGCCCAATTCGCGCCGCAGAATGTAATTCTCGCGGCGGATTGAGAGACCCCCTCCCCAACCCTCCCCCGCCAAAGCCCGTCGAAAGACGGGCGTCTTTCGACGCCCTATGTCGGGAGAGGGGGCAGAGCGTGGCCTTCGTCCAGAACGCGGATCAATCCAGAGCCACATCAGGGACCTGGATTGCTTCGCGTCGCTCTCAATGACCCTGGTTTTGCTCTACGGCTCGCGTCGCGAGCACCTGGAATGATACCGTTTCCGGTTGAATTGCTCGGATTGCGGCTTGTCATTCCCGACGGGCCGAAGGCCCGATCGGGAATCCAGAGCCACAAAAGCGCTGGTTTGGCTCTGGATTCCCGATCGCTCGCTGCGCGAGCGTCGGGAATGACACCGAACCAATCAAGCGGATCTCGTATGACTTGATGGTCGCAAGGGCTGGCTAATTGCCGCCGCCGGCCTGCTGATTTTCGAGTTCGCGAAGGCGCGCCCGAATCGTTCGCCAATTGGGGACAGGGAGCGCCTCTTCTTTGCACTGGCGCGCAATCTCTTGAACGAGCGTGCTGAATCGCGGCCGCTCCGGCTCGGCGACAAAGGCCGCCAACGCCGTTTCTATGATGCGCTCGCGCTTGGGATCGAGCCCCTTTGTGCCCTTCGGGCGCCCCACGGAGCGCGCGGACGACGGAGCGATGGCGCCGCAGGTGCGAAACGACTTCATCATGCGATAGGCCGTCGCGCGGGAGACGCCCAAATCTTTCTTCAGCTCATCGACGATCGTCCGCGTCGGCGCACGATTCACATGGGCCAGAAGGCAGCGCAGCGCGTCTTCCCGCCTGCGCTGCAACGTGAGATTTTGCCTGTCTTCTCTACTATCCATGGCGTCGTCTACATTTTGTTTATTCTTGTGATTTTCTGACATTTCAACGGCGGCCGTGTGCCTGACGGAGCGATTTAGGGCTTTTCCGATATCGGCTCCAGGAGTGGCAACCGGAAGCCAGGCCATCATTTCTCTCATAAATACAAAGCTAAGGGAATGTTTGATTTTCCGCCCCTGACGGGCCGCGCGCCAGAACCGGGGGGCCAGCGTCTCACCCGCGCCCCCTGCAACAACGGGAACGGATGTCGAATATTCAAGGGGTTCTTGCCAAAAATAGAAATGTTCAAAAGTTGAACCGACGATTTTTGTGCAGTGAGACAATTTTATACATGCTCTGCTTCAAAGTGTCGCACGCCGGACTCATCCACAGGCGCGATTTTTACATTCAGTGGACTCTCGCTGAAATGCCGGACCTTTTACCGCCATTGCGTCGCACAAACAAAAATGTCCCGACTCGATTTCTCGAGCCGGGACAAAATCGCTGGGAGAAAGGGTTGGTTTGCGCGCTCAGAGATTGAGCATGCGGTTCACCGTCGGGATGAAGACGGCGAACAGGAAGATGATGAATCCGATCCAGAACGCGACCCAGCCGAGTTCATTGGCGGAGTGAAATGTTTTCATTGCTTGGCGCCTCCCTAGTTTCTAAGGCCGTTGTTCAGCCAAGCGCACATAATCGTCGGACGAAGCTTCAAATCAACAGACTTTGGTGCGGCAGAAAGTCGCGATTCACAAGTATCATCATAATATACATCAGTCTCATATTTAAATGCACACGCAAGAATCTCAGTTTAAAATACATGTATTTGATACAATTCAATGCAATGCGCTCAATTGACGCAGTTTTGGCATCAACTGGGCAATTGACGTTGCTCATCCTGTCCATGATAGCTTTCGACCCTGTCAGGAATGCTTTCTCCATAGCCTAAAGTGCTTAGAAAGCATTGAAAGTCTGCCTGATAGACATGAAAGGACACGCAACTTCGCGGGAATCTTTCGCCCAAAAACGGCGCGAAAGCTTCGCGTGGGTGCGCGAACCCAGTTCAAACTGAAAACTGGAGGAGAGGAATGTCACTAACAGAAAAAGCAGGGGTAGCGGCCAAGGCGCAGACGGACTCGATCGTGAATTACCGTCCGGCCTATCTCGCCATGGCGGCGCTGGGCACCTTTTACGTCGGCATCCGAATCTATGAGCAGTATTTCGGCTGGAAAGCCGGCCTCGATTCTTTCGCGCCGGAGTTTCAGACCTACTGGCTCAACATCATGTGGACCGAGCTGCCGCTCGAGTTCATCGCCTTCTGTGCGGTCGGCGGCTATCTTTGGAAGACCCGCGACCGCAACATCAACGCTGTCGCGCCGCGCGAAGAAATGCGTCGCCTCATCACGCTGATCGGCTGGCTGCTCGTCTACGCCTTCACGGTTTACTGGGGCGCGAGCTACTTCACCGAGCAGGACGGCACCTGGCATCAGACCGTCATTCGCGACACGGACTTCACGCCGTCTCACATCCTGGAGTTCTACCTCAGCTACCCGATCTACATCATCGCGGGCTGGGGCGCCTTCATGTATGGCCGCACGCGCATTCCGCAGTTCGCGAACCGCATCTCGCTGGCCTTCCTGCTGTTCTTCGCCGGTCCGTTCATGATCTTCCCGAACGTCGGCCTGAATGAATGGGGCCACACCTTCTGGTTCATGGAAGAACTGTTCACGGCGCCGCTGCATTGGGGCTTCGTGTTCTTCGGCTGGTTCGGCCTCGCCATGTTCGGCACCGTGCTGCAGATCCTCGGCCGCGTGATCGAGCTCAGCAAGGAGTACGAAAAGGACGTGCTCGCGATCTGATCGCGAGTGTCGCTCTCGGTGGCGCGCGCATCGCTCCCAGGGCGCGCGCGAGACCGAAGAAGAAGCGGCCGCTTTCGACAATTTCTCCCTCTGATGTCGCGAGCGGCCGCTTCCGGCCGACGCCAAGAGCGCTGCGGCCCGATCGCAGAAAAGCGCTCGGCAAAAACAAAACCCGGCGGCATCGCCGGGAGGAACAATCAAGGAGAGACAAGATATGTCTATTTCGAATGAAACGGCTCCGGCGGCAGGCCGGGCCTGGGCGTCGAAGGAGGAATTCCTCGGCTGCGTCAAGCTGACCGACTGGATCCTGCTTCTCGTCCTTTTCCTGGTGCTGCTCGGCTCGTTCCACATCCACTACATGCTGCTCGCCGGCGACTGGGATTTCTGGATCGACTTCAAGGATCGCCGTATGTGGCCGACCGTGGCGCCGATCGTCGCCATGTGCTTCGCCGCCGCCGCGCAGTCCTTCTTCTGGCAGAAGTTCCGCCTGCCCTTCGGCGCGACGGTCGCCTGCTTTGCGCTGCTCGTCGGCGAATGGATCAACCGCTACGACAACTTCTGGGGTTGGACCTTCTTCCCGATCAATCTCGTCTTCCCGTCCGCGCTGATCCCGATGGGCTTCTGGCTCGATGTGATCCTGCTGCTCTCGGGGAGCTGGATCGTCACGGCGGTGCTCGGCGCGATGGGCTGGGGTCTGCTGTTCTATCCGAGCAACTGGCCGGTTCTGGCGCAGTTCCACCAGGCCACCGAGGTCGACGGCGTTCTGCTGACGCTCGCGGATCTCATCGGCTTCAACTACGTCCGCACGGGCACGCCGGAATACATCCGCATGATCGAGCGCGGCACGCTGCGCACCTTCGGTAAGGACGTCGTGCCGGTCGCGGCCTTCTTCTCCGGCTTCGTCTCCATGCTCGTCTACTTCCTCTGGTGGAAGGTCGGCGGCTGGTTCTCCACGACGAAGTATCTCGAGAACGACGACATCTAATCGAAACACCGAACAACGGCCGGGGCGCAGAGCCCCGGCGCAGAAGACGACAAAGGGAGTCGAATACAGATGAAACAATCTTTCTTCCAGAAACTGGCAAGAACGGCGTCGGGCCGCGCAGGCCGTCTGCTCGCCGTCGGCGCGGCTGCGATCGTCGCCGCCACGACCTTCGCCGCGACGCCGGCCGCGGCGCATGGCGAACGCTCGCAGCAGGCCTTCCTGCGCATGCGCACGCTCAACTGGTATGACGTGAAGTGGTCGAAGACGACGCTGAACGTCAATGAAGAGATGGAGCTCACCGGCAAGGTCCACGTCTTCTCCGGCTGGCCGCAGGCCGTCGCGAAGCCGCAGGAAGCCTTCCTCAACGTCGGCGAACCCGGCCCGGTGTTGATCCGCAAGAGCGCCTTCGTCGGCGAAGTGCCGGTGCCGCGCACCTTCTCGCTGGATGTCGGTCAGGACTATGACTACAAAATCGTCCTGAAGGCGCGCCGTCCCGGCCGCTTCCACGTCCACGTCCAGGTCAATGTGAAGGACGGCGGTCCGATCGTCGGCCCCGGCCAGTGGATCGAGATCAAGGGCGACATGAAGGACTTCACCAATCCGGTGACGCTCCTCGACGGCTCGACGATCGACCTCGAATCCTACGGCATCAACTGGACGTACGCATACCACTTCCTGTGGATGGGCGCTGCGGCTGTGTGGATCCTCTACTGGTTCATGCAGAAGGGCATCATCGTCCGCGGTTGGCAGGTTGCGGCCGGTAAGAAGAACGAGATCATCACGACGGCGGACAAGCGCTTCGGCGGTCTGTGGCTCGCCGGCTCGATGCTCGCGCTGCTCTTCTTCTATGCGCAAGCCAACAGCCAGTTCCCGCGCACGCTGCCGATGCAGGCCGGTCTGCTCACGGGCATCTCGCCGCTCTACCTCGGACAGGACACCGTTACGGCGCATTATTCGGGCGGCTCCTACAAGGTGCCGGGCCGCGAGCTGACCGTGAATCTCCGCATCACCAACAATGGCAAGGAGCCGCTGCGGATCGGTGAGTTCACCACGGCGGGTCTGCGCTTCCTCAACCCCGACGTGTTCACCAGCCGTCCCGACTTCCCCGACTATCTGTTGGCGGATCGCGGCCTGTCGCTCGACGACTCGACGCCGATCCAGCCCGGCGAGACCAAGAATGTGGTCGTCACCGTGCAGGACGCCCGCTTCGACGTCGAGCGTCTGTCGGATCTGGCCTACGACACGGACAGCCAGTTCGGCGGCCTCCTCTTCCTCTTCAGCCCGTCGGGCGAGCGTAAGCAGGTGGAGATCGGCGGTCCGGTGATCCCGAAATTCCAGCTTGGCGCTGCGCTCTAAGCTGAACAGCTCTTCACGCGGCTACTCTTCCTCTTCTCCGCGTGTTGGTGCGACTTGCCCGCCGGGTCTTCCTGGCGGGCATTTTTATTTTCACGGCCTACGGCGGCGCGTCGAACGTCGTCCGCGGCAAGGGTCTCGCCCGAGAGACGCATTTCTGTTAAGCTTCTGTTGGTTTCCGACTGCCGTATCTGTTCAGAGTCCGACTTCTTTGATTCAGCAATCGCGAGAAAGGACTTTTGCCATGCGCGAAAATGGTCCTGCCGCCTTTTTCAGGGCGGCCTCTCGACGCTTCCGCGATGCGATCGAAGCCCGTCGCGGCCAGGCGGGCCTCATCGGCGTCCTCTGCGCGCAGGCTTTCGAGAGTTTCGACAAGACGGTCCCGGCGCTGCCGCACGCTGCGGGGCTTGCCTGTGAAAGGGAGTGTTCAGGCTGCAGCCGGCTGCGCGCCGTCGCCACGGGCCCGGAGATATTTCTGTTGGCGCATTTCCTTTACGGCGTGGAGCGTGGCGGCGCGGCCAAGAGCGATGACGAGGCGCAACGCCCAGACCATCCCTCGCATTGCCCCCTCGTCGAAAACCGCCTCTGCCGCGCCCATAAGCTGCGCCCGCTCGCCTGTCGCGGCCTCGCCTGTCTCGGCGCGCGCGACTGCGACAAGCTCGCCTGCGCCGCCGACAACGGCGAAGACAATGAAGCGTCGCTCTCGAAGCCCCATCTCGTCGTGCGTAGCCTGGTGCAGAACGCGATGATGAATGCGCTTCGTTACGAAGGGATGTCCTGGGGTCTGTACGAGATCGCCGCAGGCTTGCGAATCGTTCGCGACGCCCCGATGGCCGCGCGCGAATGGCTGGCCGGGGGCGATCCGCTCGCGCCAGCCTCGGCGCCGGAGTTCGACCGACAGCGCGCCGCCGCAATTTTCGACACGATCGACCGCCTCTAGCGCCCCTCCCCCGCTGCGAACGGCGGCGGGATGTGATGGCTTGCGAGAGACACGCGCGCGCGTCGTCCGATATGCGCCGCTCGAATAGACAAGTTCGCTGGACCACGCGACAAGCTGTTGACAGCGCGCGCCGCTCTCTCTAGATCACGTCCGGTCACGGCGACACGCCGACCGTTGGGGGATAGTTCAACGGTAGAACAGCGGACTCTGACTCCGTTAATCTTGGTTCGAATCCAGGTCCCCCAGCCACTGATTTCCTTGCGCTTTCTTCCTTGCCAATAAGACCGTCGGGAATTCTTATTCTCTGTTCGAACTTTCGAATGGCGCCCTCGCCAAGCTCCGGGCCGCAGCGCTGGTGATGGGCGTCAAGGATCGTGGTCGGCCAGTTTCAGAAGGCGTTCGACGCCGACGGGTTCTTCCTCGAGCAGCGGCACGGCGGCGTAGCGGCGGGCATGGACCGTCGCCACCTTCTCCACTTCGGCCAGCTCATTTTGAGCGCGCTTGCGTAAGAGGGGCGCGCGCGGGCGCGCCGCCGCCACGCTGTTATTGATGACCCATGCCCATGGCTCGATCCCGGCGCGCCGCAGATCAGCTTGCAGGTTAGCGGCTTCGAGGACGGGCGTTGTCTCCGCCAAAGTGACAAGAAGGACCTTCGTCCGCTTCGGATCCTGAAGCTGCATCATCGGGGTCGTGTAATGCGCGCCTTTGGCGTCGAGCATGCGTGCGACCTCGCGGTGATAAGCTCCCGTTGCATCCAGCAGCAGCAGCGTATGGCCGGTTGGCGCGGTGTCCATGACCACGAATTTCTCGCCCGCCTCGCGAATGACGCGCGAGAAGGCCTGAAAGACCGCGATTTCTTCAGTGCAGGGCGAGCGCAAATCCTCATCGAGCAGCGCGCGCCCTTGGGCGTCGAGATGCGCCCCTTTCGTCCGCAACACTTCCTGCCGATAGCGCTCCGTTTCGCCGTGTGGATCGATACGGCTGACTGTCAGATGCGCCATGGAGCCGTGCAGCGTCTCGGTGAGATGTGCGGCGGGATCGGAGGTTGTGAGGTGAACCGGCAGCCCGCGCCGCGCCAGCTCGACGGCGACCGCCGCCGCCAGTGTGGTCTTGCCGACGCCGCCCTTCCCCATCAGCATGACCAGCCCATGGCCTTCGGCGGCAATGTCATCGATGAGATCGGAGAGGCTTGGCGCACGAAGCGCGACCGACTCCCCCGCCGCCGCGTCCGGCTGAGGCGCGGTTTCAACAAGGAGCTGGCGCAGGGCGGCGAGGCCGACGAGGTTGAACGGCTTCAACGGCACATCATCGCGGGACAAGGCGCGCAGTTCGTCCGGCATCGCGGCCAAGGCCGCTTGCTCACGTCCATAAATCGCCTTGGCGAGCGGATCGAGCGTCGCTTCCGTCTCGGGCAACAGCCCATTGACGATCAGGAATTGCTGGGTGAGGCCGATCGCCGCCAGCTCGCCATGCGTGCGCGCCGCTTCGCGCAGCGCTGAATTCTGGGCGCGGGCGACGAGGATAAGACGGCTGCGTCGCCCGTCCGCGAGCGCCTGCACGGCGGCATTGTATTGCGCGCGCTGTTTTTCGAGTCCTGCCAGCGGCCCGAGGCACGAGGCGTCGCCTTTTCCCGCCTCAAGGAAGCCGGACCAGGCGACGGGCAGTTGCAGCAACCGGATGGTGTGGCCGGTTGGCGCGGTATCGAAAACAACGTGATCATAAGCCGAGGCGATCTGGGAATCAGTCAGCAGCGCTGTGAATTCGTCGAAGGCGGCGATTTCCGTCGTGCAGGCTCCCGAAAGCTGTTCCTCAATGCCTTTGACCACGGTCTCCGGCAGTTTGCCGCGTACCGGGCCGACGATGCGGTCGCGATAGGCTTGCGCCGCCGCCTCCGGGTCGATCTCAAGGGCAAACAGCCGGGGAACGTCGCTGATCGGGGTGATTTTGTTTCCGATAGAAACCCCGAAAACCTGGCCGACATTCGAGGCCGGATCGGTGCTGACCAACAGCACCCGGCGTCCCGCTTCGGCGAGCTGGATCGCCGTGGCGCAGGCCAGCGAGGTTTTGCCGACCCCACCCTTGCCGGTGAAGAAGAGGAAACGCGGCGCGCTGTCGAGGAATTTCATTGCGTCATCTCAGCAGCAGGAGGTCTTGCCACCACAGCACGAGCCCTGTGCGGTTTCGGCGGCTTCCTTGACGCCCGCCCAGCGCGCCAGCTCGGCGCGACTGGGATAGCGTCCGGCAAGCGCAATATCGCCGTTGACGAGGATCAGCGGCAGCGCCTCCTGCCCCGAGCGCTCGAGAAAGCCTTTCACCGTGGCGTTGTCTGCAAAGGCCGTCGGTTGCTGGGCGAGATTGAAGCGTTCGATTTGCGCGCCGTTCTTTTTCGCCCAATCGACATCCGCTGCGAAAGTGATAAGCGCCTGATCGGCTTCGACGCCGCAAACGCCGGTGCTGCAACAAAGGGCGGGATCGAAAACGTGAATGGTTGTCATGGAAGTCCTTTCAGGATTGAGGTTGAACAGTCTTGCCGATGACGACTTCGCCATCTTCCTTGGTGAATTCGCCAATGTCCGGATTGGGCAAAATATCGAGCACCGCCTCGGAGGGGCGGCAGAGGCGCGCGCCCTTCGGCGTCACGACGATCGGCCGATTGATGAGGATCGGGTGTTCGAGCATGAAGCCAATCAGCTCGTCTTCCGTCCATTTGGGATCGGCAAGGCCGAGCGCCTCATAAGGCGTTCCCTTCTGCCGCAGCAGCTCGCGCGCGGAAATGCCCATGGCTTTGAGCAACTCGACGAGCTGCGCGCGCGTCGGCGGGTCTTTCAGATATTCGATGACGACCGGCTCCTCGCCGCTTTGGCGGATCATCGCCAGCGTGTTGCGCGAGGTGCCGCAGGCGGGGTTATGATAGATCGTGACCGACACCTTCACGCCTCCGCATCGTGGCGCGCCGCGCCAGAGCAACAAGCGGCTTCAACGACAGGCGCAGGTTTCGAGCCGCAGCAGGGCGAAGGCGCCGCCTTCCCGCCGCTGGTGCGAAATCCCGCGAGCCTCGTATCATCGCCAAAGACTGTGCTTTCGCCGGTGGTCAGAAACGACTCCCACAAAAGCCCTTGCGGGTCCGAGGTCCACGCTTTTTCGGACTCGGCATAGCAGCAGGTTGTCGTGTTCTCTTCCAGCACAGGCCGCTCGGCCCGTTGCAGGCGGCCATAGACTTCTTTCAGCTCTTCAGGCGTTTCGACCTGAATCCCGAGATGATCGACGCCCACCTTTCCGCCGCGCGCCGAAATCGCAAAGTTTACGCGCGGATCATCCATCATCCATTTGGCGTAGTCAGGTTTCGCGACTGTCGGCTCGGAGCCGAAAAGCGCGCTGTAAAAGCTGATGGACGCCGCGAGGTCGTCAACGGAGACATGCACGTGCAAGCGTTTCATGGCGTTCCTTTGGCTAGCAGGTTGAAGAACAGCATCCATCGGCGTCGCCCTGGCAGCAATTCTCGGTCATATAGGCGAGCAAGGCGTTCATGACCGGATATGCGGCCGAGTAGATCAGCGACCGGCTTTCGCGACGGAAGGTCACGAGGTTCGCGTGTTTGAGCTGGTTGAGGTGAAAAGACAGCGTTGCCGGCGGAAGCCCCAGCCGTTCGCCGATTTGCCCCGCAGGAAGCCCTTTGGGTCCGGCCTGGACCAGCAGTCTAAAAATATCGAGACGCGTCTCATGGCCGAGCGCGACAAAGGCGGTTATGGCTTCTTTCTTTTCCATATTTCGAATATAGTGGAAATATGGTCGATGGCAAGGCCCCGGCTAGTCGCGATCAGGCATGAGTGTCTCATCTCTCACGCGATCCTTACGCACGCGCGGCAGTCTTCATGATGAACTCGTCCTCTCGCGCTGCGCTCTCTCCTCCATCAGCGACGAGACGGTGTCCAGCAAGCGGATCGCTGCGGGCAGGCGCGCATGGGCGTCGCGCTGGCGCTCATCCGCGGGCGCCAGGGCGCGCCACCAATCGATGAAACGGCCGATCAACGCCCGCCCCGGTATTCTCGTGAAGGGAACGCCCGGAAAAGCCTCCAAGCCGAACGACGCCTCGACGTCCCGCAGGCAGGCCTCGATGTAACGGGCGTCTTCGCCGCTCAGGGCGAAGGGGCGCTCGGGCGCGCGGCGCACCATGCGGACCTCGCTGAGCTCGGGAATGTAGTCTTTCTTCAATGTCGCCACGCTCCGCCCGCACGTTTTGAGCGCCCATCAATTCTCGTGCCGCCGGCCTGAGGACGCAGCTTGGCGCGATGCTTGCTTTTTAACCGGGCGAAGAATCAACGCCGGGACAGCAATGAGCGCCGCCGAACAGATTTCGCCAACGGACGAACGGGGCCCGATCCCGTCGGCGCTGAAGCGTTTCATTTGGGACATTCAGTCCATGGTCGAGCTTGCCGACAGCGAGCGTGAGATTCTCCTTATCGGCCGCGATCTGATGGCCCGCCTCATCTGCGAAGCGGACGCCTTGCCCGCAGCCTTTTCCGCGACGCCTCCAGGCGCGGCGCGCCAATTCCAGCTCTACAGCGACGCCATGGAGCGCTTTTGCGTCGTGAGCACGATCCTGGCGGGCGGCGCGGCCCTCTCGATCGCGCAACCCGCCGCCTGGGAGATCATGGGCGTGCTCACGGGGGCGATCGATCGCGGCGGCCGGCTTCTGCGGGCGGGGTCGGCGGAAACGCTCGGATCGAAAGGCGGCGACGCCTCACGTCTGTCCAACGCACTCGACGATCAGCTCTCGATCGCGATCCACGTCTATGGCGGAGCGATTGGCGGGCTCAGCCGCCGCCAGCTCGCGCCGGACGGAACGTCCTCGCCGCCGCTCGGCTACGCCAATGGCGAAAACGCCCCGCCTTACGACATTTTTTCGATCCAGACCAACATCCGGGACTGAACGCGGCTTGGATCGTGGAAGCATCACGCGGCGATTTCGATTTCGAATACTGTCTGGCCAAGTATTAGCGTTCGGCGTTATCGAGCAAAGCCCCGATCTCTCGATGCGTGCGTTCGATCTCGGCCACGAGCCTTTCGCATAGCGCCGCGCTTCTAACATCGCCGCGACGCAGCGCCTCCTCATAGGCTTCCGCCGCCTCCCCCAGCGCAAAAGCGCCGACGGCGCGCGCGGAGCCCTTCAAAGTATGGGCCAGATCGGCCCGCGCGCGCGCGTCGCCCGGCTGGCGCGGCGCGCGCAGGCGGGCCGCGAATTGCGCGTTTTGGCTATCGAAAAGCTTAAGCAGTTCGGTTTCGAGCGCTTGATCTCCGAGCGTCTGGCGGGAAAGATGGACGAGATCGAGCGCCGGCGCCGCGTCATCGCCCTCTTGGCGATTGTCCACATGGTTAACGGCCGCAGACTTGGGCATTCGCTTGGGCTCCGCTTTTGCTCGCTTATGCTTTCCAGCCGCTGAAAAGCCGCACTTTTAAGGCGAATCCGTCGAGACCGAAGATCGCTTCCCAAGGGTCCGGCAAAGAAGATTGGCCAGCAGTTCTGAAACCGGCGTTAACGAAGTTTCGGATTACGCCTGCAGGCCGTGTTTCAATTGCTGGTGATGGGCTGTAATGTTTGGTTAATTCTTTTTGGCGCCCGGGCGATCGGGCGTGGCAGGGGGCGGCCGCCTCGGTGGCTGCTCGGAGAGACGGACGATGTCGAAATCGGGCAAGATTCAGGATGCGGCCGCCGCCGCTCTTTCCGCGATCGAGGAGGCGCTCGACCTGGGCGCGCCCCCGGCCGCGGAAAGCGCTGCGCCCAAGACGGCGGCGCCCAAGATTGAAACGCCCAGGATCGAAACGGCCAAGATCGACGCGAGGACGGAATCGGCCACGAGCGAGTACCGGCCTGCGACCGCCAGCGCCGCCGACATCGCCTTGGCCATGTCGTCGCGCAAGCCCGAGCGCAGCGAGCCGCCCAAGCCCTCGCCCGTTGCGCCCGCCATCGCGCCGGCCAATGACGACCGCCGCACAGTGGGCGAGTTGCGCGCCGCGCTGCAGATTCAGCCGAACCGCGGCATTCTGGCGATGACCTTCATGTCGATCGCGCTCTGGGCGGTTTGCTGGACTCTTTATGTCTATTTCCATCGCGGCGAGATACTCGACGCCGACGGCTCGTTCTTCGCGCCCAAGCCGCTTCTCACCATCGCAGCGCTTCTCGGGCCGACGATCTTCCTCTTCATCACCGGCCTCATGGCGCGCCGCGCCCATGAAATGCGGCTGATCGCCAATTCCATGACGGAAGTCGCCATCCGCCTGATCGAGCCCGAGACCATCGCCACCGAGCAAGTGGTGTCGCTGTCGCAGGCGATCCGTCGCGAGGCGGCGTCCATGGGCGACGGCATCGAGCGCGCTTTGGCGCGCGCCGGCGAGCTCGAAGTGATCGTGCGCACTGAGGTCACCAACCTCGAACGCTCCTACACCGAAAACGAGCGCCGCCTCCGCCAGCTCATCGACGAATTGACGCGCGAACGCGAAGCCATCGTCGTCAACGCCGACAACGCCCGCACCGCCCTTTTCGGCGCGCGCGATGCGCTTTCGCAGGAACTCGCCGCGACATCGGCGCATCTCGCCGAGGCGGTGAGCGACGCCGGCGCGCGCGTTACCT
Organism: Methylocystis iwaonis; assembly: GCF_027925385.1. Taxonomy (NCBI): domain Bacteria; kingdom Pseudomonadati; phylum Pseudomonadota; class Alphaproteobacteria; order Hyphomicrobiales; family Methylocystaceae; genus Methylocystis; species Methylocystis iwaonis. Next base: position 2,955,725 of record NZ_AP027142.1, read on the forward strand.
CCTCGCTCGGTTCGAAGGGCGAGGAAATCAAACTCGCGCTCGAGAATGCGGGCGACAATTTCGAATCGACGCTCGCCTCCCATGGCGACAGGGTCGTCGGCGTCCTGACCCAAACCGGCGACGTCGTCGCTCTCAAGATTGCAGGCGCTAGCGACGAGGTGACCCGGCGCTTCACCGAAGGCGTGGAAGACGTCGGCGTCAGGCTGCAAACGACGGGCGACGCGCTGGCGATCGATTTCGGCGCGCGCAGCGCGGCGCTTCTGGAGCGTTTCGAGGAGCTGGGCGTGCATTTCGCCGAGTCGATCGGCGATCAGGGCGACCGGCTGGCGATTCGTCTCGCCGAGAGCGGTTCGGCCATAGAGGAAACGATCCGCGTTCAGGGCGGCGCGCTCGACAAATCGCTGGCGGAGACCACTGAGCGTCTCACCTCCAACGTCTCGCAACAGGTCGACGAAGCGAGATCCACTTTCGAAGGCGCCGAAACCCGTCTGGTCGCCCTGCTGGAGGAAACCAACGCCAGGGCCCACGAGACCTTCGAGGAGCGCGGCAAGGCGCTCTACGACTCGCTGACGCAGAGCCTCGGCGAGACCGCGGCGACGCTCACAGAACAGGCCGAAACGCTGCAGCAGCGCTTCATCGGCGTCGCGGGCGACGCGGTTTCTGCGCTGGGCGCGCATAGCGACCGAGTGAACGAGACGCTCGCCGAGCGGCTCGAACATTTCGAGCGCATGGTGCTCGACCGCGGCGAGAAGATGATTGACCGCGTTTCCGAACGCGGCGGCCAGCTCGAAACAACGCTCGCCGAGCGGCTGGCGGCTTTCGAAGACGCCGTGGTGAAAAACAGCGCCGAGGCGGCGATGCGCGTCGCCGAGCATGGCGACCGCGTCAGCGCCGCCCTGAATGAGGGCCTCACGGTTTTCGAGGAGACCTTCACGCGCCAGGGCGACGAAATGACCGCCCGCATCGCCGAGCGCACGGAGCAAAACGCCGCTGCGCTTTCCGAGCGGCTCGCGGCGTTCGAAGAGGTCTTCGCCACGCGCGGCGACGAGCTTGCGTCCCATATCGCCGAACATGGCGACCGCGCTGCGAGCGCGTTGACGGCGCAGCTCGACGAATTCCAGGGCGCCATTGCCCGGGGCGCGGAAGACATGGCGGCCCGCGTCGCCGAACGCGCCGAATATGCGACCACGACTTTGTCGGATCGCCTTGCGGCCTTCGAGGCCGCCGTCGCCGAGCGCAGCGACGAGGCCGCCACGCGCCTCTCCGAGAATGGCGCGCGCGCCGCGGCGACGATCGCCGAGCAGCTCGCGAATTTCGAGACGGCGGTCGAGCTGCATGGCGAGGAGTTGACCTCGCGCGTTTCGCAGCATGGCGAGCGCTCGACGGCGGCGCTGGCCGAAAGACTTGCCGCTTTCCAGGAAGCGGTGGCGGCTCAGACCGAGTCAGTCGCCGCCCGCGTCACGGAGCATGGCGATCGCGCGCTCGGCAATCTGTCGGTCGGACTCGCCGCTTTCGAGGACGCCGTGCTCCAGCGTAGCGAAGCGATCGCCGCGCGTCTTGCGGAACAGGGCGGCCGCGCCTCCTCCGAGGTCGCCGAGCAGATCGCCGCCTTCGAGGCCGCCGTCGCCCATCATGGCGCGGATGTCGCCGCCCGCGTCGCCGAGCATGGCGAGCGCGCCACGACGATTCTCGTCGATCGCCTCGCCGCTTTCGAGGAAAGCGTCGCGCGCCGCACGCAGGATATTTCCGCTCTTGTGGCGCTGCATGGCGACAGCGCCAATGAGGAGCTTACCCGCCAGATCGCCGCTTTCCAGGAAACGGTCGAGCGCAGCCGCGAAGAGGCCACGGCGCTCGCCGCGGCGCATGGCGAGAAGGCGTCGTCGGAACTCAACCGCCAGATCGCCGCGCTGGAGGAGACGGTCGCCCGCAGCAGCGAGCAACTGGCCTCTCTCGTGTCCTCGCATGGCGACCTCGCAACGAGCGAGCTCGGACGGCAGATCGCCGCCTTCGAAGAGACCTTCGTCCGTCGGAGCGAAGAGGCCGCGGCGCGCGTCTCGGAACATGGCGACCGCGCGCTGAACAATCTATCGGTCGGCCTGGCGTCTCTGGAGGACGCGATACTGCGCCAGAGCGAGAATGTGACGGCCAGCGTCGCGCAGCATGGCGGCCAGGCCGCCGCCGCCATCACCGAAGGCCTCGCCGCCTTCGCGGAAGCCGTGACCCGCTTGAGCGGCGAAGCCGCCGCGCGCGTGGCTTCGAAGAGCGAGGAGGTCAGCTCGGCCTTCGCACAGGGGCTCGCCGCCTTCGACGACACATTCTTGCGCCAGGACGAGATCGCCCGCCGCGTGCTCGATCAAACCGCGGCGACAGGCGACAATCTCGCCGCGCAGTTGCAGGCCTTCGAGACGGCCGTGCAGCAGGCAAACGCCGAAACCGCCCGGCGCCTCGAAGAGGAAAGCGCCCGTATTTCCGGCACGCTCACGTCAGGCGTCGGCGCTTTTGAAGACACTGTGAAGCGCCATAGCGACAGCGTCTCCACGCTGGTGGCCGAACATGCCAAGCGCGTCGACGAATTGCTCATGGAGCGGATGAGCGCTTTGGAAAACGCCGGCGAGTTCCTGGCGCGAAGCATGGACGAAACGCGGGAGCGCGCGGTCGAGGCGTTCGAGGCCCATGGCGCCGCCTTGCGCGATAATTTGCAGCGTAGCGTCCAGGAGGCGACGACGGTTCTCGCTGAAAATACCGACGCGATACAGGAACGCTTCACGACGACCGCGAGCGACGCGGTTCTCGCCATCGCCGTGCAGGGCGAGCGCCTCAACGAAACGCTCGCCGAGCGCCTCGTGGCCTTCGAAAACTCGGTCCTCTCGCAAGGCCAGGAAGTCGTCGGCGCACTTGCCTCGCATAGCGAACAAATCGCCGCGACGCTCGGCGACCAGCTCGGTCAGTTCGAGAGCGCTTTGCTGCGCGACGGCGGCGTCCTTGCCGATCGCGTCGCCGATCATGCCGCTAAACTGAGCCAGGACGTCGCGGCGCGGCTGACGACCATCGAGGAAGTCATCGGGGCGCGCGGCGGCGAGTTGGTCGAACATCTCGCGGCGCGCGCTGAAGACGCCGACGCGCGCATCGGCGCGCAGACCGAACGCTTCGTCGCGAGTGTGGACGATCGCCTCAACGCCATCGACCAGACGATCGCCACGCAAGGCGGCGCGCTGGTCGATCGCCTCACGGCGCAGACCGATGCGTTCACCTCCCGTATCGGCGATAATTCGCGCCATTTCGCAGCGGAGATCGACGCGCGGCTGAGCGCCCTCGACGACGCCGTCTCCTTGCGCGGCGCCGCGCTCGTCGAGCAGATCGCCGCGCGGTCCAACGAGATGACGGCCCGCATCGGCGAGACCTCGCAGCAGCTCGCGCGGCAGATCGACGCCAAGCTCGGCGAGCTCGACCAGACGGTCAACGCCCAGGGCGGCGCTTTTGCCGACCGGATCGCCGAGCAGATCGACCAGTTCTCGGCGCGCATCGGCGACAACTCCCACCACTTCGCGACGGAGATCGACACGCGCCTGGAGACGATCGACGACGCTATTTCGGTGCGCGGCGGCAAGCTGCTCAGCGAATTGGACTCGACCACGGTCACGGCCTTCTCGCGGCTCAGCGAGCAGGTTGGCAAGCTCGCCGACGAGGTCACCTCCAAGCTCGACGCCATCGACAATGCGCTCGGCGAGAAAGGCGAGCAGCTCGTCGAGAAGCTCGGCGCGCGCGCCGAGAACATCGCCGCGACGATGTCGAGCAAGATCGAAGCCTTCGAGACCGTCAGCGACGCGCGCACCCGCGAGGCCGCCCAGCGCATCGAGGAACTCGTCAAGCATATGGACGCGGGCCTGGGCGTCGGCGGCCAAAAGCTGCAAGAATCGCTCGCCAATCATGCGCTCGAGATCGCCCGCGTGATGGGCGAAGGCGGCCGCGAGGTCGTCAGGACGCTCGACGAGAAGATCAAGGACGTCGATTCGACGCTCGTCGCGCGCTCCAGCGAGATGGCGCAGACGCTGTCCGCCAAGGCGTCGGAGATCAACGAGACGCTCGACGGCCGCGCCAAGGATCTGGCCAACACGCTCGACGGCCGCATCGAACTGTTCGAGAAGAATGTCGTCGCGCGTCTCGGGGCCGTGTCGTCCGAAATCGACGATCGCGGCCGCGAAGTCATCGAGTCGGTCACGTCGCGTCTGCAGGACATCAACCACACGCTGGCCGAAGCGCGCCGCGAGCTCGACACGACCATGCATGCGCGCACCGGCGACCTCGGCCAGGCGCTCGCAGAACGGGTCGGCGAGATCAGCGGCGCCCTCGATGAGCGGCTCACGCAGATTCAGACCGCGCTCGACACGCGCATGGCGCAGATCGAGACCACCTTCGGCGAACGCGGCGGCGCGGTGACGCAGGAGCTGGCGAGCGTCGGCGAATTGGTCGCCAAGACGATCGAGACGCGCGGCGCCGCCATCGTGCGCCACCTCGGCGACAAGCGCGAGGAGCTGACCCAGGCGATCGACCAATCGACGTCCTCGCTGACGGCGGCGCTCGACGCCGGCGCGGAGAGCTCGATCGGCGCCCTCGTCGCAATGAACGAGAAGATCCGCGCCGAGCTGCCGACCTTGCTCGACAAGCTCGGCCAGACCAACACGTCGCTGCACGCCATCATCGACAAGACGGGCGGCAATCTCGTCGCTCTCGAGCGCGAGCTCGGCGCCCGGGTCGGCGAATTCCAGCAGGCCGTCGAAGCCGTGTCCGACCAGGTTCGGCGGATGGGCGACGTGGCGGGCGGGACCGTCAACAATGCAAGCGATCTCGTCGACGCTTTGGGCGAACGCGAGCAGGCGCTGGCGCAGAGCACTGAGCGGCTCGCGCGGACCCAGCAGGCGCTCGACACCGCCTTCGACGCGCGTCAGCGGTCGCTGGAGAGCGTCATGTCCCTCGTCGAGCAGAAGCGAAGCGAGGTCGAGAATGTGATGGTGACCTTCGCGCAGAAGATGGAGCAGACCTTCGAGGCGATCGAAAACCGCTCGCAGGAGATCGGCGGCGCTTTGTCCGCCGCGACCAATGAGACGGCCAATCTCGTCGAGACGCGCTTCGCCAATCTGCGTTCCACCGCGGAAAGCCAGCGCACGGAGACCGAACAGGCGCTGCGCGCCGCCTTCGGCAACGCCAATGAGGAGATCAACCGCCTGTTCTCCGAAGCGAATGCGCGCTTCCAGTCGACGGCCGCCGACATCCGCAACCTGTCGCGCGAGATTCATCGCGAGCTGGAGGAGACGCGCGAGGAAGTGCGGCGCGGCGCCACCGAGCTGCCGCGCGAGACCGCCGAGCAGGCCGCGGCGCTCCGCCGCGTCGTCGGCGATCAGGTGAAGGCGCTGAACGAATTGACGGACATCGTCGCGCGTTCGGGCCGCGTCTATGACGTCGCCGAGCAGGCGCCCCCCGCCGGTCGACGGACATTCGAGCCGGCGCAACAGGCCGAAGCGCCGAAGCCGCGGCTCGCGGCGGCGCCCGCCCCCGCCCCGGCTCCCCGCACCGCCCAACCGGCGCGCGACGGGCAAGGCGGCTGGCTGACGGACCTCCTCGCCCGCGCATCGCGCGAGGAAGCGCCGCAAAAGCCCGCCGCCCCCGCCCAGACGGCTTCTCTACGGCCGACGCGCCAGCAGAACGGCGGCGCGCTCGACAGCCTCACGCTCGACATCGCGCGCATGGTCGACAGCGCAGCGGTCGCGGAGCTGTGGCGGCGCTATCAGCGCGGCGAGAAGGGCGGCCTGTTCGGGCGACGCCTCTACACCGCGCAAGGCCATCAGACCTTCGAGGAAATCCGTCGCCGCTACAGCGTTGATCCGGAGTTCCGCGCGACGGTGGATCATTATGTCCGCCACTTCGAGGAGCTTCTGGTGGAGACGAGCCGCGGCGACCGCGAAGGCGCCAAGGCGCTCGATCTGCTGACCGGCGACGCCGGCAAGGTCTACACCATGCTGGGCCACGCCGCCGGACGCTTCGACTAAAACGGCGCGGCGCGGGGAACAGCCCGCGCCAGCGTTTCCAAGCGGCCGGCTCGGTTGTCGACAAACGCCCGAGGCGGCCTCTTCCTTCGAGACGCGAGCTTCGCTCGCTCCTCAGGATGAGGCCTAAGTGTTTGGCGCAGATGCAGAAGCCCCTCATGCTGAGGAGCCTGCGCAGCAGGCGTCTCGAAGCAGGAGGGGCGTCATCGCCACTTTGCCCCCAGCGGCCATTCGCTCCAACTAATGGCCGCTTTTTTATTGCCCGCCCTAGCCGAGTGCTTTTTCGAAAGCCGCCTCGGCGCGCAGGCTGTCGAGATCGCGCCCCAGCGTCGCCACCGCGAGCTTGCGGGCGCCCCGCCAATAGGCGACGGCGCAATCGCCGGAGGCCGGATCGCCCGAGACCTCGCAACGGTCCCACTGCGGCGCATGGCCGACGTAGGAGATGGTCTGATCGTAATGCTGGCTCCAGAAGAAGGGCGCGGCGTCGAAACGCTCGTTGAAGCCCAGAATATTGCGGGCCGCGGTCTGCCCCTGGCGCTCGGCCACGACCCAATGCTCGACTCTGATGCGCTCACCCGTGATCCGATCTGGCCAGCGCGCAATATCGCCCGCCGCATAGACGCCCGGCGCGCTCGTCGCGAGATATTCGTCGACCAGCACGCCTTTATCCACGGCGAGCCCGGCCCGCTCGGCGAGCGAGAGGTTCGGCCGCACGCCGATGCCGATGACGACGAAGTCCGCGGCGACCGCAGCGCCGCTCTTCAGCGTCAACGCGCCGTCGCCGATCTCCGTCACCGTGTCCTCGAGATGGAAGACGACGCCATGCGACTCGTGCAGGCGCTGGATATGCGCGCCAAGCTCGGGGCCGAGGATGCGCGCCATAGGAACAGCCTCCGGCGCGATCACATCGACCGCAAGGCCGCGCGTGCGCAGCGACGCGGCGACCTCTAAGCCGATGAAGCTCGCCCCCACAACCGCAGCGCGGGATGCGCCGCCGCAAGCGGCGGCGATTCGGTCGGCGTCGGCGAGTTGGCGCAGGTAAAAGACATTGGGCCGGTCGGCGCCCGGAATGGGGAGGCGCACGGGGTCGGCGCCCGTCGCCAGCAGCAAGGCGTCGAAACCGACGCTGGAGCCGTCATCGAGTGTAAGCAGCTTTTGCGAAACATCGAGCGCCGTCGCCTGCCGTCCCAGATGCAGCACGACGCCATTGTCGTGATACCAGGCGGGTTCACGCAGCGGCAGCCATTCGGGCGGCGCCGACCCGGCGAGATAGTCCTTGGAGAGATTGGGCCGATCATAGGGCGCAAGTAAATCGGCGCCGATCATCTCCAGCGCGCCGTCATAGCCCTCCGCGCGCAGCCTATGGGCCGCCGCAAAGCCCGCCGCGCCAGCCCCTACGATGACGATTTTCTTGGGCGCGCGCGTTGGAGCGGGTTTGGTCATCGGGGCGGCTAATCGCTCGCGGGCGAAGATTTTGCCGTCGACCTCTTCCACCCGCCAGCGCGGCAGCGAATCGAAAGCCGGCGCGCGAATCGCTTCGCCGGTGCGCAGGCTGAAACAGGCATGGTGCCAGGGGCATCTGATCGTCTCGCCGACGACGAGCCCTTCGGCGAGCGGCCCATGATAATGCGTGCATTCGGCGCCGACGACGAAGACATCCGCCCCCTTGCGGACCATGATCGCAGCACCGCCGTCGATAGAGCCGGATAACGGGACGCCCTCATCGAGCGCGCTCAGCGCCACGCCCTTGGCGAAATCCGGCTGCTCTGGCTGTCCGCTTTCAGACATTTTGTGCCTCCCTTTTGCGCGGACCTGAACGTGGCCGCCCATAAGGGAAAGTGGGACGGCGAAGCAGGCCGGCAAGCGAGCCTTTGTAATCGCCTCGCCGAATCAATCATTAAGAAGCGCGTCTCGGCGTCGTCGAGGCCATTGCCGCAGCGACGCCGGTTAACAAAAGGCAAATTTCTCAAGATTGCAGTCCTGTCAAAATGTGACATCACAGCAACATATCCGGACAATCCGTCAGCTTTGCCTATTCATTAGGCAAATGCAATTTGGATAAGCTTGAACGAAGTCTTCGCCGGAGCTGATATTCATGCAGGTTTTTTATCCAGACCGGAGTTCCTGGCATGAAATGGTATAGTCTTCCCGTTGTGACTGCGGCGTCGCTCGCGGCCGGCATGGCCCTCGCGGCCGACCTGCCGAACAAGAAAGCGGCCGTAGTTCCCGCGCCGCCTCCGGCATGGCTCGATACGCTCACCATCGACGGTTATGTCGAGGGGGGCATCGCCATCAACTTCAACCAGCCCTACAACAAGCTGAACTGGGGCCATCTCTACACCGATCGCGCCAATTGGCCGACGTTCAACGGCGCTGTTCTGACCGTGCAGCGCCCGATCGACCCCAAAGCGACGTCCTATGACTTCGGCTTTAAAGTCCAAGCCCAGATCGGCGAGGACATGCGCTACAACCATACCATCGGCACGACCGATTACTGGATCCACGACCGCACGCAGTTCGGCTTCCTGGAGGCCAACGTCCAGGCGCATCTTCCCTGGACGAGCTACATTTCGCAGGGCGGCGTCGACGTAAAGGCCGGCATATTCCCGACGTATAACGGCGCCGAGGTGATGTATGCGAAGGACAACCTCTTCTACTCGCACTCGTACATCTTCAACTTCGGGCCCTTCCTTCACACCGGCTTGATGACCACGACGCATGTGCGCGATTGGCTCGATGTTTATGCGGGCGTCACCACGGGCGTGAACACCTTCATCGGCTGGCCGGGCGACAACAACAACTCGCCGTCCTTCCATGGCGGTTTCGGCCTCAACCTGCTCGACGGCAATCTGACCATCCTCGGCATTGTTCACCATGGCCCGGAAAACCCCGTGCAGCGTGGCAATCCCGCGATTGCCTTCGCGCCCCTCCCCGGCATGACGCCGCTCACCTGGCCGAACACGCCGATCGCCTGCGTCTGCGATCCGAATACGGCGAACCGCACCTACACCAACCTCACGACGACGTGGAAGGTGACGGAGAACCTCACGCTCATCACGGATATGGCGTATAATCGTGAAAGCGGCTGGAACCCGATTTCCACGGTTACCGGCATCCCGCAGAATCTCTACGGCAGCTTCGACACCCTCGCGGCCGGCGTGAATCCGGCGTGGCCGGGCCTCGCTGCGCTCCCGCAGAAGCCGCAGGGCGCCGAGTCCTACGCGATCGCGCAATATGCGTCCTACAAGGTCAATGACCTCCTCAAGATCAACGGCCGCATCGAATATTACCGCGACAATAAGAACTTCTTCGTCGCGGGCTTCCCCGGCTACTTCGACGCCGCGAACTTCCTCCACGGCTACCCCTGCTACTCCTGCCAGTTCGGGCCCGCCAATGTCGGCACCAGCTATCTGGCGCTCACCCTCGGCGCGACGATCACCCCGGAGCTGCCGAAGCTGCCGATCATCACCGGCTTGATCCTGCGTCCGGAATTCCGTTGGGACACCTCGGTCAACGGCACGCAGCCGTTCTTCCGGGGCCAGAACACCGGCAACGGGATCGCTCGCAGCTCCTCGCAGGGCATGTTCAACATGGACGTGATCATCCCCTTCTCGCTGCTCTGAGCGAGAGGCCTCCCCCGGCGCTCGTGAAGCGAGCGGCGGGGACACCAAAAAATCAGCCGGCGACCTTCGGTCGCCGGCCTTGTTTTTTGACAAATCTCCGCGGCGGCCTCGTCCTTCGAGACGCGAGCTATGGTCGCTCCTCAAAAGTGATTATCGTTTCCGTTTGAACAGCTCGGATCGCCATTTGTCATTCCCGGCGGACTGAAAGCCCAACCGGGAATCCAGAGCCACAAGAGCGTTGGTTTTGCCCAGAGCCCGTCATTGCGAGCAAAGCGAAGCAATCCAGGGCGGCGATGCGGCGCTGGATTGCTTCGTCGGCTCCGCCTCCTCGCAATGACGACGGTGGTTTCCTGTGTGTCCAAACTGCGCGAGCGTCGGGAATGGCGCCGAACCAATCGAGCGGACCTCGTTCGCTATTGCGGCCGCTCATCCTGCGGCGCGGCCTCTTCCTTCATGACGACCTCGACGTCGGCGTCCTTGGTCGACTGAACGCGGAAGGTGTTCTGATAGGTTTTACCGTCGTGCCGCGCGATGGCGACATATTCGCCTTCCGCCAGGACGAGCGAGGGAAAAGCGCCGATCAATTCGCGAATGACGTCGCCGCCCGGCGTCAGCACAGAAAAGCTGGTGTTGGCCAGCGCCTCGCCTCCCGGCGCCTTCACGAGCTTGAGGGTGATGGCGGCGGCGTGATGCTTGAGCGTCGCCTCGATCAGCTTGCCGGCGGGGACCTTCAGATCGGCAGTGACGACGGAGTTTGTCGTATTATTGCCGCCCTGCGCGCCCTGGCTCGTATCGAGCAGGGTCGAGACGATATGATAGGCCCCCTCGGGCAGGCAGATCACCTCGTCGCTTTTTGCGTTGGCGACCACCAGCTTGGCTTCTGCGTTTCCGCGCTCGGGCACATAGATCGAGATCGCCAGGCGCTGCGACGGAATCTTCGTCTCGCCGAGCATATCGACGAGCTTCAGGCCGCCGGCGTTGAGCGGCAGCCGCTCGGCGACGTTGTGGCCCTCCACGACGACGCGCCGCGTCGCGCCCGCCAGGCCATAGGCCGCATGCACGACATAGGCGCCGTCCGGCAGTGGCAGGGTCGGCGTCGCTTCGTCGGATTGCGCGATGAGCTTGTGGGAGCCGTCCGGCTGCGCCGCCTCCTCGAAGACGCGCCACACCATGCCGGAGCGGATCGTCTGCGAATCATTGGCGCCGAGCGTCGCGCTCAAGCGCAGCGTCGCTAAGCCTTCCGTATTCGCGGGCGCCGCCGGCGCCGGAGATTGCGACGGGGCCGATGGCGCGGGCGGGAGCTGCCCGCGCCGGGCAAGCGCCTGATCGGTCGCGGCCGGCAGGGCAAGCGCCACGGCGAGAATAGGGCCAATCCTGCGGAAGTCTCTCTTGCTCATCGCCCGTTCTATTGCGCCGATCATGGCCTTTTGTCGATTGCGCCCCCAAAGATCGCCTCGATCGCTGCGATCTCCGCCTCGGAAAAGGCGATGACGCCCGCAAACCCCTCGCGCCGGGCAGCCGCGAGCGCGCCCTCGCCTGACACTGGCGCCATATCGAGGGCGGAAACGCCCGCCGCCGCAGCGCCGAGAGCAAGAAGCGCCCGCGCCGCCGCCCGGGCCTGCGCGCCGCCCGGCAGCGCGCTCTCGTCCATCGCCAGCGCGGCAAGACGGCGCGAGGCGCCCTTGTAGCAGCCAAGCTGAAAGACGGCGGCCGGCGTCTGCGCAGCCAGCGCAACAATCGCCAGCGCGCCGGCCGGCAAGCCGGCCTCTGCCTCCCTGACAGAAAGCTTGACGGAAAGCCCCTGAACGTCGCCGCGCCCCTCGCAGCCTTCGAGGAAAACGCCGTCGAGGCCCGCGCATACGATTGCTTCGAGGTCGCCGTCGATCTCCCGGCTCTCTACAGGCGCGACTTGAACAAAGAGTCTCGGCCGCTCGCCGCGCATCCGCGCCGCCTCGACAAAGGCCCGCGCCCGCGCCCGCGCATCGTCGCGGGAATGCGCGCCGCCGAGGCGCAGCAGCAGCGCGGCAGCGCCGCATTCCAGCGCGCGCATTGGAAGCGGCCCATCGGCCGAGAGAATGAGCACAGAGCGCATTTGCCAAGATTTTTCAGAAGCGAGGCCGAGGTTTAAGCGAGAATTTACCATAAATCGCCATTGTTCGTTTACGTAAGCCGCTGCGTTAACGGAGGTCCGAGGCGTCCATGATCGTGCGTAATTTCCTGTCTTGGGCGCAGACGGCGAATGCGGCGCAGCGGGCCGAGGGCGCCGGGGCGCTGGCGCGGGCCTATCTCTACGGCGACATCGAGCCCCAGGAGCGGCGCGCGGCGGAAATCGCGCTGATGTCGCTTCTCGACGACCCCTCGCCGCTGGTGCGCCGCGCCCTCGCCGATAATCTCGCGAGCGCCGTCGACGCGCCCCACGCCATCGTCTCCGCGCTCGCCGCCGACCAGTCGGATATTGCCGCGCCGATTCTGTCACGCTCGCCGCTCCTCACCGAGGCCGAGCTGATCGACTGCGCCGCCATCGGCGACGCTTTCGCCCAGAGCGCCATCGCCTTGCGCGCCCGCGTGCCGGCCGGCGTCTGCGCGGCGCTGGCGGAAGTCGGCGCGCGCGAGGCGGCGATTTCGCTCGCGGTCAACCCCGGCGCCGACCTCCCGGAATTTTCCATGCGCCGCATGATCGAGCGCTTCGGCGACGACGCCGAAATGCGTGAAGCTTTGCTCGCCCGCCCCTGGCTGCCGGCGACAGTGAGGAACGACCTCGTCAAAGCCACAGCGGCGAGCCTTTCCGCCTTTGTCGTCGACTGCGGCTGGCTCACCCATGAGCGCGCCGAGCGCCTCTCTCGGGAGGAGCGCGACAAGGCCAATGTCATCATCGTCACGCAGACCGCCGAGCGCGACGGCCGTCAGGGCGTCCGCGATCTCGTCTCACATCTGCGCGCCTCGCAGCAGCTTACCGCCGGCCTTGTGCTGCGCGCGCTGCTCAGCGGCAATCGCGACCTCTTCGAGGCGGCGCTCGTTGAGCTTTCCGGCTTGCGCGAGGAAAAAGTCGCGGGGTTGCTGCGCGACTTCCGTGGCGCCGGCTTCGCCGCGCTCTACCTTCGCGCCGGGCTGCCGGAGAAATTCCTGCCGGCCTTCCGCGCCGCGCTCGAAGCCCAGCGCGAATACGCCGATATCCATGGCGGCGAGACGCGTCTCTCGCTCATGATGATCGAACGCGTGCTGACCGCCTGCGACGAAATCAACGGCGGCGAACTCGATCGGCTGATGGCGCTGCTGCGCCGCTTTGAGATGGAAGCGGCGCTCGACGACGCCCGGATGGAAGCCGCGCGCATCGCCGCCGAGGCGCAAGCGCCCGAGATTACGGCGCCCGCCGCCTTCTCCGGCGTGCCGGCCCGTTCGGCGCCGCTCATTGATCTCGTGGCGTTCGAAGCGGAGCTGATGCAGATCGCGGCGTGATCAATGCGCGCCTGAAGGCGCGCGGTCCGGGGCCGCGCGCTTGGACCGCGCGCCTTCAGGCGCGCCAGTTTGTTGGCCAACTCCCGAGGCGGCCTCGTCCTTCGAGACGCGAGCTTCGCTCGCTCCTCAGGATGAGGCCTAAGTGTTTGGCATAGATGCAGAAGCCCCTCATGCTGAGGAGCCTGCGCAGCAGGCGTCTCGAAGCACGAGGGGCGTCAACGCCACTCTGTCAGCAGCCCGCCCGCCCCTCGTCCATCGCCTCGCGCATCTGGCGGATCGCCTCGACCAGGCCCACAAATACCGCCTCGCCGATCAGGAAATGGCCGATATTGAGTTCGACCACCTGCGGCAGCGCGGAGACCTGCCGCGCGGTCTCGTAATCGAGGCCGTGACCGGCGTGGACTTCGAGCCCGCGCTCGCCCGCATAGGCCGCGGCGGCCGTCACCCGCGCAAACTCGCGCTCGGCCAGCGCCGCATCGCCGACCTCGACCGCATGGCACCAGGCGCCCGTATGCAGCTCCACGACCGGCGCCTTGATGGAGACGGAAGCGTCAATCGCCTCGATCGACGGCTCGACGAAGAGCGACACGCGAATGCCGCCGCGCGCGAGCTGGTCGACATAGGGAACGAGGTAATCATGCCCGCCGACGACGTCGAGCCCGCCCTCCGTCGTGCGCTCGGTGCGCTTCTCGGGCACGAGGCAGACGGCGTGCGGGGCGGTTGCGAGGGCGATGTCGAGCATCTGCCCGGTCGCCGCCATTTCGAAATTGAGCGGCTTGGAGATGGCCGCCTTCAGCCGCGCCATGTCGGCGTCGAGGATATGACGGCGATCTTCGCGCAGATGGGCGGTGATCCCATCGGCGCCGGCTTCGATCGCGAGCAAGGCCGCGCGCACGGGGTCGGGCCTGGGGCCGCCGCGCGCGTTGCGGATGGTGGCGACATGGTCGACGTTGATTCCGAGACGGAGGGGTTTGGCGCTCATGCGCTTTCATAGCGCAGGGATGGCGCGCTTGTCATTGGGGCGTGGGTGGAGCGCGACGCGCCGGAACAACCGCCCTCCAACTTTATAACCATGGGTCGCGCCGCTCGCCTGACAGCCGCTTTACAGCAGCCAGATAGCGACAACGTCAGCTTTACCGAATCTGCATCCTTTCAGCCTTGAATGCCGCGCAAGTCTCCAGACAATCAGCGGCAGGTCAGCATGAATTTTACCTTCGGTCGGCTTGCGAGCCTTATCGCTTTTTCACTCCTGGCCGCCGCGCCGGCTCCGCGCGCGCTCGCGGCACAACAAGACCCTGCGATCGTCAAAACCGATAAAGGAGGCGTGCGCGGCGTCGTGCATGACGGGCTGCGCGAATTCAAGGGAATCCCCTATGCCGCGCCGCCCACGGGCGAGCTGCGCTGGGCGATGCCGCAGCCGGCGCGCGCCTGGAGCGGAATTCTGGACGCGACCAAATATAAGAGCGCCTGCCCGCAGGCGGCGCGCTATGGCATCCCCGAAGCCAGCGACGACGAAGACTGCCTCTACGCCAATGTGACGGCGCCCTGGGCCGGAAAGGCCGACAAGCGCAAGCGCCCGGTCATCGTGTGGATTCACGGCGGCGCTTTTGTGGGCGGATCGAGCGCGCTTTATCCGCTCGATCATCTGGCGCGATCCGGCGACGCGGTCGTCGTGTCCTTCAATTACCGGCTCGGCGTCTTCGGCTTCATCGCCCATCCCGCCTTCGCACCGGATCACAACGGCGGATATGGGTTGGAGGATCAGCGCGCCGCGCTCCGTTGGGTGAAGCGCAATATCGCGGCCTTCGGCGGCGATCCGAATAATATCACCGTCGCCGGCGAATCCGCCGGCGGGGCGGGCGTCTGCATGCATCTTCTCGCGCCCGAAGAGACGACGGGCCTCTATAACAAGGCGATCGTTCAAAGCGCGGGCTGCGTCACGCCGCTCCCGACCGTCGCGGAAGGCAAGGAGATCGGCAAGAAGATGTCCGATCTCGTCGACTGCAAGGACGAGTCGACCGCCCTTGCCTGCCTTCGAAAGAAGCCCGTGAAGGATTTACTCGACGCCGGCGTGACGATCGCCGGCGGCAATATCGTGACCTTCCTGCCAGTCACCGGCACGAAGACTGTGCCCCTGCCAGGCGCCGAAGCGATCCCTCAAGGGAAATTCGTGCATGTGCCGGTGATAATGGGCGGCACGCGCGACGAGCTTCGCCTCTATGTCGCTTACGCAATTCAGGCGGGCCTATCCGTGACGAAAGACAATTACGTCGCTGAGCTCACGCAGACCTATGGCAAGAACGCAGACGCGATCGCCGCCAAATATCCGCTCGCCGACTACTCCTCGGCCCCTGCCGCTCTCGGCACGGTGTGGTCGGATTTCCGCCCGGATGTCGGCATCAACAATTGCATTTATCTCCAGACCGCGAAGCTTTTGAGAAAGTCCGTCCCCGTCTACGAGTTCGTTTTCGCCGACCGCAACGCGCCGGCCGTCACGACCAATCCGGGTTTCGAGATGGGCGCCGTGCACTCGTCGGAGCTGCCTTATCTCTTCCCGCATTTCGACAACACGCGCCAAGTCGCGGGGCCGGACCTCCAAGGCGGGTCGAAGCTGATCGCCGAGCAGATGACCGCCTATTGGACGAGCTTCGCAAAGACCGGCCGTCCGGTCGCGGGCAACGCGCCAACCTGGCCACTCTTCACCGCGGACAGCGACGTGATGCGCTTCGCGCCCGGCGAGACAGCACTTTTCGACGCGTCGAGCGCGCATAAATGCGGCTTCTGGAAATCACTCTATCCTTCGATCCTCACGCAGTAGACGCAGGCGGAATCAATCCATTTGGACCGCCCGCATCGGGCTCCTGTCATTCCCGGCGGGCCGAAGGCCCGACCGGGAATCCAGAGCCACAGAAGCGCTGCTTCTGCTCTGGATTCCCGATCGCTCGCTGCGCGAGCGTCGGGAATGACAGCGGCCAACTGAGTGGATCGCAGGTCCATCTGGGCTGGCAACCTGCTACGCAAAAAGCAATCTCGGTCAGGAAGCGAAAGCCCGGTTCCATTACTGTATGCGTATGGAACAAGAAGCGACCCGCCAGGAACGAGATTATGCGCGACGCATCAATCGCGTGCTCGATTACATCGACAAGCATCTCGATGAAAAGCTTTCGGTCGACCGCCTGAGCGCGGTCGCCAATTTTTCGAAATTCCACTTTCACCGGCAATTCTCCGAATATTGCGGGATAAGCCTCTCCCGCTACGTTCAGCTCATGCGGCTCAAGCGCGCCTCCTATCGGCTCGCCTTCAATCCGCACGCGCAGATTATCGACATTGCGCTCGACGCCGGGTTCGAAAATCCGGAGTCCTTCTCCCGCGCCTTCAAGAACAGTCTGGGCCAAACCCCAAGCGCGTTCCGCAAAAAGCCCGATTGGGCCTCGTGGAGCGAACGCTATCGCATTCCCCTCCCCCCTCGTGAAAGGACCAATGAAATGGAGGTCAAAATCGTTGAAGTCGAACCTGTCTTGGTCGCGGCGCTGGAACATCGCGGCCCCCACACTTTGCTCAACGCCTCGGTGCAGCGTTTCATCGAATGGCGGAAGGCCTTCGGCCTCTCCCCGATCAACGAATGCGAAACCTACGGCGTTCCGTACAATGACCCGAACGTCACGCCGCCAGACGAATTCCGTTTCGACATCTGCGCTTCGCTGACGGAACCCGCGCCCGCCAATCCGCAAGGGATCGTAACGAAGACAATCCCGGGCGGGCGCTGCGCCCTGACCATCCACGCCGGCTCGCGGGAGCGGATCAGCGACAGCGTCTATGCGCTCTATCGAGAGTGGCTACCGAAAAGCGGCGAGGAGCTTCGCGATTTTCCGGTCTATTTCCACTATCTCAATCTCGACCACGATACGCCAGAGCAGAGCCATCTGACCGAAATTTATTTGCCTCTCAAGTAATATCATTGCGCTCGAATGGCTCGTTGTCATTCCCGACGCTCGCGCAGCGGGCGATCGGGAATCCAGAGCAACCATCGCTCTTTTGGGCTCTGGATTCCCGATCGGGCCTTCGGCCCGTCGGGAATGACAAATCCCCATGCGCGCTGTCCAAGCGGAACGGGCGTCCGCTCTCGGAGCCAGCGCCCGCGCCGTGATTGGCGCGCCAAACTCCCTGCTGGACCAACCGAAATTACCCTGTGTGGCGCTAGGAGTTCGAGCGAAGTCGCTTCAATTGACGCCCACGGCCTCAACTTAAGATGGGCGACAGCCATGACTCTTTCCCCCTCATTATCCGTTTCCACCGTCTGGAGATATCCGGTCAAATCCATGATGGGCGAGGAGCTGACCGCTTCCGTCGTCACGCCCGCGGGCCTGCTCGGCGATCACGCCTTCGCGCTCGTCGACGTCGAGACCGGCAAGGTGGTCAGCGCCAAAAATCCCAAGAAATGGCCGGATTTCTTCTTCTACCGGGCCGCCTATGCGTCGCCGCTCGATGCGCAGTCCATTCCGCCGGTCTGGATCAGCCTGCCGTCCGGACAAATGGTCCGCACCGACGCTCCCGACGTCGAGGACGTGCTCTCGGCGGCCTTGTCGCGCCGCGTGCGTCTCAGCGCCTCGGCGCATCAGAAACCGACGCTGGAGCAATATTGGCCTGAGAATGAGGGCGAAGCCAACGAAGTGAGCGAGGAAGCCGTCGCCGCAGACGCACCGGCGGGCACCTTTTTCGATTACGCCACGGTGCATCTGCTGACCACCGGAACGATCAATCGCTTGCGCGAGCTTTATCCCGAAGGCCGTTTCGAAGCGCGGCGCTTTCGCCCCAATATCGTTATCGACACCGGCGCGGCGGCTGAATTTGTCGAAAATGACTGGGTCGGTAAAACCATCCGCATTGGCGAGGTTCGCCTGCAGATCACCGACCCCTGCCCCCGCTGCGTCATGCCGACGCTCGCCCAGGGCGATCTGCCGAAGGACCTGGGCATCCTTCACAAGGGGGTCTTGCAGAACAAGGTCTATGTCCCCTTCGCCGGCAAAGCGCTTCCCTCGGCGGGCGTCTATGCGAGAGTGCTCTCGGGCGGCGCGTTGAAGCGCGGCGATGCTGTCGAGATAGAAGCCTAAAAGCATTTTTGCTCGAAGGCATGGGCGCCGGAACTGTTCGAATTGAGAAAGATCAAGTCGAACTGGGCCGGCGTCTCAGAATAATGTGCATTAAAAGCGCAGCAGTTCTTTGTCGTCGAATAAAACGACGGCGATCCGCCATGACTCCGCCTCATAAAGTTGCATTATCACGCAAGGTTGCTCGTTTAAGAGCCTCTTTTTGATCTTTTTCAAGATTCGACATCATTCGAGGTTTTATGAGCAGCCTTTTCGAAGCAACGCCGACTAGCGGAGGCGTATTATGACGAAATATAAAGCGTATTTCTTCCCGCTCAAGCTGTGGACAATTCTCGCCGCAACATCCTCGCAACCCGCGGCGGCTTTGGAGCGTTTGCTGACGCCGGGCGAATTTGAATCGATCCGGCATGAGCTTCAGGACGACCTCCAGCATTTGCCCTTCAACCCGGACAAAGAAACGCGAAACTGGCCGGAGCGCCTTCTCGGCGAGAAGCTATATTCGGACAACAATCTTTCCCTCCAAAGAAACCAGTCCTGCGCGACGTGTCATCAGATCACGCCGGCAATCAATCCGGAGACCGGGCAACCCTACCAGGCGCCTGGGTTTGTCGACGCCGATAATGTCGAGAAAGGCACGCCCGTATCAGATGGCTCGGTTGCGGGAGCCTTCGGCGCCCTCAATGCGCCCAGCGCCGGTTACGCCTCCTTCACCCCGCCGTTTCATTGGGACCAGACGCAAAAGGCTTATGTCGGCGGCCAATTCTGGAACGGTCGCGCCTCCACGCCCGCCGAACAAGCCGGCGGGCCGCCGCTCAATCCGGCGGAAATGGCGATGCCCAGCAAAGCCGCGGTCATCGAGCGGCTGAAG
This sequence comes from Methylocystis iwaonis, assembly GCF_027925385.1. Taxonomy (NCBI): domain Bacteria; kingdom Pseudomonadati; phylum Pseudomonadota; class Alphaproteobacteria; order Hyphomicrobiales; family Methylocystaceae; genus Methylocystis; species Methylocystis iwaonis. Next base: position 2,974,821 of record NZ_AP027142.1, read on the forward strand.
GAGAACGCCGCCTATCGCGCACTCTTCTGGGCCGCCTATCGGCTGAATATCGCCGGCCTGCTATCCGCTGCGGAAACGGACGTCGCCTATAACGCCATGGGGAAGGCGATCGCCGCTTTCGAGCGGACGCGCTCCTTCGGTCCGTTCACGTCCAAATATGATTACTTCTTGGCCGGCAGAATCGAATTGACGCCGCAAGAACGGCTCGGCCTCGATCTCTTCAACAATAAAGCCCAATGCGCGAGCTGCCATGTCAGCGCGCCCAAGAAGAACCGCGAGGGGACGTGGACGCCGGCGCTGTTCACCGACTACGGCTACGACAACATCGGCGCGCCGCGAAATCTGGACATCCCCGGCAATCCCGAACCCAATAAGGGATTGGGCGGCCGGCCCGACATCGCGGCCCGCGATCCGCAGGGGCTCGAAATCGGCAAGCACAAGACAATGTCCCTGCGCAACATCGCCATCACGGCGCCCTATGGGCATAATGGCGTCTTCAAGTCACTCGAGCAGATCACGCATTTCTACAACACGCGCGACACGCTCGGGCGCGTGGCCGACAACCGCGACCCGGGCTTCGGGATCAAAGGCTGGCCGCTTCCCGAGGTTCCCCAAAACGTCAACGCAAGTTCGATCGGAAACCTTGGTCTCACCGCGCAAGAGGAAGCCGCGATCGTCGCATTTCTGAAAACGCTGACCGACGGCTATCCAATCTGGGGACGCGATCCGCGCGTGTCGTCCAATGACCCGGGGCCGTATGAGCGCTGAGCGCTGAGCATGATGAGAGCGTCCGCTCGCTAAGCGGGCGCTCTTCTCTTGTCGAATAGGAACTCGTCATTGCGAGCGAAGCGAAGCAATCCAGGGCCGTAGCGTAGCTCTGGATTGCTTCGTCGCTACGCTCCTCGCAATGACGGCGGGTGTCGCTTCTCAGCCTATAATGCGCGCGTCATCCGATCACGCGCTCAACTTTGCTCACCAGCGGGGATCCTCGCAGCCGGGTGAGCACCTCCGTCAGATGCTTCAGATCCGCGACCTCGAGATCAAAGGTCATCTCTCGGAAATCCGGCGAATGGGCCCGGAAAGTGATGTTGTCGATATTGGCGTGGGTCTCGCCGATGAGGCTCGCGAGGGCGCCGAGCGTGCCCGGCTCGTTGATCGCGGTGGCGATGACGCGCGCCGGGAACAGTGCGCGGGTTTCGGGGTCGACGTCCCAGCGCACGTCGAGCCAGCGCTCGGGCTGATCGTCGAAGGCCATGAGCGAGGGGGATTGGATCGGGTAGATCGTAATCCCCTCGCCCGGCGAGAAAATGCCGACGATGCGGTCGCCCGGCACGGCGCCGCCCTCGGGCGCGAAACGCACCGGCGAATCCCCTCGCAGCCCGCGAATGGGGATGGCCCCGGCGGCGCCGTCCCCCACGGCGCCCGGCGCCTTGAAGACGACATTGGCGTTGGCCTTCACGCCGAACCAGCCGGGCTCGCCCGGCGCAATCGGCGCCATCGGCGCCTTACGCTCCTCGGTGAAATCCGGATAAACCGCCTTCACGACATCGCCCGAATAGATTTCGCCGCGCCCGACCGCCGCCAGAACGTCCTCGACCGAAGGCCGCGCCAGACGCGTCAGCGCCGCCCTCAGCTTGTCCTCCGAATAGGGTCGGGCGGCGCGCTCGAAGGCGCGCTCCACGATCTGACGCCCGAGCCCGGCATATTGTTGACGCACCGCCTCGCGCGTGGCGCGGCGGATGGCGGCGCGGGCCTTGCCGGTCGCGACTGCGGCCTCCCAGGCGGCGGGCGGCACATGGCCCTCGGCGCGGATGATCTCCACCTCGTCGCCATTTTGAAGATGCGACAGCACGGGTGCGACCCGGCCATTGATCTTGGCGCCGACCGCCGAGTCGCCGAGTTTCGTATGCACGGCGTAAGCGAAATCGATCGGCGTCGCGCCGCGGGGCAAGGCGATGAGCCCGCCCTTGGGCGTGAAGCAGAAGACCTGGTCCTGAAACAACTCGAGCCGCGTATGCTCGAGAAATTCTTCGGGATGGCTGTCGCCATGGGCGAGCAGCTCCAGCGTCTCCTGCAGCCAGCGGAAAGCGCGGCTCTCCTTGGCGAGCTCTTCGCGCCCCTCGTCTCCGGTGGCGTCTTTGTAGAGCGCGTGCGCAGCGATGCCGAAGCGCGCGATCTCGTGCATCTGGGCGGTGCGGATCTGCAGCTCGACGCGCTGATGGCCGGGGCCGATCACCGTGGTGTGGAGCGAGCGATAATCATTCTGCTTGGGGGTCGAGATGTAATCCTTGAAGCGGCCCGGCACGCTCGGCCATTTGGTGTGGATGACGCCCAGCGCGCGATAGCAGTCCTCGACAGAACCCACGATGATCCGGAAGCCGAAAATATCCGAAAGCTGCTCGAAGGAGATAGATTTGCGCTCCATCTTGCGCCAGACGGAATAGGCCGTCTTCTGCCGGCCGGTGACCGCCGCCTCGATGCCGCGCTGAGAAAACTCGCCCGTCAGCTCTTCTTCGATCCGCTTGATGATGCGCCCGTTTTTCGTGCGCAGATCATGCAGGCGCTGTTCGATCGTGCGATGCGCCTCCGGCATGAGATGCCGGAAGCCCAGGCCCTCCAATTCCTCACGCAGGCGCTGCATGCCCATGCGCCCGGCGAGCGGCGCGTAAATATCGAGGGTCTCCTGCGAAATCCGCGCGCGCTTTTCCGGCGGCACATAATGCAGCGTGCGCATATTGTGGAGACGGTCGGCGAGCTTCACCAGCAGCACGCGCACGTCGTCGGCGACGGCGAGCAGGAGCTTGCGGAAATTCTCCCCCTGCCGCGCCTGCTTGGAGACGAGGTCGAGCTTCTCGATCTTTGTGAGGCCGTCGACGAGCTTGCCGATCTGCACGCCGAAGAGACGATCGATTTCCTCGCGCGTCGTCTCCGTATCTTCGATCGTGTCGTGCAAAACCGCGGCGACGATTGTCGCGTCGTCCAGTTTGAGATCGGTGAGGATCGCGGCGACTTCGAGCGGATGGGAAAAATAGGGGTCGCCGGAGGCGCGCGTCTGCTGGCCATGCGCCTTCATGGCGTAGACATAGGCGCGGTTCAGCAAATCCTCGTCGACGTTCGGATTATATTTCCGAACGCGCTCGACGAGCTCGTATTGACGCATCATGGGCGAGAGCCACGGCAGTGCAACGCGGGCGCCGCATGGCGCGCTCAGCGCGCGGCTTCGCCCGACAAAGCGGCGCGAGGCCGCAGGGATCCAAGAAGAAGTGTAACCCAGCTTCGCCGCCGCCTCTAGTGCGGCGCAAAAAGAGGGTGGGCAATCGGGCGAGCGCCGGGCATGAGCCCATCCCTCCCCTTTACGGGGAGGGTGGCCCCGCGTCAGCGGGGTCGGGTGAGGTTCGCGCCCCACCGCCATCGTTGGGCGCGACGCCAATTGCTATTGACCCGATTGTCTTGAAGAAGACGCGACTTACTCGCCGTCCTCTTCGACTTCGGCCGGCGGAACGAGGCCTTCGAGGCCGCGCAGCAAGTCTTCCTCGGTCATGCGGTCGAACTGCGCCTCGCCCTCGATATCGCCGCCGACGGCGGGGGTGAGCGCCGGAGCGGCCTCGGCCTCCGGCTCGTCGACCTCGACATGGCGCTGCAACGAATGGATGAAATCTTCCGACAGATCTTCCGGAGAAAGATGAGTCTCGGCGATTTCGCGCAAGGCGACCACGGGATTTTTATCGCGGTCGCGATCGACCAGGATCGGCTGGCCGGAGGAGATCAGCCGCGCACGATGCGCCGCGAGCAGAACCAGATCGAAGCGGTTTTCAATCTTGTCGATGCAGTCTTCGACTGTGACGCGCGCCATTTTTCTCTGGCTCCTACTTGAAGAGGGGGAAGAGCGCTGCTACAACAGCTATGCAGATTAATCAATCACATTTGCGCCGCTTCCGGATCGCCCGCCTTCATTTGAAATCGAACTCGACTGTAGCGAGGCTGGAAGTTTTTCGCCTTTTGGGCAATCATTTATGGTAAAAGTGTATCTATCCTCTTGACCTCGCGCCCGAGAGCGGCAATTTATCGAACATGACGCTTTGGCGTCTCGACTTCGACAAATAATCGCTATGGCGGTCGCGCCGGCGACGTGAGTCGACGGTAAGCCGCTTTCAAACCTAAAAGATTTGAAGTCGGCCCGAGAGCCGAGCCAGTTGCGCTGAAATTGGACGCCCAACACTCACCACGATCTCGAAAGTCGCGTGGCGGGCGACAGAGATCAGGCAATGTTACACACAGCTTGAACGCGAGAAAAAAATGGCAGATATCGAACGAATTGCGCTATTCATTGACGGCGCGAATCTCTATGCGACCGCCAAATCGCTGGGATTCGATATTGACTATAAACGTCTCCTACGCGAATTCCAGGGCAAGGGTCGCCTGATCCGCGCCTTTTACTATACGGCGCTGATCGAAGATCAAGAATATTCTTCGATCCGTCCTCTGATCGACTGGCTCGACTATAATGGCTATGCCGTCGTGACCAAGCCGACGAAGGAATTCGTCGACTCTCTCGGCCGCCGCAAGGTCAAGGGCAATATGGACATCGAGCTCGCGGTCGACGCGATGGAGATGGCCGAGCACATCGACCACATGGTGCTCTTCTCCGGCGACGGCGACTTCCGCTCCCTGGTCGAGGCCGTGCAGCGCAAGGGCGTGCGCGTCTCGGTGATCTCGACGATCACAACCCAGCCGCCGATGATCGCCGACGAGCTGCGCCGCCAGGCGGACGAGTTCATCGACCTCATCCATCTCGTCGGCAAGATCGGCCGCGATCCCGGCGAGCGCGCCGAGCGCATGCAGCGCTATCAGGAACGCCGCCCCATGCCTGCGACGGCTCCGGTCGGACACGAGGAAGACGAGGAGTAATCCTGTTTTCGCGTGAGCGGCTCACTCGAGCCGCGTCATTCCGGGCGGGCAAGCGGCGGCCCGACCGGGAAAGTACCAGCAAACGGATTTCTCATCAAAAAAGCCCGGTCTTAGGCCGGGCTTTTTGCATTCCTATTGGGAGAGAAGAGAGGGGCTCACCCCTTCTCGCGCATGAGCCGACCCTTTTCGCGGCTCCAATCGCGCTTCTTCTCGACTTCACGCTTGTCGTGGATCTTCTTGCCGCGCGCCAGCGCGATCAGCAGCTTCGCCCGGCCCTTGTCGTTGAAATAGAGCTTGAGCGGCACGATCGTCATGCCCTCGCGCTCAATGGCCTGCGACAGCTTGGCGAGTTCACGCGTCTTCAACAACAGCTTGCGCGGCCGCTTGGGCTCGTGATTGAAACGATTGCCCGAGAGATATTCCGGAATATTGGCGTTCACCAGCCAGGCTTCGCCATGCCGGTCGACATGGGCGTAGCTCTCGGCGATCGTCGACTTGCCGCTGCGCAGCGACTTGACCTCCGTGCCGGTCAGCGCAAGCCCGGCCTCGAAGGTCTCGCCGACTTCATAATTGAAGCGGGCTCTGCGGTTGTCGGCGACGACCTTGTGATTTGGCTCTTGCTTAGCGGCCACGGATTACCTTCAAGCCGGCAGCACGCCGGCGTGGATCATTGCGGCGCGGATGCGGTCCTTCGTCGGCTGCGTCGAGGGAACGAGCGGAAGACGCACTTCCTCGCGCGCCTTGCCGAGCAGCGACAGACCATATTTGGCGCCCGTCACGCCGGCTTCCAGGAAGGTCGCGACGTGAAGCGGCACAAGTTTATCCTGAATTTCCAGCGCCTTGGCGTAATCGCCGGCCAGGCAGGCGTTCTGCAGATCGGCGCAGAGCCGCGGCGCGATATTGGAGACCACGGAAATACAGCCATGCGCGCCCGCCGCCATGCAGGACAGCGCGGTGAGATCATCGCCAGAGAGCTGGATGAACTCCGGCCCCATCGCGTCGCGCTGCAGGGAAATGCGTCCGATATTGCCGGTCGCGTCCTTCACGCCCACGATGTTCTTGAGGTCGGAGAGCCGCTTCATCGTCTCGACGCTCATATCGACCACCGAGCGCGGCGGGATATTATAGATGATGATCGGGATCGAGACGGCGTCGTTGATCGCCTTGAAGTGCTGATAAAGCCCTTCCTGATTGGGCTTGTTGTAATAAGGCGTGACGATCAGCAAGCCGTCGGCGCCGGCGCGCTCGGCATGGCCGGCGATGGCGATCGCTTCGCGCGTATTATTCGAGCCGGCGCCCGCGATGACCGGCACACGCCCGCGCGCGGCGCGGATCGTCTCGGTGATGACGCGGCCATGCTCTTCGTGGGAGAGCGTCGGACTTTCACCGGTCGTGCCGACCGGCACGAGCCCGTGAGTCCCTTGCTCGATCTGCCACTCGACGAGAGCCCGGAGCGCCTCGAAATCGACCTCTCCATTGGCGAATGGCGTGACGAGAGCGGTGTTCGACCCGTGAAAAATAGGCTTTGTTCTCATAGAATCAGGAACTTCCCTGCGCCTCACAGCCGCCGTATTCGCGTCCGTATCATGGAAGCGCCCTTCATAGCCGCTGGGCGCTTGGGAGAAAAGCCCCACCTGCGCCCTACATGTCTCGGGCGAGGCCGGAGCGCGGCGGCGGGAAGTATGGTTGACGCTTCGTAAATGATTAGAGAGCAGCTTCTGCGCAACGGGGACCCACGCTGATGACGTTGCCTCCACGCGTCTCGATCCGCCTCCATATTCTCGCGACGGCGACCGCCATCGCCGTCATCACGCCTGCTTTCACGGGTCTTGACGCCCTGCGCGACAAGGAGGCGGCGCCAAGGACGGCGCGCTGGGTTCCCTATATCCCCTTCAGCCTCGGCGCCTGGCGCACGCGCGTCGGCAATCTCGAAGAAACGCTGCGCGGATTTGTCACGGGCGCGCCGCCACACACGGAGGCGGCGCATCCCGCGCAGCCGGCGCTCTTTGGCTCCGACGACCCCACATCGACGCCCCTCGCCGATTACGCGCCGCCGGAGGGCTGGCTGCGCGAAACGACGGCCGCGCTCGACCCGGCGACGATCCTCGGCGGCGATTGGGAAGCCTTCTCCCATGCGCTCGCCGCCTTCAAGAGCGCCGACTTCGCGGCGGGCGACGCCGCCGCCGCCAATCTCACGAGCGGGCTCGCCCATACGGCGGTTCATTGGACGGCGCTCAAGCGCCACCCGCGCGAGGCCGGCTTCAAGCGGATCACCGCCTTTCTCGAAACGCATCCAGATTGGCCGGCGGCAGACTGGCTGCGCCGCCGCGCCGAAGAAGCCCTCGTCGCCGAGCACCAGCCCGACAAGGTCGCGAAATCCTGGTTCGAGGACAAGCCGCCGCTCACGCCTTACGGCAAATATGCGCTGGCCAAGGCGCTCGGCCGCGACGGCGATTTCGACACGGCCGCCTTCTACGCCCGCGACGCTTGGCGGGAAGACGATCTCGGCGGCTTCGAAAACCAGTTCCTCAAAGAGCTCGGCGAGCTTCTCACCCCCACCGACCATAAATATCGCGCCGACCGGCTGCTCTACGCCGGCAAGAACGCCCAAGCCCTGCGCGCCGCGGAGCTGGCCGGCAAGGATGTGACCCTGCTGGCCCGCGCCCGCATCGCGGCGAATGTCGGCGCCGCCGGCGACAAGGTTTTTGCCTCCGTGCCGCCGGCGCTGCAGAACGATCCCGGCCTGTTGTTCTCTCGCGCGCGCATGCTCAACAACGCCAAGAAATTCGCCGACGCGGGCGCGCTGTTGAAGAAGGCGCCCACTGATCCCGGCAAGGTGATCGACGGCGACGCCTGGTGGGCCGAGCGGCGTCAGACTTCGCGCAAGCTGCTCGACCTCGGCGATGCGGACAGCGCTTATATCGTCGCCGCCCAGCACAACGCCCGTTCGACCAGCAACAAGGTGGAAGCCGAGTTCCAGGCCGGCTGGATTGCCCTGCGCTTCCTGGACGATCCCTCCCGTGCCGCCCGCCATTTCGCGGCGCTCGAGCAGGTCGCCGAAACGCCGCTGCAGAAGTCACGCGCGCTTTATTGGCGCGGCCGCGCGGCGGAAGCCTATCGCACGCCGGACGACGACGCGAGCGCGCGCGACTTCTACCGCCGGGCCGCCGCCCATTCGACGACCTTCTACGGCCAGCTCGCCTGCGCCAAGCTCGGCGCGGAAGATCGCCCGCTGCGCCCTGCCCCCACGGCGGCAAAGGACACTGACCGCCACGAGGCCGTGAGAGTGGTGGAGCTGCTGCTTGCCACCGGCGACAAGGACGTCGCCGCGCCGCTCGCGCTCGACGCCGCCAAGAACATGAGCGACATCGCGCAGGTCGCTGCGCTCGGCGAGGTCGTCTCGAAACAACGCGACGCGAAAATGTCCCTCGTCTTCGGCAAGAGCGCCTCCTACCGCGGCGTGCCGCTCGACGACGTGGCCTTCCCCTCCTATGGCATCCCGAATTTCGACGCGCTGCCGAATTCGGCGCCGCGCTCGGTCGTCTACGCCATCGCGCGTCAGGAAAGCGCCTTCGATCCGAAAGCGGTTTCGTCCGCCGGCGCAATGGGCCTGATGCAGATGATCGCCTCGACCGCGCGCCACACCGCCTATACGCATGGCGTCGCCTTCGATCTCCCGCGCATGCTGAGCGAGCCCGCCTTCAACGCCAAATTGGGCGCGGCGCATCTCGGCATTCTGCTCGGCGAATATAGAGGCGCTTATCTCCTTACCTTCGCGGCCTATAACGCCGGCGGCGGCCGTGTGAAGCAATGGATCGACGCCTATGGCGATCCGCGCAAGCCCGGCGTCGATCCGATCGACTGGGTCGAGCGCATCCCCATCTCCGAGACGCGCAATTACGTGCAACGCGTGATGGAGAATTTCGTGGTCTATCGCGCCAAATTCGGCGACCGCGACACGCGCGCCCCGCAGGTGGAGCTCGCGCATGCGGGCGTGCGGCTGTGAGCAATTCCATTTGAACAGCCGTCATTGCGAGGAGGCGGAGTCGACGAAGCAATCCAGGGCCGCATCGCCGCCCTGGATTGCTTCGCTTCGCTCGCAATGACGGGCTCTGGGCAAAACCAGCGCTCTTGTGGCTGCCCGCCGGGAATGACACGCGCCCGATGCGAGCTGTTCAAACGCAAATGGTATGACACCGAACCAATCAAGCGGATTTCGGATGACGCGTCTGTGAAAGCCTGCCGGTTCAGTTCACTTGGATATCTGCCGAAGTCGTTCTTCGAAGGTCACTATCGTTCCATGGATGGAGTCGAGCCCCCGCTCTACCAGAGAGCGAAATTGAACGGCTTTGTCGATCGGCACTATGGAAAGGCCAATCCCAAAACCGATCGCTCCGGCAATAGAAGCAATGATCACGAAAGAAAACAAACCGCGCAGCATACTATGCGCGTCTCCAACTCGAACATTCTCCGCCTCCTCGAGGGTGCGGTTTTTCAAACGAGCCCTCTGTAGCCTGACTTGTTCGTCGAGCGTCACAGTTGCAGCCGCCTCTGGCTCGAGCCCTCGCTCATCGGCGTGGCGGACGGCTTCTGCCTGTTGGCGCACGATCCTCGCTTCGCCAAGCTCAGTCGAGTCGTTGAGAAACGCCTCCCTGTTGCCGTGCTTTTCCTCCAGCAATTGGGGGCGCGCCGCCTGAGGCGGCTCGGGCTGTTCTTTCTGACGCCGCTCTTCTTCTCTTTTTTCCAGAGCTGCGAGCCTTTGCTCTATAGAAGCGAATCTTTTTTGTAGACCGGCGACGGTCCACTCGCCGCAAAGTATTTCATTGCCGCGCTGCTTTTCCTCGCTCGACCGGACGTGAGCCGCCTCGTCCCGCTCCTTGCTGCGGCGCTCTTCCTCTCTTTGTTCGAAAGCGTCGAGAGTCCAGTCGCTGAGGAAAGCTTTTTTCATGCGTCACTCCCGTTCGTCAGTTTCTTATGACTTGCCAGATTGAACTTCCGGCTTTTTTGCCCCGCAAGATGCAAAGCGCTGGCGTTGCAGTTGGAGCTCCTATCAACTCTACGTCTCTGTCAGACGCGGAACAACTTCCGCCGCCGTCGGACACGGAGAGCGCTTCTCAACTTTCATTACTCAGATCGAAAGCTGCTACCTGGAGAAAGGAAGAAGCAAACCAGGCGAATTTGTGAAGAATCCGCTTCCGCGCCGAACAATCTCGTTACACAAGTTCTCGGACGCACATCTTGGTTGCAGTCGCGATCAAGCCTTTCATAGGAGGGGCCATTTTTGGCGCCACGCGGTCCAGTGCGGAAGGCTGCTCTTGACCCGGAAGCCGCCATTGGCAGTGTCTCAGTTTAAAGTTCAGCATTGGGGAAGGGGATCTTGGTCCAATCAAATGGACGTCCTGCCGGACGGTATCGTATGGGCCCCCAGGAGACATCCCAGGGGCCTCAATGTCCGCGCAACTTGCCTGCCCCATCCTATGGGCACTGGGGAGTCGTTGGCGGGCGCGGGAATCTCGAGGGATTGGCCACGCTTTCGCGGAGCGCGCCCAGCAAACGACGTCCTGCTTGATCGAGAGCGGTCCCTGGGTGCGCGGCTTTGTTCCCACCACTCGTATTGCCAAACAAGAAAACGCCGATTTTGGCGCCTTGATCAAAGGCCATGTAGGTTTCATAGCCGCTGAGGCCGCCGTTCTTGTCGAGGTAGTCATTCGACAATTGCCACCCAAGGCCCATGGAAAGTCCCTCGGATCCGGCGTAGGCTTGCTGGGTCTCGGTCATTGCTGCGCCGAGGGGATTGGGCGGCGGGCTGATGGAAGCCTCCAAGAACGTCAGCATGTCCTCAAGCGTCGATGACAGCGCGCCCGCGCCGAGGCCCGCAGACGTCAGCGCCCAATTGGGCGGATCGACGCGATTATACGCTGGCCCGCCGGCAGCGTCGGTATAGATATGGCCCTGCGCCACCCGCCCAGATACATTGCTGTAGTCGACTTGTGTACTTGCCATCCCGAGCGGCGCGGAGATGTTGTCGACCACCACTGCCGGCCAGTTCTGATATGTGGCGTCCCAGTCCGAGCTCGCGCCGCCGCCATAGGCATGTGACAGCAAAACGCCCAGAAGAGCGAAGCCTTGATTGCTGTAGACCCAATATTTGCCCGGCGTATAAGACGGCTCGAAGTTACTCAGAAATCGCCCCATCAATGTGAATGAATAGTCGCCGAACGGGTGAGCGCCGCACGTCCCGTCCGGATATCCGGCGCTGTGCGTGGCCAGGTGCCAAAGGAGAATTTCGCCATACGGTTGGTTGATGCTGACATTCGATGGCAGAAGGCTCGCGACAGATGTTGAGGGTGTGACGGGATTATTCGCCGACGAAGCCGCGAGCGCCAGCAAGGTCGCTGTAAAGACCTTGCTGTTCGAGCCAATGAAAAACACGATATCCTTGATGTGGACGCTCTCCCTTATTTGGGCGCTTCCGCTTGCCAGATCAACTTGACCGTAGTGGTAGTAGTATCGAACGCCGCCATAGGTCACGCCGACGAGGATCCCTACGGATTTATTCGGTTCTGGATCTTTTAATGATCCGATCAGTGGAGAGATATTGTTCTTAACGAGCTCACCAATTTGGTTTGGGTTCAACATTGCCGTCCTCCTGAAAGCATAAGAAATTCCTGTAAAAACTCAACGAGCCTTCCCTCCCTCTCATCGAGTCTCCGGCGAGACTACATCGCCCGAGGCGAGGGGTGGGCCGTTCCATAATCACCGTCAACACGGCTGCGCTACGCACGCGCGTGTCCCTACGCTATGTCCAAAGCGGTCGTGCGCAAACCCGCGACCGGAGTCTGCTTGTGGCGCTTTACTGTACTTTGACCATTAAAACACCAAAGCCCCTGCGGCCGCCGCGCCAAGCAGGCATACATCGTGTAATGCGAGCGCAAGCCGCGACGGGCGCGCGCCTTCATGCAGAAGACGCAGAGCCGCAACATTCACGGCGCCCCATCCCATCCCGATCGCAAGCAGCCCCGCAGTCACACTCGCGACCGATGCGGCAGAAAGCACTGCGGCGGCGCCCAAAAGCATGGCGGCAAGCCCGATTCCAACGATCGGCAGCGGCGGGAAAAGCGCCGGCCAACGCGCGGCAAGCGCCGCCGGTCCATACATCGAGAAGAGATGCCAGCCCATGGCGCCGCCGATGAAGGCAGGCGCGGCCGAACAGACGGCGAGCGTCAGCGGCCCGTGCAACATGCCCGCCGACATCACGAACCAGGCGAGAGCGCCCGCGATCGTCGCAATCACGAAAGCGCGCGAGAGGCGCCTTTCGACTGGGCCCGGCTTGCCGAAGCGGGCATGCGGCATGCGCACCGAGAGCGCGAGCGCCGCGATATGCAGGCCTGCGGCGGCCAGCAGCATGGCGCCCGGACTCTCTAAGAGCGACACGAAGAGCGGCGTCAGCAACGCCGCGCCGGCGCCGCCGGCTAGTACGATCAGCCCGTCGCGCGGCGCGCCTTGCGCGGCGATATGGCGGTAGAAGAGCGCGAAGCCCTGCGCGAGCCCGAGCCAGAAGGCGCCGAGGCACAGGCCGAAGAAATTGCCTTTGCTGATGGCGAAAGCGCACAGCGCCCCGCCTGCCGCGCCAAGGCTCGCGCCAAGTCCGAAAGCCGCGCGCCGCCCGAAAGAGTCGACGAGCATTGCAGCGGGAAAGCTTGCCATCGCCGCGCCGATGAGGAGGAGCGTGAAGGGCCAGCCAACGCGCTCGGCGCTCGGCGCGATGAGGCGACTTTGCTCGGGGAGAACGGTGAGAACCAGCGCCTGCGCCAGCACAGCGAGCCCGAAGCCCATTGCCAGCGTCAGCCGATGATCGGTGATGTCGGCGCGCGGCAGCGAGGCCGGACAGGCGCAGACGATCTGGCCGGCGCGCATGGCCGTTGCGCCGTCTTCGTCCTGCGAAGCCGACCCCAGAACGAGATCATCGAGATTAACACTCACTTTTTACCCTCGAGGTCGTCATCCATCAGCACGCGATGCGCCGCGCCATCGAGATCGTCGAACTGCCCGCGCTTGAGCGACCACATGAAGGCGACGAGCGCAAGCAAGCCGAGCAACAATGCGAGCGGGATGAGAAAGAGAAGCACCGTCATTCCGCCGCCTCCAATCTGGTCACGTGTTCCCGCGCATCGGCGGAGGCGACATCCTGCTCTCTCTCCCGCGAAGCGGGGGAGAGGTGGAGAGGGGGCGCTTGGGGAGATGGCGATCGTTCGCCACCTGCCCCTGCCCGCAAGGCGTTCAACGTCACCAGGATCGACGATCCCGACATCGCCGCCGCCGCGATCAAAGGCGTGAGAAGCCCCGCCATGGCGAGCGGCACAGCCAAAACATTGTAGATCACCGAGAGCGCCAGATTCTCGCGCATCAAGGCGCGCGCCCGACGCGCGACCTCCAGCGCGGTGAGGACAGGCGCGAGGCGTTCGCCGAGAAACACGGCGTCGGCCGCCGCCTGGGTGATCTGCGTGGCGTCGATCGGCGAGATGGACACATAGGCCGATGCGAGCGCCGGCGCATCGTTCAATCCATCGCCGACCATCAAAACCTTGCGGCCCTCGGCGCGCAAGGCTTCGAGCCGCGCGACCTTCCCGGCCGGCTTCAAGGCGCCGGACCAGGTCGAGACGCCGAGCGCGCGGGCGATTTTTTCGACAGCCTCAACACGGTCGCCGGACAGGATTTCGATCGCGACGCCGCGCTCTTTCAGGGCCGTAATGGCCTCGACGGCGTCGCTGCGCAAGACCTGCCGGATCTGGAAAAGCGCCTGCGCGTCGCCATGCCGGAAGGCGACGAGCGAGACATCCCCGTCGAGCGCATCGAGACGCGCAGCCTCGTGATCGAGCCCGCAGAAATGCGGCGAGCCGAGCCGCGCCTCGACGCCCGCGACCATGGCGCAGACGCCCTGCCCATGATCCTCGCGCGCGTCGAGCGCCGTTGCGCGTGGCCGCTCCTGCGCGACGGCGCGCGCGAGCGGATGGCTGCTCGCCCGCGCGAGACGCGCCGCTAGGTCGATGACTCCCGCATCGATCTCACGAGCGTTGACAACGCGCGGCTCGGGCGTGGTCAGCGTGCCGGTCTTGTCGAAGACGATCGTGTCGGCCTCTGCAAGACGCTCGATGGCGTCAGCGCTGTTGAGCAGCACGCCGGCGCGAAACAGCGCGCCGCTCGCCACGACCTGCACCGCCGGCACGGCGAGCGCCAGAGCGCAGGGGCAGGTGATGATGAGCACGCAGATCGCCGTAATGAGCGCATGATGCAGGCTTGCGCCATGCCACATCCAAAAGAGCGCCGTGGACAGCGCCGCGAGATGAACCATGGGCGCATAAAGCCGCGACACTCGGTCGGCGAGGCGCCGATAGCGCGAGCGCGCATTGGTCGCCTTTTCCAAGAGCCGCTCGATGTCGTCGAGCAATGTCTCGCCATTGCCGGCTTCAACGCGGATGGTGAGCGCACCGTCGTAATTCATGCTGCCGGCGTAGACTTGGTCGCCCGATAGAACCGCGCGCTGCTTCGTCTCGCCGGTGATCAGGCTTTCGTCGAGTTGCGACGCGCCTGTTTCGATCACGCCGTCGACGGGAAGGCGCTCGCCCGGCTTCACCCGCACGATGTCGCCGGCGGCGATTTTAGCGAGCGGAACGAGCGTCTCGGCGCCGTCGCTGGACAGGCGGCAGGCAAGCGGCGCGCGCAACGCCGCAAGATTGGCCGCAACCGCGCGCGTCTTGCGCCGCATGGCGTGATCCAGGAAGCGGCCCAGCAGCAAGAAGGACAGCAGCATGGTCGCGCTGTCGAAATAGGCGTGCTCGGCATGCGTCAGCGTCTCATAGACGGACATGCCGAGCGCCAGCAACACGCCGAGCGAGATCGGCACATCCATATTGAGCCGCCCGGCACGCAACGCGCCGAAAGCGCTCTTGAAGAAAGGCTGGCCGGCGAAAGCCGCCGCCGGCAGCGCGATGAGCGCCGAAACGCCGTGGAAAAGATCGCGCGTCGCCGGATCGATGTCGCCGCCGACCCAGACGCCGACGGAGAGCAGCATGATGTTCATCGCCGCAAAGCCGGCGATGGCGAGGCAGCGCAACAGGAAGCGCGAGGTTTCGATCTCCTCGCGCTCGCTCTGCGCGAGTTCGAAAGGATGCAGCGTATAGCCCATGCGGCGCAGGCGCTCGAAGGCGGCGGCGAGATCGAAGGAGTCGCCGCGCCATTCCAACGCCAGACGACGGTTGCCGTAATTCACGCGGGCATGATCGAGGCCGGGAAGATCGCTCAAGCCGTGCTCGATCTCGCCGATGCAGGCGGCGCAAGTCATGCCGTCGATTGCCGCCTCGAAGCGGCGCGCGCCATTTTCGCTGCGGGTGACGAGAGAGTCGAGATCGAAAGCGGCGGTCATGCGAGCCTCTTTGAATCAACCAGACTGGGGGTGAGCCCCTCTACCTCCCCTTTACGGGGAGGTCGGCGGTCGTAGACCGCCGGGTGGGGTTCTCGCCGCTACGGCTGGGGTTGGGGCGGGCCCCACCCGTCGCGCTACGCGCGCCACCCTCCCCGTAAAGGGAAGGGATGGGCTCACGCCCACCGTCGCCAATACCCTTACTCCACGTCGATCCTGTTCTTCGAGCGGAACACTTCATCGCCGCCCCGCGACGCCGTCAAGACGAGATCGCGTTGCCCCGCGGGGATTACGGCCTTGCCCGCATAGCGCCCCGACGCGGTCTGCTCGAGCTTCACGCGCACATCCTTCGAGAGATCCGCGGGCGCCGCGAACAGCGCTGTCATCTGCGCGCCGGACACGTCGGCCCCGTCGCCATCGCGCGCGACGACGCGGATTTCCGTCTCGCCGGAAGCCAGGCGCGACAGCCGCGCGTCGACCTTCCAGTCGCGCATCGCCTGCTCTCTCGCATGCGCAATGTCACGATTATAGGCGAGGCCGCGCTCATAAGGACGCGCCACCACTTCGCCCGAAAAGGTCTTCAGCGCCTTGTAGATCATCACGCCATTGACGGCGCCGACGAAGAGGAAGAAGCCGACCATCATCGCCAGCACCTTCCGCCCGCTGAGCGGCCTGCCGCCGGCCTCGTAGTCGGATTTCATATTGCGCGGATTGCTCATGACCATGCTCATGTCGCTTCCTCACGGCCAGATGAAAACGTCCGTCACCTGCGTCGCCTCGCCGCTTACGGCGTCGGTCGTGGTGAAGGTAACGGGGGCCTGTCCCTTGCTCCCGCCCGCGCCGTGGGTCGAGAGCAGAACGCGCGCTTCGCGGGTTTGATCCGGGCCGACCTCGATCACGGCCTTGCCTTTGTTGCCCGGCGTCACGCCGACGATCTCCAACTGCGCGCCCGCGACGCCGGAGACGGCGATGGTGAAGCTCCGCGCCTCCGCCTTCTTATTGGCGAAGCGCAGCGTATAGCCATTGCGCACGCCGCCGTCTTTCAGACGCACGGCGAGCGGATTGCGATCGTGCAGCACGCTCACATGCATGTCGTCGCGCGTCGCGAGCGTTACCGACATGAAGCCGGCGACGCCGAGAATGAGCAGGACGTAAAGCACGGTCCGCACGCGGAACGGCTTGTAGATCGCGCTCTCGCCGCATTGGCGGCGCTTGACGTTCATCTCCGTATCGTAGCCGATGAGCCGCGCCGGGCGATGAATTTTCTCCATGATCGCGTCGCAGGCGTCGATGCAGAGGCCACACTGAATGCAGCCGAGTTGCGACCCCTTACGGATGTCGACGCCCGTCGGACAGACGGCGACGCATTGGCCGCAATCCACGCAATCGCCCGACGGCAGATTGGCCGCGCGTGCCGCGGTCGCTTGCTTAAGCGACATGCGCGGCTCGCCGCGATCGTAGCGATAAGTGACATTCAGCGCATATTCGTCCGTCAGAGCCGCCTGAATGCGCGGCCAGGGGCAGGCGTGCAGGCAAAGCTTCTCGCGCATCACGCCGGCGAAGACGTAAGTCGTGAAGGTGAGAATGCCGATCCAGAGATAGGTGTCGAAGGCGCCGTTTCGGAATGTCGCCAATTTCCACACGACTGTCGGCGCGTCGGTGAAATAGAGCACCCAGGCGCCGCCGGTCCACCAGGCGATGAGCAGCCACAAGAAATGCTTCGAAACCTTTTTGCGGATTTTATCGCGCGTCCACGGACTTTCGTCGAGCGTGACGCGGTCGCGCGCATCGCCCTCGATCCAACGCTCGGTCGTCAGATAGAAATCGGTCCACACCGTCTGCGGGCACATATAGCCGCACCAGATGCGGCCGGCGACGGCGTTCATGAGAAAAAGCGCCAGCGCCGCGAGGATCAGAAGGCCGGTGACGTAATAGACTTCCTGCGGCCAGATCTCGATGAAGAAGAAATAAAAGCGCCGGTGCGGGAAATCGACGAGAACGGCCTGGCTCGGCGCGTTGAGCCCACGATCCCAGCGCACGAAGGGAAGAAAATAATAGATTGCGAGCGTCGCGAATTGAATGCCCCATTTGATGCGGCGGAATTGTCCGTCGACCTTCTTGGGATAGACCTTGTGCGGCGCTTCGACGATGGGGTCGTCGAGAAGAATTGATTGGGTTTCCGCGCTGGACATGGCTTCAACTCACTGGTTCAGATGATCGGGCTCCCCCTCTCCCGCTTGCGGGAGAGGGCGGCCTCTCCCGCTTGCGGGAGAGGGCGGCCCTCGCGTGAGCGAGGGTTGGGTGAGGGCCCTCATCCGTCACCGCTTCGCGGCGACACCTTCTCCCGCAAGGGGGAGAAGGAGAATCCTCCCTTACTGCCCGCCGCCGAGCGAATGCACATAGACGGCGAGCGCTTTGATCGTCGTGTCGTCGAGCCTGCCTTTCCAGGCCGGCATCACCGCGCCGCCGCCATTGGCGATGCGCGCGACGATGGTCGGCTTGTCGGCGCCATAGAGCCAGACCTGATCGTAAAGCGCCGGCGCGCCCATCTCGGGATTGCCCTTGCCTTCGACGCCGTGGCAACTCGCGCAGTTCTCGGCGTAGAGCTTCTCGCCCTGCGGCGTCGGCGCATCCGAATCCGGCGTCTCGGCATAGGTGCGCACGTGATCGGCGACGATCGCGATCTGCTCCGGCGTCAGAATGCCGTCGCGCCCAAAGGCCGGCATGGCGGAGGAGCGGGTCGCCTTATCGGCGTCCCAGCGCACGCCATGCTCGATCGTCTGCTTTATGTCGGCGAGCTTGCCGCCCCACAGCCAATCGTCGTCGTTGAGGTTGGCGTAGCCCTTGGCGCCCTGCCCGCCGGCGCCATGGCACGACGCGCAGTTCGTGGCGAATGCGACCTTGCCCACCATGCGCGCGGCAGCGAGAAGCTCGGGATCGGACTCGATCTTGTCGAGCGGCGCAGCGGCGATCTTTCCGAGGACGGGGCCACGCGTTGTTTGCAGATCGGCGACGTCGGAGGCCACCTGTGTGCGCGAGCTCCAGGCGAAAAGACCCTGTGTTCCGCCCGACAACGTCGGCCAGGCGGGATAGACAATCGTATAGCCGACGCCCCAGATGATCGTGATCCAGAAGGTCCACACCCACCAGCGCGGCAGCGGCGTGTTCAGTTCCTCTATGCCGTCCCATTCATGGCCCGTGGTCGGCACGCCGCTCGCCGGGTCGATTCTGACCTTGCCTGTTCTTGCCTGGCCATTCTCAAACGTGTCGTCAGACATCGTCGTCATCCTCTCGAAAGGGAATTCGGGCGTCATGTTCGAATTGCTTCCGCCGCGACGGCCAGAAGACGTAAACGATGACGCCCAGGAAAATCAGGCCGAAGAAGATCAGACCCCAGGAGGCCGCGAAGGCGCGCAAGCTTTCATAGGTCGAGATGACTTCGGCGTTTCCAGCGTTCATCGGATCACCTGACATTCGCTTTATCGTCGTAGATCTTGAAATCGACCGAGACGCCGAGATGCTGCAGATAGGCGACGAGCGCATCCTCCTCGGTCACACCGGATTTCGACGGCGAGTCCGTGAAGGCGGCGTTGGGATAACGCTTCTGCATCTCGCTCGCGCCCTGCGCGTCAGCGGAAAGCTGCGCGGCGAGATCGCCCGGCGCGTTGTCGATCTGTTCGTCGGTGTAGGGCACGCCGACGACGCGCAGCGTCCGCATCTGCTCGGCGAGATGCTCGCCGTCGAGCGGCGTCTGCGAGAGGAAGGCGTAGCCCGGCATGATCGAGGACGGCACCACCGAGCGCGGGTTGCGCAAATGATCGCGATGCCAATCGTTCGAATATTTGCCGCCAACACGCGCGAGATCGGGCCCCGTGCGCTTCGAGCCCCATTGGAACGGGTGGTCGTACATGCTCTCCGCTGCGAGCGAATAATGGCCGTAGCGCTCGACCTCGTCGCGTAAGGGTCGGATCATTTGCGAGTGGCAGGTGTAGCAGCCCTCGCGGATGTAAATATTGTAGCCCGCGAGCTCCAGAGGCGAATAGGGCCGCACGCCTTCCACCTGCTCGATCGTGTTCTTGAGATAGAACAGCGGCACGATCTCGACGATGCCGCCGACCGACACGAGAAGCAGGATGCCGACGATGAGCAGGATCGAATTGGTCTCTAAGATTTTCTGAAGCCCGCCGCCGGCGGGCGCATGTTGAGCGGATTGCGACATGGCTTTCGTCCTCACTCGGCAGGCAGGGGAGAGGCGGCGACGTCTTGCGCGGATTCGAGCGCGGGCGAGGCGAGCGTGCGCCAGATGTTGTAGACCATGATCAGCGCGCCGATGAGGAACAGCCCGCCGCCGATAGCGCGGATGACATATTCAGGATGCAGCGCCTCAGTGGTCTCGACGAAGGAATATTCGAGGAAGCCTTGCGGCGTATAGGCGCGCCACATCAGCCCCTGCATGATGCCCGCCACCCACATCGAGGAGATGTAGAAGACGATGCCGATCGTCGAGATCCAGAAGTGCCAGTTCACGAGCTTGAGCGAATAGAGCCGTTTGTTGAACACCCAGGGAATGAGGCAGTAGAGCGCGCCGAAGGACACGAAGGCGACCCAACCGAGGCTGCCCGAATGCACATGGCCAATGCCCCAGTCAGTGTAGTGCGACAGCGAATTCACCGCCTTCACCGACATTAGCGGGCCTTCGAAGGTCGACATGCCGTAGAAGGCCACCGACACGACCAGCATGCGCAGCACCGGGTCCGTGCGCAACTTGTCCCAGGCGCCCGAAAGCGTCATCACGCCGTTGATCATCCCGCCCCAGGAGGGCATCCACAGCACGACCGAGAACACCATGCCGAGCGTCTGCGCCCAATCGGGCAGCGCGGTGTAATGCAGGTGATGCGGACCGGCCCAGATATAAAGGAAGATCAGCGCCCAGAAATGCACGATGGACAGCCGGTAGGAATAGATCGGCCGATCCGTGCGCTTCGGAATGAAGTAATACATGATGCCGAGGAAGCCGGCGGTGAGGAAAAAGCCCACGGCGTTGTGGCCGTACCACCACTGGATCATCGCGTCCTGCACGCCGGCCCAGACGATGACCGATTTCGGCGAGAAGACCGAGATCGGAATCTCGACATTGTTGCCGAGCACCAGCACGGCGACCGTCACGATGAAAGCGAGGAAGAACCAGTTCGCCACATAGATATGCGGCTCGGCGCGACGCGCGAGCGTGAAGAGATAGACGAGGAGATAAACCACCCAGACGACGACGAGCCAGAGGATCGCGTACCATTCGGGCTCGGCATATTCATGCCCGCGCGTGACGCCGAGCAAATAGCCCGTGCCCGCGATCAGGATAAAGAAGTTGTATCCCAGCACGACGAACCAGGGCGCGAGATCGCCGGCGATGCGCGCGCGGCTCGTGCGCTGCATGATGTAGAAGGACGTCGCGAGCAGCACATTGCCGCCGAAAGCGAAGATTACCGCCGACGTATGCAGCGGCCGCAGACGCCCGAAATTGGTCCAGGGCAAATCGAGATTGAGCGCCGGATAGGCGAGCTCCAGAGCGAGATAGAGTCCGACGAGAAAGCCCGCGACGCCCCAGAACAGCGCGGCGATCGAGGTGAATTTGATCGGCCCGTAATTATAGTTCGGCCGGCCGTTGATCAGAAGCGGCGGCGGCGCCGCGTCCCTGGCGCGGAAACGCAAAACGATCGCGACGACGGCGCCGAGCGACCCAACCGCGAAAAGCGCCGCGTGGAAAGCGTAAGCGGGCGTATAAGCCTTGACGGCGATGAAGGCCGAGGCAATGGCCAAGGCTACGAAAACGGCGCTGAGAGATATCTCGCCGAAAGTCATTTGCTTGGGGATGGGGAGGGTACGCTCCATGATCTTGTCCTCTGGAGGTTTCCGCATGTTTTCCGCGTTTGCGAGAACTCGCCGACGCCAATAGGGCGTGACAAAGTCTCACTGCGCTTTCATCGATTCACATTGGGTATTGTACTGCGCAACAATCGCCCGAATTTGACGGGCGTCAAAAAAACTCAAGTCGAACAGCTTCTGCGCGCAATTGTCACAGATCAAATCTATGTAAAGGCGATTGTCTCAGGCGCGCCAGCATTTTCGTGCAGCAAACACTGCGATGGCGACATTTCGCCAACGCGCCTGAACAACGCTTTGTGCCTATATGTCGCAGCCGCGAGAGGCCGGAATCGGCCCGCTCAGCAGGGGTAGAATCGGTGGTAGCCGAGAAGCGCCCCCAGCGGCTCGCTATGGCGCAATTGCGCGAGCGGACGCGTGAAGAAGTCATTGCTGCCCGAATAAGGATAGCCATAGTCGCAGGTCGGATCCGGCGACGGCTGATCGCTCGGCGACGCAGCGACGAGCTGCGCGTAGGGCGCATAGAAACGCCGTCCCTCGAATGCGACCGGAACCCATTTGTCGCCCTCGCCAAGTATAATGAGTTCGGCGCCGGCGGGGACGGTCAGCGCAATGGGACGCCTGGCGCCCGGCCGCGTTCGCAAATCCACAGGGTCATGAAGCGTCAGCGCCCCCGCGAAAGCCGCGCTTATCGGGGCGATGAGAGCGACAATAAAAGCCAGTGTGCAAATGAAGCGCCGCATATTGTCTCCTAAGGCGTCGTCAAACAAAAACTGACAA
Organism: Methylocystis iwaonis; assembly: GCF_027925385.1. NCBI lineage: Bacteria > Pseudomonadati > Pseudomonadota > Alphaproteobacteria > Hyphomicrobiales > Methylocystaceae > Methylocystis > Methylocystis iwaonis. The sequence continues at coordinate 2,996,806 of NZ_AP027142.1, forward strand.
CCGCTCCCTTTCGAACGGCTCGTCGGGCGCCGTCATTCCCGATCGCTCGCTTCGTGAGCGTCGGGAATGACAACGGTGTGCAACCGGGCGGCGCACGCGGACCAATGACGCGGACGACGCACCAGGACGCCGGCCTGTGCGCCAGCGCAACTTCTCTCTTCCTCACATAGTCTAGAAGAAAAACGGCTCGTCTCAAATTCGGACGAAGGAGCGCGTCATGGCAATGGGGAACAAGCCGTCGGACGGCCTCGACTCCTGCGCAAAGCTGGTCCTATCTTCCTGTCGCGGCGGCTGCGCCGCGCGCGTTTATTATGGTGGCCTCATGCGGCGCATTGCTTTTTCCCTTCTGGCTGCGGGCGCAGCCTATTTCTTCTCCTCCAGCTTCTCCCTCGCCAAGGACAAAATTGCCGAGGTCCGGCCTGCCGCCGCCGCCATAACGGTCTCGCCAAAAGAGGTTGCGCTCGACAAGGACGGCGCCAGCCTGCTGACGATCCCCGCGCCCGGCCGCTATTCCATCCGCGCCAAAAGCCCGACAGGCGCGCGCATCGAGCTCGTCGACATGATCGCAGGGCCGCTGGAATCAGCCGGCGCGGCGGGGTTGCGCGACGGGCGGATCGATGCGCTGCTCGACAAGGGCGTCTATAAATTGCGCATCGGCGCCGTGAAGAACGCGAGCGGCAAGGCGAGCGTCGCCGTCGAGCCCTTCGCCGAAGTCGAGACCGCGCGCCCGACGCTGGGCCCCGGCGTGACGCAGAGCGGCGAGCTGGGCGATCTGCAGCAGCGCTCCTATGAGCTCAACGTAACGACCGACAAGCCTGTCTATCTGGAGGCCGTCGGTCGCGCCCTGCAGGATCTTCGCGTCTGGCAGGCCGATGGCGCGCTGGCCGATCTCGCCTTCGAGCGCACGACGATCGAGACGCGGCCGGGCCATTCCGTGAACCGCGTACGACTCGAAGGGAAGCTCCCCGCCGGCCGCTATGTCGTCACCGCCTATGGCGGCGAGAAGCTCGTCTGGCCGGACGGCTCCCCTGCGCAACCCTTCGCGCTGCACATGGCGGAGCCCGCGCTGCTTGCGGCCGGCGTCGCCGAGGGCGTGATCGGCCCCTCCGGCTCGGCGCGCTTCGAGGCGCCGGCAAGCTATGATTCCTTCCGTCTCGAACTGCCGCAACAGGCCTCGGCGCGCCTCGAAGCGAAACGCGGCGGCGCGCGCGATGTCGCCTCGATCGGCAAATCCAGCCGTGCGCCCGTCGCCACGCTGCGTCTTGCCGGCGACAGCGTCTCGCCCGCGCGCCTGGAAGTGACCGGCTATGAGGGCCAGTCCTACACGCTGCACGCCGTTCATCAATCGAACCGCGAGACTTTCGAGGGCGCCGGCCCGCATCTCGTCTCGATCGACGTCGCCGGAGAAGGCGGCGACGAGGCGCCTCTCACCGCGCTCTTCGCGCGCATCGAGAGAGACGGGCGCACGCGCGTTCTCGCCTCGGATATGCCGCGCATCGGCGCCGGTAAGGCGTGGCGCGGCAAGTTCAATCTGCTCGGTCCCGTGTCGCTGCTCTTCGAGGCGACGCGCGACGGCCAGGTCGCGATCAACGCAAAGGGCGTGCGGCTGCATGCGAGCGTCGAGCCGGCGCTGGGCAATCTCGCCCCACACGCGACAGCGAAGGATTCGAACGTCTACGATCTCGTCGCGGGCTTTTATCTGCTCACGCTGGAGCCCGTGAACGGCGCCGGCGGCGTGGTCGACGTCACGCTCGGGCCCCCCGGCCTCACCGCGCCCCAGCCCACGGCTTTGCCCTCGCGCGCGTCTCTCTCCTTCGGCGAGCAGACGTTGGATTCGAACGGCGCCTATCTCATCCTCACGAATGTCGCGCCGCAGCTTCTCACCGGCCCGCGCGTCGTCCCGCTGCCCGCCGATCTGACCAAAGCGCCGCTCGCGCTGCATCAAGCGGCCGGGCAGGAAATCTCGGTGACGCTGCGCGCGCCCAATGGCGGAAAGATCGTCGCGCGCGACGCCACCGGCGCCGATGTGCCTCTCTCCTTCCCGCAGGAAAAGGCGGAACGGGATTACCGCATCCTCACGGCGACGATCGCCCCCGCCGCCAAGGAGCGCGCGCTCGCCATCATCTATCTGCCCGAGACGCTCGTCTCCATGCCGGAGACGCCCGATGGCGCCGAGATCGCCAAGACGCGCGCGGCTTCTGGTCGCCCCGCCTTCTTCGATCTCAAGCGGGATGAAACAAAAAACGTCCCCTTCGATGTCGCGCAGGGCGGGCTCTATCGGCTCGAAACGCTCGGACGCATGAAGACGGCGCTGCGCATCGGCGCGATCATGTCGCCCAAGCTTGCCGAAGGAGAAGCCAACGGCCCCGGCAATAATGCGCTGGTCACCACTTTTCTGCGCGCAGGCGCTTATCGCGCCGTCGTCACGGCAAAAGACTCCGCCGGCCATCTTGGCCTTTCGGTCGCGCCGGCGTCGCTGACGCCAACCCCCAAGATCACCGACAAGGGCGTTGCGCGCGCGACACTCGCGCCGGCGAACGGCGCCATCGTTCCGATCGAGATCACCCGCGCGGGCGATTATCGCCTGGAGCTTTTCAGCCTGACGCAGCAATGGCAGGCGCGTCTCGAAGACGCCGACGGCTGGCCGCTGACCAAGCCCGGCGCCTTCAAGCGCGAGACCCAACATTTGGAGCCCGGCGCCTATCGCCTTGTGGTGAGCCCCGCCGACGCCGAAGCAAGAATGATCGCGCGCGTGACGCCGATCGTCGCCGAGGCGGCGCTCGAAGGCCATGGCCCGCATCCCCTGCCCTTCGAGAAGCCCCAGAAGCTGCAATGGCGCGAGCCGCAGGCGAAGGACGCGCCGCGCGCGCCGGACGTCTGGCGCTTCACCCTGCTGGGCGACTCCGACATCGAGCTTTCGATCGGCGAAGGCATGATCGGCGATATCGTGAAGGGCGACGCCGAGAACGTTGGCAAAGTGGTGGGCGACCGTCCCTTCAAGGGCAAGCTCGGCGCCGGCGATTATCGGGTCGAGGCGCGCAGCCTCGCGCATGATGACCGGCTCGATTACGAGATCACGCTGTCGTCCGATCAGTTGCAGCCCGGCGCGCCGCAGCGCGTCGACCTGCCGGCGACGCTCGACTTCAATCTGGCCAAGGAAAGCGTCGTCGATCTCTCGACTTTCGGCGACAAGGAAACGATCGGAGTTCTGAAAACCGCCGCAGGCGACTTGGTGGAGCGCCTCGAACCGCGCGCCAGTGACTGGAATGTGGCGCTCGCCCGCCGCTTGCCCGCCGGCGCCTACAAGCTGGAGCTGGAGGAACTTGGCGCAACGCGCAAGGCCGCGTCGGACGCGGCGAGCGACACGCAGGCGTCCGACGATTCGGAAGCGGATTCGGGCGAGGAATCCGCTTCGACTGACAACGCCGCCTCCGACGAAAACACGCAGACGGAAAGCGAAGAGGATGACAGCGGCGTCGAGGTTCGTCTCGCGATCATGAGCGAGACGGATGGCGCGCCGCTTGCCGCGAGTGGCGAGGCGGTTCTGACGGGCGCCGGCGCGCAGCGGCTCGCTTTGCCCGCCACGCCCGCCGGCGCGCTGGCGCTTGTCGCCGCGCGTTCGACCGCAGAAGTCGCCATTTCCATCGAGCATCGCGAGACCAATGGCGAGTGGCACGTGATCGGCGCCGACCGCGGCCTCGCGCCCGTCGCCGCATGGCCGTCTACGGGCGACAAGAGCGAATGGCGCGTGACCGCATGGCCCGTCGGCGGCGGCGCGGAGCCCATCACGATTGCGGCGCGCGCCATCGACCGCCGCGCGCGCAGCCCCGGCGACATTGCTTTCGAAACGGTGAGCGACGTCGCGCCTCAGCTCTGCGTCGCCAAGATCGACACGCCCAGCGCGGCGCTCGTCGACGTGACGACGACCGACGCCCTTATCGCCGGTTCGACGCAAGGCCGCCTGCTGCGCCCCGTGCGCTCGGGCGCGCTCGCGCCGCAATCGCAGGCGCTGTGGCTGATGACGCGCGACTGCAAGACAAAACCCCGCGTCGCCGCCTTCGAATGGCTCGGCGAGGAGATCGCGCTCGACATCGGCGAAGGCGAACGCGCCTTCCTGCCGCCGCTCGGCGCGCCGCGCGGCAAGACGCGGCTGTGGCTGACGCGCTCGACCTTCACGCAGTCGGCGATCGACGCCGCAAACGGCATGGGCGTCGCTGAGGGCGCCGCGCTGGCCCTTGCAAGCGACGCCGCCCCACAATTGTGGAACGCGAGCAACGCCAGCGCGATGCGCGCCACGCTTTCGGCGATGGACGTGGAGACGCGCCCGGCGCTGAATGGCGGCGCGCTCTTTGCGGGCGTCATTCCGCCGATGAGCGCGCAGCCTGTAGACATGGAGAAATCCGACGCGCCGCTCGCCCTCGACCTCGCCGGCGGCCTCGCAGCCTTCATCGACAAACGCGGCGTCTTCGGCGACGGCGCCTCCGTCTCGCGAACGATCCACGGCGCCGGCGCGCATGTGCTGCTCGTCAACACGACGAATGCGCCGCTGCCCGCCCGCATTGCGCGCGCAACCGAAGCAAGCGTCACTCTTAACACGAAGACCGCACTCAAGCGCTTCTTCGGCGTCGCCGGCCAGCTCTCTCTCCCGGCCGACGCGCAGAAGGGCGATCGCCTCATCGTTATCGGCGCCGACGCGACCTTCGTCTCGCAGAGCGGGCGCATTCTTCGTGGGCGCGACCTCTCACTCGACGGCGCCGGCGAAGCCATACTCGATTACAAGCCCGGCCTCGTCGCCGCCTGGATCGAACGCAACGGCGCCGCGCCTTGGACGCTTCCAACTGCGCACGCGATCGACTTGCCGCAACGCGTCACGCTCGAAGGCCAGGCCATGCGATTCGCGATCAAGCGCGAGGCGCCCGCGATGCTCACCGCGTCGAGCGGCTCCCCCGCGCTGATCTCCTTCACGCAGAACGGCAAGCGCGAAACCTTCGCCTTCCCCGCGGGCGTCGAATTCCGCCACTATGCGGCGGCGGGCGACGCTGCGCTCGACATCTATGCGCCGAATGAGGGCGCGCTTTCGGGTGCGCTCGACCTCGCCGCACAGAAGGTGATTGAGGCGCATGAAGGCGTGAACGACGCCATCGCCGTTGCACCCGGCGCCAGCGCGCTTTTCTCCTTCGAGACGAAACGCGACGCCGACGTCGGCATTGGCATACGCGCCGAGCCCGACCGCGTGAGCGCACGGCTTCTCGACGCGAGCGGCAAGACGCTCTCCGAAGGCGTCAACCAAATCACGAAGCTCGCGCCGAGCCGCTATTTCGTGGAAGCGCGCGTCCCTGCCGACGCCAGCGCGACAACCATTCGCGCTGCGATTGTTGGCCTATCGCCCCCGCCTGCGACGCCGCCGGAAGAAGCCGTCGCCGACCTCCTCGACAAGGCCGGCATGAGGAAGAGCAAATGAGTCGGCCGAACATTTGGACCGCGAGCCTTCAGGCTCGCCGGAGAGGTGCGAGCCTGAAGGCTCGCGGTCCAACTCGCGCCGAACGCCCGTCCTTCAACCCAATTTTTGCATGATTGAGCCAATGAAAGTCGCAGCGATGAAAAAGACTCTTGCTCTGTGCTTTTTGGCGGCGGTCTCTTTCGCTGCGCCGCTGCGCGCCGAAGCGCCGCCGGTTTTCGACCGCGCGCAACGCGCCGACGGCGCCCGCATTACGCCCGACCGTTTCCTGCGCGCCTATGATCCGCTGACGATCTTTTTCCCCGGCGACGTCGGCCCCAAAGCCGGCGGCCCCGAGGACTTGCCCGCGAAATACGCTTCCATCACGCCACAACCCGCCGGCGAATGGCGCTGGATTGGCGCGCGCGCCCTGCAGTTCCGCCCGGCCGAGCCCTGGAAGCCGCTCTCGCATATCACAGTGAAAAGCGGCGGCGCCGAGCAGAAGCTCGTCGCATTGCTGCCGACGCCTGTTTCCAACAATCCTTCAGCGAGCGACGATCCGACGCCCGAATTGACGCAGGTCGCCCTCACTTTTGCGCAACCCGTCGATGTCGCCGCGCTCGCGCGGCTCATGACGGTCGAGCTGCGTCCCGCGCCCGGCGTCTCGGCGCAGGGCGGACAGATTCTAAGCCCCTCCGCCTATGATATTCGCCCCCTGGAGCGTGCAGGCGCCGCCGCCGAACAGACCTATGTGCTGCGGCTGCGCGACAGCATCAATGATGGCCGCGTTGCGATTTTGCGACTGAAGCTCTCTGACGAGCCTGGTCTCGACGACGAAATTTACGAGCTGCGCATTCGCACCGCCCTTCCCTTCGCCGTGACGGAAACGACATGCGGGCGCGGCTGGAGCGACGAGAGGCTCGGCGGCGTGCTGCGCTGCGCGGCGAATGGCGATGCGCCGGCGCCCGAAAGCGGCGACGAGGAAGGCGGCGACGCCGCTTCGACCTATAATCCCACAGCCAGACGCCGCCTCACCTTGAGCCTCAACGCCGAGCCCGAGACGCTTGATATTTTGCGCGCGCGCGACGCCTTGCGCATCACGCCGCCGGTCGACGATCTTGCCGTTGAATCCGACTCGAGCCATCTCAAGATCACCGGCAAATTCCTCTCCGACAAAGCCTATGAGCTGTCGATCGCGCCCGGCGCCATCAAGGACAAGCGCGGCCGTCCGCTCGCCGCGCAATTCACGCAGCGCTTCGCCTTCACGCGCGACAATCCGGCTTTGCAATGGGACGCGGGCTATGGCGTCGTCGAGCGTTTCGGCGCGCAGCTCCTGCCGTTGCGCGGTCGCGGCTATGACCGCGCCGACATCCGCATCCACGCTATCGATCCGCTCGCGCGCGACTTCTGGCCCTTCCCGGAGCATGGCGCCGAAACCATCGACGCCGAAACGCCGCCGCTTCCCGGCAATGAGCCTTCGCGCTGGAGCGAGAGCGGCAATATCGAAGCCGAGGCCATCAAGGAGCGGATTAAAATGTTCGGCTCGCCGGCGGTCTCTCGGCTTGTCGATCTGCCGATCAAGCGCAATGGCGTGGACGCCAAATTCGGCGTTGATCTGAAAGACGACTTCGCGCGCGTTGCGGGCCGCGAGCAGCCGGGAACCTATCTCGTCGGGCTTCGCGCCGTCGACAGCGACAAGCGCAAATGGCTGCGCGTGCAGGTGACGGATCTTTCGCTTTCCGCCATTGAGGAGCCCACGCGCGTGCGTTTCGCCGTGACGTCGCTCGCCACGGCGCAGCCGATCAGCGGCGCGCAAATCCGCGTCGAAGGCGTGAAGGACGACAAATTCACTACGCTCGCGAACGGCGTGACCGACGCGAACGGCTTTTTCTCATGGAGTCCGATCAAGCGCGGCGACGGCGAATTGCGCCGCGTGGTCGTGAGCAAGGGGCTCGACACGCTGGTGATCGATCCAGATAGCGCGCCATCGGAATATTCCAGGGAACTATGGTCGAAGCCCGAGGCGCAATGGCTCTCCTGGGTTTCCGAAACAGATTCGCAGCGCGCCGAGAAACCGCGCACGCTCTGCCATGTGTTTTCGGAGCGGCCGATCTATCGGCCGGAGGAGCCCGCCCATATCAAGGGCTTTGTGCGCAGCTATGTCGGTGGCGCGTTGAGGCTCACGAAAACCGGCGGCACGCTCGTCGTCACGGCGCCGAACAATCAGGAATGGCGCGTGCCGGTGAAGCTCGACGCCAGCGGCAGCTTCTATCACAAATTCGACGCGCAGACGCAGGCGACCGGAGATTATTCGGTGAAGTTCGAGCCCGATGCGCCGAAAGCAAAAAAGCCTGAGAAGAGCGAAGAGGCAGACTCCGCCGAGGGCGAAACGGCGGAAGTCGCGCAGGATACGTCCTGCGGACAATTCACCTTCAAAAAGGAGGCTTACCGCCTGCCGACCTTCGAGGTCGTGCTCAACGCGCCGCAGACAGTCGCGCTCGACGGGACCTTCGACGTGGATCTTCTCGCACGCTATTTCGCCGGCGGCCTCGCGGCGGATCGGCCCATCAAATGGCGCGCCGCGCAATTCCCGCATGTGTTCACGCCGCCGAACCGCGAGGGCTTTCTCTTTTCCACTGACGCACGCTTTTCGAGCGACGGCAAATTCAAATCGACGGCCGTGCTGGAACGCGACGCGCGCACCGACGCCGGCGGCGCCGCGCGCATGACCTTCGACACGACGATCGAGCCAACCGCGCAGCCGCGCCGCTACTCGATCGAAGCAACGGTGACGGGCGATGATGGAATCGAAGTGCGCAACGTCCAGAACGTCATCGCACTGCCGCCCTTCGTGCTCGGCGTGAAGACGCCGCGTTACGTCGAAAAGCCCGGCGCCGTGACGCCGGAGCTCATCGCGGTCGACGGCAAGGGAGAGACGATCGCGGGCGTCGAGATGACGCTGCGGCTCATCAAGCGCAATTGGATTTCGACGCTGCAGGCGAGCGACTTCGCGCAAGGCGCCGCAAAATATGTCACGCAGGTGCAGGACGAGACCGTCTTCGAGCGCAAGGTGACGAGCGCCAAGGAGGCCCAGAAGATCGAGCTGACGACGAAGGACGCGGGCGTCTATGTCGTGCAGTTAGAAGCCTATGACAAATTGAAGCGCCGCCAGCAGGTGAGCGTCGATTTCTTCGTCGGCGGCGACACGCCCGTCACCTTCGCGCGCCCGCCGGCCGCCTCGGCCACGATCACCACCGACAAGGAGAAATATGCGCCCGGCGAGACGGCCACGCTGGTCATCCAGTCGCCGTTTCAGAACGCGCGCGCGCTCGCCATCGTCGAGCAGCCGAACGGCGTCTATGACTACAGCTACGTCGACATCGCCAATGGCTTCGGCCGCTTTACTTTGCCGGTGAAGAAGGAGCAGACGCCCAAGCTCGCCGTGCATTTCCTGATCATGCGCGGGCGCCTCAAGGACAGCGCGCCGCTGCCCTCTAGCAATTTCGATCAGGGCAAGCCCGTCACCATCGCCGCGACCAAATGGGTCGAGGTGACGCCGGTGAAAAACATCGTGAACGTCAAGCTGGAAGCCCCCGCAAAGGCGCGCCCCGGCCAGGAGGTCGAGGTGACATTGAAGCTCGCCGACGACACAGGCAAGCCGATCGCGGGCGAAGCGACCTTCTGGATGGTCGATCAGGCGGTGCTCTCGCTCGCCAAGGAGCGCCCGCTCGATCCGCTGCCGGATTTCATCGTGGCGCGCGAGACGAAAATGGCGGCGCGTGACACGCGCAACATGGCCTTCGGCGTCATTCCGCTCGAAGAGATTGCGGGCGGCGACGCCGAGCTTCAGGAATGGGGCGCGGAGAACAACATCTCCGTGCGCAAGAATTTCACGCCCGTGCCGATCTATCTGCCCAGCGTGAAAGTTGGCGACGACGGCGTCGTAAAAATCAAGGTTGCGCTGCCCGATACGCTCACCGTGTTCAAGCTGCGGGCCAAGGCGGTGAGCGGGCCGGATCGTTTCGGCGCCGCGGGCGGCGAGATGTTCATCCAGCAGGAGCTCGTCGCGCAGCCGGCTTTGCCGCGCTTCATCCGCCCCGGCGATTCTTTCGACATCGGCCTCGTGGCGCGCGTCGTGGAGGGCCCCGGCGGCGCCGGCAAGGCGGCGATCTTTGCGCCGACGCTGAAACTCGCAGGTGAGACGAGCCGCAAGATCGAGTGGGCGCAGAACAAGCCGGTGCGCGTCGATCTGCGCGCGGAGGCGCCGGCTTCGCTCGAAGACAGCGTGAAGCTCAACTTCCGTATCGACCGCGACGTCGACCGTGCGAAAGACGCTGTCGAGATCGACCTTCCCGTGAAGCCCGATCGCGAGCCCACGCGCCGCTATGAGGTTGTCGAAATCGCACAGGGCGAAACCAAGACGCTTGCCGTAACGGGCGAAGCAAGCCGCCCCAAGACCTTCTCGCGCAACATCGTCGTCGCAGCCGATCCGGCGATCGTCAAGCTGGTCGCCGGCCTCGACATGCTCGTCGATTATCCCTACGGCTGCACCGAGCAGCGGCTTGCGCTGGCGCGCGCCAGCCTGTCGCTCAAGGGCTTCTCGCCAATCCTCTCGGCGGCGGGCCTGCAGGATCGCGTCTCCGCGAGCGTGCGAAACGCGGCGATGCAGATCGAGCAATCGGTCGACAGCGACGGGCTCGTGGCCTTCTGGCCGCGCGCGCGCGGCAATGTGCTGCTCACCGCCTGGGCCTACGCCTTCCTCGCGCACGCCGATCGCGCGGGCGAGCCGGTCGACAAGACTCTGATGGATCGGCTGGCCAACATTCTGAAACTCTCGCTGCGTTCCGACTATGCGCGCCTGCTCGGCGGCGAAGAAATGCGCGAGCGCGCGGCGGCGCTCGCAGCGCTTGCGGAAGGCGGCAAGCTCGACGAATCTTACGTCGCGGAATTCGCGCGCCGCGCCGATTTCCTGCCGAATGAAAGCGTCGCCGAAATGGCGGCGGCGGCTGCGCGCCTTGCCAATGTCGATCAGCGCATTCTCGCTTCTCTCATGGAGACCATGTGGGGCCGCGTGAAATTCGCGAACCGCGGCGGCGCGCAAGTCTATGCGGGCATGGCGGGCGAAAGCGCTTCCGACGTCATCCTGCCCTCCGAGACGCGCAGCCTCGCGGAGATGCTGCGCGCGGCGGCGCTCGCCGCGCCCTCCGATCCGCGCGCGCCGGTGCTACGCGACGCGCTGCTGCGGCTGGGCGAAGGCGACGGCTGGGGCAGCACAAACGCCAACGCCAGCGCCATCGAAGCGCTCGCCGAAGGTTGGCGCCGCCCCGTGACGCCGATCACCGTCGCCTTCGCGCAAGGCGGCGCGCCCGAGACTGTCACGATTGACGCCAACAATCCCGTGGCGCGCCATGCGAGCGACAAGGACGCGCCGCTGACCATCGCCAACACATCGAACGCGCCACTGATCGCGCTCGTAGAGACGCGCTACATGCCCGCCGAGACCGGCGCCAAAGCGCAGGCTGCAAGCGAAGGCTTCGTCATTACGCGGCAGAGTTGGCGCGTGAAAAACGGGCTGGCCCCGGAGAAGTTAGAGGCGGCCAATGGCGCCTTGCGCGTGAACCAGGGCGACGTCATCGAGGAGACGGCGGAAGTCGTGAACCCTGAAGATCGCACTTATGTCGCGATCTCTTTGCCGCTCGCGGCGGGCTATGAGCCGCTCAATCCCAATATCGCGACGGCGCCCGCCGAAGCCCAGCCCTCCAGCGCGCCAACGCTCGCGCCGACCTGGGTCTCGTATGGCGATGATCGCGTGCTCTATGCGTATGACTCGCTGCCCAAGGGCAATTACCGCTTCGCCTTCCGCCTCAAGGCGCAAACGGCGGGGGCCTATACGCAACCGCCCGCGCTTGTGGAGACGATGTACAAGAAAGGCCTGCGCGGCCAGAGCGCCGGCGCGCGCGTGGAAATCGCCAAGCAGCCATGAGCCGCCTAGCGCTTCTCGTCGCGCTCGCTTTCGTCGCGACGGCGCTACGCGGCGGGCTCATGATCTGGCAGGAGGCCGCGCGCGGCGCCGATCTTACTGCGCCGCCCGCGAGCCAGATCGTCTATGACCGCAACGGCGCCTTTCTCACGCAGATCGGCAACGCGACCCAGGGCGAGAAAGGCGAGAAGCGCGTCGACTACGGCTATTGGCCGCTGGAGCGCATCCCCGAGCGCGTCGCCCGCGCGACGCTCATTCTCGAAGACCGGCGCTTTTACGCGCACTCCGGCGTCGATCCGCGCGCCGTGGCGCGGGCGCTGTGGAACAATCTCGCCCATCGCCGCCAAATGGAGGGCGCCTCGACCATCGCCATGCAGGTCGCGCGCATGCAGCGGCCGGGGCCGCGCACATACGCCAACAAATTCTGGGAAGCGGCGACAGGGCTCGCGATCGTTGCGCGCCAGGGGCGCGAGGCGACGCTCTCCCATTATCTGCGCCTTGCGCCCTATGGGCTCGGCAGCCACGGTATTTCGCACGCTGCGCGCTTCTATTTCGACAAGCCGGTCGATGATCTCTCCTGGGCGCAGGTGGCGCTGCTCGCCGCTATTCCGCAATCGCCGGGCCGCATGAACGTCACGCGCGAGAGCGGCCTGCGGCTCGCCGTCGAACGCGCGCGCTACGCCATTGCGCAGCTCGAAAAAGAGGGCGCGCTCGACGCCGCCCAGGCCGAATTGGCGCGGCGCGAGCTTGCCGCCATGCGGCCGCTCGCGCCCAAGCGCCGCCCGGAGACGCTGCATCTCGCCTTGCGCTACGAACGCCTTGCGCGCGAAGGCCGCGTGCGCGCGACCTCGCAATATGATCCGCGCATCCATGCGACCATCGACCTCTCCATCGAGCGCGAGGCGACGCAGCTCGCGCGCCGCTACCTCTCCATCTTTCGCAACGCCGGCGCGCGGCAGGTAGCGATCATGGTGGCGGAGCGCGGCTCCAACGCCATCATCGCCGATGTCGGCTCCGCCGATTATAACGATCCGCGCGCCGGCGCCTTCGATTTCACCCGCGCGCCGCGCTCGCCCGGCTCGACGCTCAAGCCGTTCATCTATGCGCTCGCTTTGGAGCGCGGCGCGCTGAAGCCCACCGACCTTCTCGACGATCTTCCCGAAGGCGCCTCGGGCGTTTCCAACGCCGACGGCCTCTACCTCGGGCCGCTGACGCCGCGCCAGGCGCTCGCCAATTCGCGCAATGTGCCGGCGACCAACCTGCTGCGCCGCGTGGGTCTCGAGGCAAACTTCCTGTTCCTGCACGAGCTCGGCCTGCACGATCTCGAAGCGACGCCGGAAAGCTTCGGCGTCTCCATGGCGATCGGCGCCTTGCCGACGCGGCTCGAACGCCTGATGCGCGCCTATGCGGCGCTCGCCGACGACGGCGTGATGCGCGATCTCTCTTTCGCGCGCGACGAAGAACGCGCGCCCCCGCGCCGCGTCATGTCGCTCGACACGGCGCGGCTGGTCACGTCGTTCCTCGCCGATCCACAGGCGCGCCTGCCCTCCTTCCCGCGCTACGGGCCGCTCGAATATCCTTTCGCCGTCGCCGTGAAGACCGGCACCTCGCAAAATTATCGCGACGCCTGGGCGCTCGCTTTCTCGCACAAATTCATTGTCGGCGTCTGGATCGGACGCGGCGACGCGAGCGGCATGCGCGCCCTCACGGGCGCCAGCTCAGCGGCGCGGTTGGCGCATGCGATGATGACGAAGCTGCATGGGACGAAACCCGGCGACCTCGCGCCCGAGGCTTTCGCGCCGCCGCCTGGGCGGGTCGCCATCGATCTCTGCCGTGCGGACGCCGGGCCGGAGTGCCCGCAGACGCTGCGCGAATGGGTGCGGCCCGACGAGATTTCCGCCCGGCCCGCCGCGCACGCCCCGGCGGCCGTCGAAGAGGCGCTCGCAGCGGAGAGCGGCGCGCTCGTCATCGCGACGCCCGAGCACAATATGCACATCTGGCGCAATCCGGAGCAGCCGGCTCCCTTGAACAAGCTCGCTTTGAAGCTCGCTGATGGCGGAAAGGACGCCCAAATCGTCTGGTTGGTCGACGGCGCGCCTTTCACGGTTGCGCAGGCGGATGAGACCGTCTTCTGGCCGATGACGCCCGGCGCGCATCGTATTCAGGCGAGATTGGCTCTGGCCCCCGTGGCGTCGCGCCCGGTGCGGGTGATCGTTGAGTGACGACGCTCCACCCAACGGCCCTCACCGACCGGGAAGCCAGGGCGACCACTGTCGTCATTGCGAGGAGCGTAGCGACGAAGCAATCCAGAGCAGCTACTGCGGCCCTGGATTGCTTCGCTTCGCTCGCAATGACGGGTGGATTGCACGCTGCTCATAAACACACTGCGACTCCTCTCCCCGCTTGCGACCGTAAACGGGAGAAGGAGTGCTCATCATCTGCGCTAAACCAGGCGCAAAGCGAAAGCAGCCCTTGTTCTTATCAGGCGTTATATTATAACATCAAGCATGACCGACGCGACCCAAGGCCACCGCCACGCCCACGACCACGCGGTCCTGCGCGCGCAAGGGCTTGCCCAATCGGCGGACCGCGCGCCCCCCGCGCGCGCGTCGCTGCTCGAAGCTTCAGCCGTCGCGCGTCTTTCCGGCGTTTCGCTCGCCATCGCCGCCCTTTGGGCCGGCGTTTATTGGGCGCTCCATTGAGGAGCATGGCGTCGCCGGGGCCGATTCGCCTCGTCAATCTCACGCTCGGCTATGACCGCCGCCCCGCCGTCCATCACCTCGAAGGCGAGATTGCGCCCGGCGCCGCGCTCGCCGTCTGCGGCCCGAACGGCGCAGGCAAATCCACTTTGTTGAAAGCCCTCGCGGGCCTCCTCCCGCCGCTTGGCGGGCGCATCGAGCGCGGCGGCGCAACGGCGCGCGAGATCGCCTATCTCCCGCAGCTCGTCGACATCGACCGCTCCTTCCCGATCAATGTGCGCGATTTCGTCGCCATGGGCGCCATGCGTCGGGTCGGGTTGTTCGGCCGCCTCGACGCCGGAGAGCGGGAGCGCGCCGCGCAGGCCATCGACCGCGTCGGCCTCGCCGGCATGGAGGATCGCCCGATCGACACGCTTTCCGGCGGCCAGATGCAGCGCGTGCTGTTTGCCCGGCTCATCGTCCAGGACCAGCGCGTGATTCTGCTCGACGAGCCCTTTGGCGCCATCGACGAAGCGACGACCGACGATCTCCTCGGCCTCATCGCGCAGTGGCGCGGCGAGGGGCGCACCATCGTCGCCGTGCTGCATGAGCTCGATCTCGCCCGCCGCGCCTTCCCGCAGACCCTGCTGCTCGCCCGCGAGCGCATCGCCTGGGGCGAAACCGGCGCGACGCTCTGCGCCGACAACCTCGCCCGCGCGCGGGCCATGTCGGAAGCCTATGACCGGCAGGCGCGCGAATGTCTGAGAGACGAAGAAGCGGCTCATGCTCACTGAGATCCTTGTCTCGCCCTTCCTCGACTATGAATTCATGCGCCGCGCGCTCGTGGGTTCGCTGGCGCTTGCGGTTTCCGGGGCGCCGCTCGGCGTGTTTCTCATTTTGCGCCGCATGTCGCTTGCCGGCGACGCGCTCTCGCACGCTGTGCTTCCGGGCGCGGCGGTCGGCTATCTCGTCGCGGGCCTCTCACTGCCGGCCATGACCTTCGGCGGGCTTGTCGCGGGGCTCGTCGTCGCCATCGCCACAGGAGCCGCCTCACGCTTCACCACATTGCGCGAAGACGCCTCGCTCGCCGCCTTCTACCTCGTCTCGCTTGCGCTGGGCGTCGTTCTGGTGTCGCTGAAAGGCTCGAGCGTCGATCTTCTGCATGTGCTGTTTGGCTCGGTCTTCGGCCTCGACGATTCCGCGCTCGTCATGCTCGCCGGCGTCTCGACGCTGACGCTCGTCGCTCTCGCCGTCTTCTATCGCGCACTCGCCATGGACACGCTCGACCCGCTCTTTTTGCGCCAGACGAGCCGGCTCGGCGAATTCATCCCTTTCCTGTTCCTCGGCCTTGTCGTGCTCAATCTCGTCGCAGGCTTTCAGGCGCTCGGCACGCTGATGGCGGTCGGCCTCATCATGCTGCCCGCCGCCGCCGCGCGGCTCTGGACCCATGAGCTTGCCGTCGCTCTGCCGCTCGCCGCCGGCGTCGCGGCGGTCTGCGTCTATGCGGGCCTCGTCTTTTCCAATGAGACGGGCGCGCCCACCGGCCCGGCGATCATTCTCGCAGCCGGCCTCGTTTATTTCGCTTCGCTTATTTTTGGCTCCGCCGGCGGCGCGCTGCGGCTCAAGCGGCCGCGCCGGCATCTCGAAGGATGATATTCATGCTGACACGCCGCGCCTTTGTCGCCGCCTTCGCCGCTGCGCTCGCGGTCCCGGCTTACGCGGGACCGGAGAGCCTCCCCGTCGTCGCAAGCTTCTCGATCATCGGCGATTTCGTCCGGCAGGTCGGCGGCGATCGCGTCACGGTGACGACCCTCGTAGGTCCCGACGGCGACGCCCATGTCTATCAGCCGACCCCGGCCGACGGCCGCAAGATCGCGCAGGCCAAGCTCATTTTCGTCAATGGCCTGGGGTTCGAAGGCTGGCTCGAACGCCTCGTCGCCGCGGCCAAGAGCAGGGGAACTATCGTCACGCTCGGCAAGGGCGTCGCCGCCCGGCCCGGCGAGGAGGGAACCGACCCGCACGCCTGGCAGGATGTCGCCAACGCCAAGGTCTATGTCGCCGAAATCCGCGACGCGCTCGCGGCCGCCGATCCGGCAGGCGCCGAGGCCTATAAGACGAACGCCGCCGCCTATCTCGCCAAGCTCGACGCGCTCGACGCCGAGATCGTCAAAGCGCTCGACGCCATCCCCAAGGAGCGCCGCCGCGTCGTCTCGACCCATGACGCCTTCGGCTATTTCTCGGCGCGCTATGGCGTCGAATTCATCGCCCCTCAGGGCGTTTCGACCGAGGCTGAGGCCAGCGCCCGCGACATCGCCCGCATCATCGATTCCGTGAAACAGCACAAGGTCGGGGCGGTGTTTTTGGAGAATATCGCCGACCCCCGGCTCGCCAAGCGCATCGCGGCCGAAACCGGCGCGAAGATCGGCGGCACGCTCTATTCCGACGCCCTCTCCGGTCCCAAGGGGGACGGCGCGAATTATATCGACATGATGCGCCACAATGTTAGAGAATTGAGCAAAGCCCTGGCGCCGTAGGCTTCCCCCTCCCCACCCCTCCCCCACTTCGTGGGAGAGGGAGCAGACGGCGGCCTTCATGACGTTCCGCCCACCCCGATCATGAGCGTCCCCTCTCCCGCCTAGCGGGGGAGGGACAGGGAGGGGGCGACAGCATTTGGAGCACGCGGCGTTGACCGACAAAATTCCCGTTACCGTCATCACCGGCTATCTCGGCGCCGGCAAGACGACTCTCCTCAACCGCATCCTCACCGAGCAGCACGGCCGCCGCTACGCCGTCATCGTCAATGAATTCGGCGAGATCGGCATCGACAACGACCTCATCGTCGGCGCCGACGAAGAAGTCTTCGAGATGAACAACGGCTGCATCTGCTGCACCGTGCGCGGCGATCTCATCCGCATCATCGAAGGGCTCATGCGCCGGCGCGGCAAATTCGACGCCATCATCGTCGAGACCACCGGCCTCGCCGACCCCGCCCCCGTCGCCCAGACCTTCTTCGTCGACGCCGATGTGAAGGACGCGGCGCAGCTCGACGCCGTCGTCACCGTGGCCGACGCCAAATGGCTGAGCGAGCGCCTGAAGGACGCGCCGGAAGCCAAGACGCAGATCGCCTTCGCCGACGTCGTCATCCTCAACAAGACCGATCTCGTGACGCCGGAGGAGCTCGAAGAGACCGAGGCGCGCATCCGCGGCATCAATCCCTATGCGAGCCTGCATCGCGCCGTGAAGGCCAATGTGCCGCTGAACGCCGTGCTGGAGCGCAGCGCTTTCGATCTCGACCGCATCCTTCAGATCGAGCCGAATTTCCTCGTGGCCGAGGAACATGATCACGACCATCATCACCACCATGGTCACGATCACGAATGCGGTCCCGAGTGCGATCACGACCATGAGCATCATGCGCATGATCACCACGATCACGACCATGAGTGCGGGCCGGAGTGCGAGCACGAGCATCATCATCATGACCACGACGGCCACGGCCATCTGAAAGCGATCCACGACAGCGAGATGCAGTCGATCTCGCTACGCCATGCGGGCGAGGTCGATCCTGAGCGTTTCGTGCCCTGGCTCAACGAGCTGGTCCAAAAAGAGGGCGCGGACATTCTGCGCTGCAAGGGCATCGTGGCCTTCAAGAACGAGCCGCGGCGCTTCGTCTTCCAGGGCGTTCACATGATCCTCGACGGCGATCTGCAGCGCGAATGGAAGGACGACGAAAAGCGCGAGTCGCGCCTCGTCTTCATCGGCCGCAAGCTCAAGGAAGACGCGATCCGTAAGGGTTTCGAGGCGGCCGTCTCCTGAACCACCCGTGACTGAATCCAGAGCAAACACGACCGTCTCCGCCTTCTGATACGAGATCCGCTTGATTGGTTCGCTGTCATTCCCGACGCTCGCGAAGCGAGCGATCGGGAATCCAGAGCTAAACCAGCGCTTTTGGGGCTCTGGATTCCCGATCGGGCCTTTGGCCCGTCGGGAATGACACGTCCCCATGCGAGCTGTTCAAACTGCAATGGTTTGATAGCTTGGGTGGCGTTGCCGCCTTGCCCTCGGCCCCTAATTCCATCCGGAAGCGGCGCGCCAGCCGCGCCCGGAGCCGCCATGCTGAAGCGCCTGTTGGAGCATTATCTGTTCCTGTCGCGCTGGCTGCTCGCGCCCTTCTTCATCATGCTGACGCTCGGGCTCTTCGCCCTGATGGTGAACGCCGGGCGCCATCTCGTTTCGATCGTAACGTCTCTGGGCTCGACCAGCGAGGACAGGGTCATTCTCGAGCTGCTCGGCCTCATTGACCTCACGCTCACCGGCGCGCTGGTCATGATCGTGACGATCTCACTCTATGAAAACTTTGTTTCGGGCGTTCCGGCGACGACGCGCGAAGGCTGGCCGAGCTGGATGGGCGGCATCGACTTCACGCAGTTGAAGCTGAAGCTGCTCACCACCATTGTCGCCATCTCGGCGATCAAGCTCCTCGAAGTTTTTATGGACGTGCCGAAGCTGGACGAGCGCGACCTCAATTATTACATCGCCATTCACATCACCTTCGTGGTCTCGACCTTCCTCTTCGCCTTCTCCGACAGGGTGACGATCTCGGGGCAGGCGGAAAAGAAGACGTCCGACGAGACCGGGCCGAAGAACGGGGCTTAAAAGATCGCAAGCCGTCATTGCGAGCGAAGCGAAGCAATCCAGAGCCACGCCTCGGCTCTGGATTGCTTCGTCGCTACGCTCCTCGCAATGACGACGCGCGTTCCCCGTTGACGCACCAGGAAAAACCCGCCTAGTACCGCCATGGCTTCTACGACCCCACCCCTGCAAAGCGCCAAGCCGCTTTTTTCCTACCGGAAATACTGGGCGCATCGTTTCGGCGTCGCGCCCTTCCTGCCCATGTCGCGGGCGGAGATGGAGGCGCTCGGCTGGGATTCCTGCGACATCATCCTCGTTACCGGCGACGCCTATATCGACCATCCGAGCTTCGGCATGGCGATCGTCGGGCGCCTGCTGGAAGCGCAGGGCTTTCGCGTGGGCATCATCTCGCAGCCAGACTGGCGCGACGCCTCGGACTTCAAAAAGCTGGGCAAGCCGAACCTCTTCTTCGGCGTCACCAGCGGCAATATGGATTCGATGGTCAACCGCTATACGTCGGACCGTCGCATCCGCAGGAACGACTCCTACACGGCGGGCGGCGAGGGCGGGAAACGGCCGGACCGCTCGGTTATCGTCTACGCCCAGCGCGCCCGCGAAGCCTTCCCCGAGACGCCCATTGTGCTGGGCGGCATCGAGGCCTCGCTGCGCCGCATCGCCCATTACGACTATTGGTCGGACAAGGTGCGTCGTTCCATCCTGCTCGACGCCAAGGCCGATCTGCTGCTCTACGGCAACGCCGAGCGGGCGCTGATCGAGGTCGCGCATCGCATCGCCAAGCGCGGGCTGGCGCAGGATTTCTCCGACATTTGCGGCCTCGCTTTGCTGCGCGACGCGACGCCCGAAGGATGGGTCGAAGCCTCGGCCGAAGATATCGACAGCGCCGACGAAGGGCGTCTGCGCAAGGACGATGCGCGCAGCGGCGCCGATGTCGTCATCCGCCTGCCCTCATACGAACAAGTATCGAGCGACCCGGAAGCTTATGCGCGCGCCTCGCGCGTGCTGCACAAGGAGAGCAATCCCGGCAACGCCCGCCCGCTGACGCAGCGGCACGGCAACAAGGACGTCTGGCTCACCGCGCCGCCCATTCCACTCACGACGGCGGAGATGGACGCCGTCTATGACCTGCCCTTCGCGCGCGCGCCGCACCCGTCTTACGAGGGCGCCAAAATCCCCGCCTGGGAGATGATCCGCCATTCGGTGACGATCATGCGCGGCTGCTTTGGCGGCTGCTCTTTCTGCTCGATCACCGAGCACGAAGGCCGCGTCATCCAATCGCGTTCGGAAGCCTCGATCCTCAAAGAGATCGAGATCATCCGCGACAAGACGGAAGGCTTCACCGGCATTATCTCCGACATTGGCGGGCCGACCGCCAATATGTATCGCATGGCCTGCCGCGACAAAGAGACCGAGGCCCTGTGCCGGCGCCCGTCCTGCGTCTATCCCGACATCTGCAAGAACCTCAACACCAGCCATGACGCGCTGATCGAACTCTATCGCAAGGCGCGCGCGCTTCCCGGCGTGAAGAAGGTGATGGTGGCTTCCGGCGTGCGCTACGACCTCGCGGTGAAAAGCCCGGCCTATATACGAGAGCTCGTCGAGCATCATGTCGGCGGCTATTTGAAGATCGCGCCCGAACATACGGAAAGCGGCCCGCTCTCCAAGATGATGAAGCCGGGCATCGGCTCCTACGACCGCTTCAAGCAGTTATTCGACGCGGCGGCGCGGGCGGCGAAGAAGGAATATTACCTCATCCCCTACTTCATCGCGGCGCATCCGGGCACGACGGATGAGGACATGATGAATCTGGCGCTGTGGCTGAAGCGCAATAAATACCGCGCCGATCAGGTGCAGACCTATCTGCCCTCGCCCATGGCGCTGTCGACAGCCATGTATCACTCGGGCTTCAATCCGCTGAAACCCGTGCGGCGCGGAGCGTCCGAGCAAGTCGACGCGGTGAAGGGGATAAGGCAGCGGCGCCTGCACAAGGCTTTCCTGCGCTATCACGATCCCGAAAACTGGCCGATGCTGCGCGAGGCGCTGAAAGCCATGGGCCGCGCCGACCTCATCGGGCCCGGCAAGCATCAGCTCGTGCCGAATTGGCAGCCGAAAGGAACCGGCGAGGGCGGCCCCTCTATTAGGCGCGGAGCGTCAGGCGAGCGTAAGTTCCTCACGAAGGGCGTCGTCTATCGGAAGCCGGCCGTCAAATAAATAATCACCGCCGTCATTGCGAGGAGGCGGAGCCGACGAAGCAATCCAGGGCCGCATCGCCGCCCTGGATTGCTTCACACTCGGCCAGCCGCTTTTACTCGAGAGTCGCAAAGCGCCGTCGTCATTTTGTCAAAGCCCCGTCACCAGTGTGTCGTTGCCCCTTGTTAGTGAGCCCCGCAAGCACAGCCTTGGGGGCCGACACAATGACCGCAAGTAACCGCCGCGATTTTATGCGCCTTGCTGGTACCACAGCGCTCGCCACGAGTTTTCCGCCGAGCATCGAACGCGCGCTGGCGCTGCCGGCGAATAAGCGGACGGGCACCATCCAGGACGTCGAACATATCGTCGTCCTGACCCAGGAGAACCGCTCCTTCGATCACTATTTCGGCAGCCTGCGCGGCGTGCGCGGGTTTGGCGATCCGCGTCCGGCCTTTCTGCCATCCAAGAAATCAGTGTTTCATCAGCCCTATGGCGCCAGCGAGCTCCTGCCCTATCGTCCCGACGCGCATCCGGTGGGATCGCAGTTCCTGGCCGGCACGCCGCACAATTGGCCGGACGCCCACAAGGCCTGGAATAATGGTCAATACGACCAGTGGGTCGCGGCCAAGGGCCCGCTGACCATGGCCTATATGACCCGGGAAGACATTCCGTTCCATTACGCCTTGGCCGACGCCTTCACCATTTGCGACGCTTATCACTGCTCCTTCATGGGAGCGACCGACCCCAACCGCTATTACATGTGGACCGGCTGGGTCGGCAATGACGGCGCCAATGGCGGGCCCGTCCTCGACAATTCCGAGGCCGGCTACGACTGGCGCACCTATCCGGAGCTTTTGGAAAAAGCCGGCGTGTCCTGGAAGGTCTATCAGGACATCGGGGCGGGACTGAACGACGCCGGATCGTGGGGCTGGACGACCGATCCCTATATCGGCAATTACGGCGACAATTCGCTGCTCTATTTCCATCAGTATCAGAACGCACAGCCGGGCGCGCCGCTCGCCGACAAGGCGAAGACCGGCACGAACATCGCCGTTGGCGGCGCGTTGTTCGACATTCTTCGCGACGACGTGCGTCGCAATGCGCTGCCGCAAGTCTCCTGGATCACCGCTCCCGAGGCCTATACCGAACATTCGAACTGGCCGGTCAATTACGGCGCCTGGTACATCTCGCAAGTTCTCGACGCGCTGACCTCCAATCCGGAAGTCTGGAGCAAGACCGTCCTGATCATCAATTACGATGAGAACGACGGCTTCTTCGACCACGTCGTTGCGCCTTATGCGCCGCAATCGCCGTCGCAAGGTCTCTCCACGGTCGCCACGACGCACGAGATTTATGCGGGCGGCGCGAAATACGCCGCGGGCCCCTACGGCCTCGGCGCGCGCGTGCCGCTGTTCGCCGTCTCGCCCTGGAGCAAAGGCGGTTATGTCTGCTCCGAATTGTTCGACCACACCTCGGTCATTCGCTTCATCGAGCGTCGCTTCGGCGTTGTCGAAACGCAAATCTCGGCGTGGCGCCGCGCCATCTGCGGCGATCTGACCTCGGCCTTCGATTTCACGCGGCCCGACAAACGCTTCGTCGCCCTGCCGAGCACGGCGTCTTACGCGCCGCCGGACCGGCAGCGACATCCCAGCTACGTCCCCACCCTGCCGACCCAGCAGGCGATGCCGAAACAGGAAAGCGGCGCGCGCTACGCCCGCCCACTGCCCTATGCGCTCGATGTGAAAGGCGCCCTCGACCTCGCGAAGACGTTCCACCTCGAAATTGCCAACAAAGGCAAGGCGGGGGCCTGGCTACAGGTGCGTTCGGGCGACGCTTCCTCTGGCCCATGGAGCTATACGGTCGAGGCCGGCAAGTCGCTTTCCGACAGCTTGAAGGTCCCGGTCAGCGGCCTGTACGATTTCTCGGTTTATGGCCCGAACGGCTTCCTTCGCACCTTCAAGGGCGGCGTCGCGGCTGGCTCGGCCGACTTCTATGTCGGCGCCCATTACGAGAACGAGGAGGAGGAGGCGTATCGCGAATTCGAGATCGTCGTCGCAAATCGCGGAGCGAGCGCCCGCACCGTCACGATCTTCAACGCCTATACTGGCCACACGGCAAAGCGGCGTCTTTCCCCGGGCGAGCGTTTCGAGAAGTCCTGGCCGCTGGAAGCCAGCTTCGGCTGGTACGATCTGCTGATCACCATCGATGAGGACAAGAGCTTCGAGCGCCGTCTCGCGGGCCATATCGAAAACGGCAAAGACAGCGTCAGCGACCCGGCCTTCGGCTCGAACGGCGGCAAGCGTGTCAAATCCGCCGAGGTCGAACACGAGAACGAATAGCCGTCTGGCGTAAGATTTCGCGGGGCCGCCGCTCTGGCAATTGAGCGGCGGCCTTGTCGCATTCGCCCCGAGGCAAGCGGCGCATGATTTCGACGATCGAGATGAGCTTGCGCCTCAGCGCCAACCACTGACGGCCGCGCGTCAAACTTGCCGCGCGCCCCTTATACCGTTTCCGTTTGAATAGCTCGGATTGGGGCTTGTCATTCCCGACGGGCCGAAGGCCCGATCGGGAATCCAGAGCCACAAAAGCGCTGGTTTGGCTCTGGATTCCCGATCGCTCGCTGCGCGAGCGTCGGGAATGACGCCGAACCAATCAAGCGGATCTCGTATTACTCGATGCCCTCCCGACGGCTTCGAGTGTTGTAAGCCTCGCGAAAGCGCCTGTCGATTTCGCTCGGCTCAACGGGCGCCGGCTGCGCGGCTGCGAGGGCGCCGCGGACCGCCGAGGCTTCTTCCGCGGTCAAGACGAGCGGTCCCGCCATATGCGTCGCATTGGGCACACTCGCCAGGATCGCTTTGCGATTGGGATGGGTCGCGATCTCGACGATCCCGTCGGCGACCGGCTCGCGCGCCACGCAGACATAGGGACCGATGACTTCGATTGCGCGGCCATCTGACGTATTCCGGATGAATGTGACTTGCATCTTCTCGACTGCCCCACGCTCGAGGGATCGTCGGCTTCTTCGTCACCGAGACGAAGGAAGCCTCTCTCATGTGATTTCCGCCCGAGCAGCTCGCGTAACGAGCCAATCAAGCGGATTTGATGTCGCACGCCGGACGTGTGGGAAGTCGGTCGACAACCCCCGTTTCGCCTGGCAGCACTGCCAAGCAATTTTGATGCCCTGCTTGGGGATGTGACCGCGCGAAGCCGCATCGCAAATTCGGCGCAGGCGTTTTCCATCATCTTTTCCGGCGAAGCATTTGCCGTGTTTTCCGCGCAGTAAAAGAAGCAGAATTTCTACATATTGCGAGGTAATTGTCGAAGCTGTATCGAGACAGTGGAATAAAAAATTGTAAATATCACGAAAGGTTGCCCTCATGGCCAATACGACGGCCGCGCTCGACGCCCTCCTCATGCAGCGATCGCTGACCGACGCGCAGCTTCTGGCGGCGGCCGAATCCGCCGCCGATTTCCGCATTCTGCCGGACGCGAGCGTGATCAAGATCGGCGGGCAAAGCGTCATCGACCGTGGCCGCGCGGCGGTCTATCCGCTGGTGGACGAGATCGTCGCCGCCCGCAAAGCCCATAAGCTGCTGATCGGCACCGGCGCCGGCACGCGGGCGCGGCATCTCTATTCGATCGCGGCGGGGCTCGGCCTGCCGGCGGGCGTGCTCTCGCAGCTCGGCGCCTCGGTCGCGGACCAGAACGCCGCAATGCTTGGACAGTTGCTCGCCAAATACGGCGTCTCCGCCGTCAACGGCGCCGCGCTCTCGGCGGTGCCGCTCTACCTCGCCGAGGTGAACGCCGTCATCTTCAGCGGCATGCCGCCCTACAATGTCTGGATGCGCCCCGCGCCCGAGGGCGTCATCCCGCCCTATCGCACCGACGCCGGATGTTTCCTCGTCGCCGAGCAGTTCGGCTGCAAGGCGATGATCTTCGTGAAGGACGAAAACGGCCTCTACACCGCCAATCCGAAAACCGCGAAGGACGCGAAGTTCATCCCGAAGATTTCGGTCGATGAGATGAAGGCGCAGGGGCTGCACGACTCGATCCTCGAGTTCCCCATGCTCGATCTGCTGAAAGCCGCGCGCCACGTCCGCGAAGTGCAGGTCGTCAACGGCCTCGTCCCCGGCAATCTGACACGCGCGCTGGCCGGCGAGCATGTCGGCACGATCATCACCGCGAGCTAAAAGAGTTTTTTCCCATGACCGACGCCAATAGCATCAAGCACGTCGCCTCGCCGCTCGCGCGCCAGACCCTCCTCGACGGCGATCTCATCCGCCCGGTCGCCGGCCGCCGCCCGATCCGGCTCCTCCCCTGGCTGCAGGTCGTGAAGATCGGCGGCCGCTCGATCATGGATCGCGGCGCGGACGCCATCCTCCCGATCGTCGACGAAATCCGTAAGCTCCTGCCCGAGCACCGTCTGCTGATCCTGACCGGCGCGGGCGTGCGCGCTCGCCACCTCTATGGCGTGGGGCTCGATCTCGGCCTGCCGGTGGGCTCGCTGGCCCCGCTCGCGGCGAGCGAAGCCGGCCAGAACGGTCATATCCTCGCCTCGCTGCTCGCGCCGGAGGGCGTCTCCTATGTCGAGCACCCGACCATCGCCAACCAGCTCGCCATCCATCTCTCCGCGGCCCGCGCGGTGGTCGGAAGCGCCTTTCCGCCCTACCACCACCACGAATTCCCACACTCGCGCATCCCGATGCACCGCGCGGACACCGGCGCATTTCTGCTCGCCGACGCGCTCGGCGCGGCTGGTCTGACGATCGTGGAGGACGTGGACGGGGTCTATACGACCGACCCCAAAGGCCCCGGCGGCGAGCGGGCCGAGCTGATCCGCGAGGCGAGCGGCGCCGAGCTTTCGAAGCTCGATGCGCTGCCTTTCGACCGCGCGCTCCTCGAGGTCATGGCGAATGCGCGGCATCTCGAGCGGGTGCAGGTGGTCAACGGACTCGTTCCGGGCCGGCTGACCGCCGCGCTGCGCGGCGAGCATGTCGGGACAATTGTCCGCACCGGCGCGCAGGCGGCCTGAGCGCTACGGATTTAGCGCTCACCCGTCATTGCGAGCGATCGGCAATCGGGGGCGCAAGCACTTCCTGACCCTCCGGGGTAACGCCGAACGCCGGGCGTGAGCCCATCCCTCCCCTTTACGGCTATCGAATGCACACATCGTGATTGCCTCGGTCGGGTCTGTTTGATTCCGTGGGTCGCGTTTTGATTCGCGGGGTGGGGCATGGCGATTTCGTATGGACTGGGGCGGTTCGGCGACCGCCGCCTGGAAAAAGGGGGGTCTCGTTGCATCGGGGCCTCGTCGCGCGGCCGTGCGCGCGCATCCGTCGGATCGCCGGCGGGCGGCGGGCGCAGGAGGTGCGGCTCGCGCGCTTCCTGCGCAATCCTGCGGTGACCGCCGAGGAGATGGCGCGGCACGCCGCCGGGCTCACAGCGGCGCGGGCGGCGGGTCGCGACATAGTGGTGGCGCAGGACACCAGCGAGCTGGCGCTCGGCGGCAAGCGCGCGCAGGCGAACGGCTATGGGCCGGTCGGCAAGGGCGGCGGGACGCGCGGCCTTTTGCTGCACGCGGCCCTGGCGCTCGACGCCGGCACGGGCGCGCTGCTCGGCCTCGCTCATGCCGAGGTCTGGAACCGCGACACGGGGGCCAAGGTCGCGGCGCGGCGCTCGCGCGCGCTCGCGGACAAGGAATCGCAGCGCTGGCTCGATGTGGCGACGCATGCGCGCGAGGATTTCGCGGCGGCGAAGCGGATCACTGTCGTCTCGGATCGGGAGAGCGACATCTACGCGCATCTCGCGCAGCGTCCGGGCGGCGTGGAGCTGATTGTGCGCGCCTGCCAGAACCGGACGATCGCCGCAGACGGCGAGGATGCGATCGAGCTTTTGTTCCCCTTCGCCGACGGATTGGCCGAGGCGGGCCGCTTCGTCGCCGAGATCCCGGCGGCTCCGGGACGCAAGGCGCGCAAGGCGGCGCTCGCGGTCCGCGTCTCGCCGGTCACTTTGCGCAAGCCGCGCCACGGCGCGCGCGACTTGCCGGACGCGGTCGGCGTGACTTTGGTCGACGTGCGCGAGGTCGGGGCCGCCGAGGGCGTCGCGCCCATTCATTGGCGGCTTCTCACGACCCATGCGGCGACGAGCCTGGCCGAGGCGCGCCGGGTGATCGACCTCTATCGAATGCGCTGGACCATCGAGGAATTCTTCCGCACGCTGAAGACGGCGGGCTTCGAGATCGAGCAGGCCGACATCTGCGATCCGAAAGTGATGATCAAGCTGGTGGCGGCGACGGCGGTCGCCGCTGTGACGGTCATGCAACTGGTCAAGGCGCGCGATGGCGCGACCGACCAGTTGCTGACGGACGCTTTCGAGCCCGAGGACGAAGCGCTGCTCGAGGCCGTCTCGGCGAAGCTCGAGGGCGCGACGGCCCGCCAGAAGAACCCCCACCGCAAAGGCAGCCTCGCCTTCGCCGCCTGGGTCGTCGCCAGGCTCGGCGGCTGGACCGCCTATTACGGAAAGCCCGGCCCCAAAGTAATGCGCCAGGGCCTCGACGACTTTCGACGAATAAAGTTCGGAGCCGCGCTGACCTTCTACGATGTGTGAATCCGATAGCCCCTTTACGGGGAGGGTGGCCCCGCGTAAGCGGGGGCGGGTGGGGTAAAGCCCACCACTGCCGTTGCGGCGCGAGCCCCACCCGGCGGCCTTCGGCCGCCGACCTCCCCGTAAAGGGGAGGTATGGGGATCATGACGCCAAATCGCTATCACTAATTACGCAGCCTGCGGCTCACTCGTAGCAGATGATCTCGCGCTCGCCGGCGAAGACCTCGGCCATGCGGGCGGCGACGCCCGTCTTGCGGCGCGTGAGGAAACGCGGGCGACGGCTGCGCAGGCTGGAGGCGCCCCGGCGCGGGAGGGCCGCGAGCGACGAAGTCGCCGCATCCACCCTGGCGAGCTTGCCGTTCTCGGCCGCGAGCCGCGGCAAGGCGAGCCAGCTCGCCCAATATTTCCAGTCCGCCGCGGCGTCGCCGCTGTCCTGGGTTTCCGCCAGCACGACGTCGAGATCGCGGTCGCGATGCGCCAGCGAGAGGCGGTAGCAGGGGGCCCCATCCTGCCCCTCGACCACGTCCAGCACGACGCCGCAATAGGCCGGCGCAGGCACGGCGATCATCATGTCGACGCCGTTGAAGCGCCGCGAGATGAGGATGTCGCTGCGCGTGACGCGCACGCGCCGCACGCCGCCATCCGCACGCCAGTCGCGTTGAACGAGAAACGCTTCATCGATCTTGCGCGCATTGCCGGCTTCGAACATGGCTTCACTCCTCGGGCTCGGGCTGTTCCTTTTGTCCCCACGATCCTGCCGCGCGAGCCCCGGCAAAGTTGCTAAAAACCCTGGTGAATGCAGCGTAAACCATTGCATTTGAGCCGTTATCACGACTCCAAGGTAAATGCGGGGAAACACATTTGATCAAATTGTCGGCAATTCGCATCCGCGAATGTCTTGCAGGCAAGCCGCGGCTCCCCTACTGCTTCTCGTGATGCCGCTCGTCGAATCCGACCGTCCCGCCTTCCTGTCGCGCCTCGAAGCGATTACGCGCGAGGCCGGCGACATCGCCATGGCCTATTTCCGCCCAGGCGCCTGCACGGCGGCGGCGATCTCCTACAAAGGCGGCGGCTCGCCGGTGACCGAGGCCGATTTCGCGGTGGACCGTTTCCTCTTCGAGGAAATGCGCCGGCTCGCGCCCGAGGCCGGCTGGCTCTCCGAGGAAACCGCCGACACTGACGCGCGCCTGTCGCGCGAGGCGATCTTCGTCGTCGATCCGATCGACGGCACCCAGGCCTTCACCCGCGGCGACGAGCGCTGGGCGGTCTCCCTCGCCTTCGTCGAGCGCGGACGGCCGACGATCGGCGTCGTCCATGCGCCGGCGCGCGGGGAAACATTTACCGCCGCGCGCGGATTAGGCTCCTTCCTCAATGGCGAGCGTCTCTCGCCGCTCGGCCGCGCCACGCTCGCCGGCGCCATGGTCATCGCGCCGCGGCCGCTGCATGAGCGTATCGCCGCTCTGCCGCACAATATTGCGATCGCGCCGCGCACGCCGTCCCTGGCGCTGCGGCTCGTGGATATTGCCGCCGGGCGTCACGATCTCGTCATCTCTTCGCCCAATGCACGCGATTGGGATATCGCCGCGGCCGACGTCATTCTGGAGGAGGCCGGGATCGCGCTCGAAGAAGTCGAGGGGGGCGAGATCACCTATAATCGCAGCTCCTCGAAGCGCGGCATGCTCGTCGCCGCGCCCAAGCCTCTCATCGAGGACACGAGAACGATAGCTCTGGACGTTTCGAAAGGAATAAAGTGGTCATGACAAAGAAGGCGACGCCCGCGAAACAGGACAAGCAGCTTCTGCATCTCGTCTTCGGCGGCGAGCTGGAGGCGCTCGACGGCGTGACCTTCCGCGATCCCGCAAAGCTCGACATCGTCGGCGTCTATCCCGACAATGACAGCGCCGTCGCCGCCTGGAAGGCGAAGGCGCAGGCGACCGTCGACAACGCGCATATGCGTTATTTCGTCGTCCATCTCTACAAGCTTCTCGACCCCGAGCACGACAAGCTCTGACCGAGCTTGGCGCTTTCCAAAATCCGCCGGTTTTGGGAGCATTATTCTCTATCGGGGAAGCGCGACGCCGCTTAGGCCAGTCGGCGCGGCCTCGGGCCGAAGCGTTTGCGTAGCACGGTAAACATGCCGCTCCTGAAGCTTTATCGATTGGCGACCATCGCCGCGACGCCCTTTGCCGGAGCCGGCCTCAACTGGCGCGCCTCCCACGGCAAGGAAGACCGAGACCGGCTCGACGAACGTCTGGGCGTCGCCTCGCGCGAGCGGCCGGAAGGGCGCCTGATCTGGCTGCATGGCGCGAGCCTTGGCGAGACGGTCTCGCTGCTGCCGCTGGTCGAGCGCTTCATCCAGCGCGGCGCGGAAGTGCTGGTGACAAGCGGAACGGTCTCCTCGGCGCGCATTCTCACGCAGCGGCTGCCGGCCGGCGCCTTCCACCAATATGTCCCGCTCGACGCCCCACGTTTCGTCAACCGCTTCCTGGATTATTGGCGCCCGGACATCGCCGTCTTCGCCGAGTCGGAGCTGTGGCCGAATATGGTCGCCTCGCTGCGCACGCGGGGGGTGGCGTTGCTGCTCGCCAACGCCCGCATCTCGCGCAAATCCGCGGAGCGCTGGAGCGGCCTGCCGAGCGCCGCCCGCCGTGTGTTCGGCGCGATCGATCTATGCCTGGCGCAGGATTCCGAGAATGCGGCGCGCTTTCTGGCGCTGGGCGCGCCCTGCGTGCGCATCGCCGGCAATCTGAAATTCGACGTGGCGCCGCCGCCTGTGGACGCCGCGCGTCTCGCCGAATTCAACGGCGCGGTCGGCGCGCGTCCGGTGTGGGCGGCGGTCTCGACGCATGCGGGCGAGGAGGAATTGATCCTCGCCGCCCATGCCGAGATCAGCAAACAGATTCCCAATCTGCTGACGGTCATCGCCCCGCGCCATCGCGAGCGCGGCGTGGAAATCGCGGAGCTGGCGCAAGCGCAAGGCTTTGCGACCGCGCTACGAACGCGCGATGGCGAGCCGCGCCGCGAGACGCGGATCTATGTCGCCGACACGATCGGCGAGCTCGGCCTCTTCTTTCGCAGCGTCGGCGTTGTCTTCATGGGCAAATCGCTTGTTCCCGGCGGCGGGCAGAACCCGATCGAGCCGGCGAAGCTCGGCTGTGCGGTGCTCTATGGGCCGCATATCGACAATTTCAACGAGATTTACACGGAGTTGGCGGCCGCCAAGGCGGCGGCGCGCGTCGCCGACGCCGCCGCGCTGGCGCGCGCCGCGCAATATCTCCTCTCCGAACCCGCCCGCATGCGCCGCATGGGCCGCGCCGGCGCCGAAGCGGTCGACAAGCTCGGCGGCGCCTCGCGCGCGATCATGACGGCGGTCGAGCCCTTTCTCGCGCAAGTCGCCGCCTCAGAGCGCTGAACGCTCATGCGCGCGCCCGCATTCTGGCGCACGGAAGGGGGCGCCTCCCGCCTGCTCTCGCCCTTTGGCCATCTCTATGGCGCGCTCGCCCGCGGCCGTCTCGCCCGCAAGGCGCCGCGCGCCGCGTTGCCGACCATCGTCGTCGGCGGCTTGACCGCTGGCGGCGACGGCAAAACGCCGCTCGTCATCGCGCTGGCGAAGCTGCTTTCCGCGCAAGGCGAACGTCCCGCGCTACTCACACGGGGCTACGGCAGGCGCGGCGGCCGCACCGAGCCCTTCGCCGTTTCACCAAAGGACGATGTGACGACGGCCGGCGACGAGACGCTGCTGCTTTCGCGCCATGGGCTCGCCATTGTCGGCGCGGATCGCGCAGCAAGCGCGGCGTTCGCGCGCGGCCTGGGGGCAACCCTTCTCATTTTGGACGACGGCTTCCACAGCCAGAGGCTCTCGCCAGACCTCTCGCTGCTCGTGATCGACTCGGACTATGGCGCGGGCAATGGCCGCTGCCTACCCGCCGGCCCGCTGCGCGCGCCGCTCGAGGCGCAGATGGCGGTCGCCGACGCTCTGATCGTCATCGGCGAGGGCGCTGCCGGGCGGGTGCTTAGCAGGTCTTGCAAAAAGCCGGTTTTCGAGGCGCAAATCGTTCCCGACCCGCAAGCGGCAAAGGCATTAGCAGGCAGGCGAGTCATCGGCTTCGCCGGAATCGGACGCCCTGAAAAGTTCTTCCACACCCTGGCGGAGACAGGCGCCGACGTCGTTGCGACCCGGGCCTTTGCCGATCATCATCGCTACAGTGAAAACGACCTCGCCGAGCTGACGGCGCTCGCGCGCCGGCAGGGCGCCACGCTCGTCACAACAGAGAAGGACGCCGTCCGCCTCCCGCCCGCGTTCGCCGCAGAGGCTCTGCCCATTAGCCTCGCCATAGCCGAGCAGGAGGCCGTCCTGGAGACGCTCGACGCCGCGCTTTCCCGCGCGCGCCTCAGTCGGGCTTCTTGACCCCGAGCTTCATGAGCTTGGCGTGCGGGCCGGCGTATGGCTCCTGAAGATCGACGTTCCAGTAGCGCAGATCCTCGAGCGGGATGGGCTCGCCGGTCACGGCGCAGCGCACATAGGCGCCGGGCTTGCGGATGCGATATTCGCCGTCGAGATACTCGATCTCGGCTTCCCCGGCCGGCTGCGGCGTGCGTTCGTAGCGGTTCATTCGATATCTTCTGTTGAAGCGCCGCGTCAGCGGCTGACCTGTCAGTCGTCGGATCGACGAGATGATCGACCTCATGGGCGTCGCCCTCTCCGGCCGGCCAATTTGACGGAAAGTCTACAACCCCACGGGCGCCAAAGGAAGCGCGAACAATCGTGGGGAGCGTGTCGCCAGAGTTTCCAGTTCACGCCAAACTGCGTCGTTAGCCGCAAATACCTCCCCTTTACGGGGAGGTCGGCGGCCAAAGGCCGCCGGGTGGGGCTCACGCCGCAATGACTCTGATGGGGCTTTACCCCACCCGACCCCGCTTTCGCGGGGCCACCCTCCCCGTAAAGGGGAGGGAAGCGTTCACGCCCAGCGTTCGTCCAATTGCCCGAATAAGAAACACAGCGGTCTTGTTCCCGTCGTCATTCGCGCCTAGCCTTTCGCGCAAGTGCCGATTTTTGATTCGTCGAGTCAGCCTTTCGCGAACGCTGTCAAGTTCGCGCTTCGATGGGATCACGATAATGGATCGGGACACCATAGGCGATCTGGCCGATTCCCACCCCCTGCCCCACGACGCCGAGTTCTCCGCCGCCAGCCCGCGCGACGCCGCCAAGGCCAAAACGATCTCAGAGCGCGCGTTGATCGTCACCCAGGGCAAGCATCGTTTCTATTCGCTCGTGCTGCCGAGCGATCTTCTCGCCCAGACCTGCACGGTCGAGGCTCGGGCCGAAAATCCGGCGGACGGCTTCCAACGCCTGCTCGACGAGCGGCGCGCAAGATCGATCGCGCGTTACATCGACGCGGGCTTGGGCACCGTGCCCGGCGCCGTAGTGCTCTCGGCGCAGACGCGCGCGCATCTCTCCTTTGACAAGGACGAGGGCGCCCTTACCTTCCGCAAGGACCCGAAAGCCTTTCTCATCATCGACGGGCAGCATCGCGTCTTCGGCTTCAAGCTCGCCAAATCCTCGGTGAGCGTGCCAGTTGTGATCTACAACCGCCTGACGCGCGCGCAGGAATGCCGGCTGTTCATGGACATCAACACCAAGCAGCGTCCGGTGCCTAACGAGCTTTTGCTGGATATCCGTCGACTCTCGGAATTGGAGACGGAAACCGAAGCGCTGCTGCATAATGTTTTCGACGCCTTCCATACGCGCGAAGATTCTGCGCTCGCCGGCTTCCTCAGCCCCGCCGAGCGCAAGAAGGGCATGATTTCCCGCGTGACCTTCAATGCGGCCCTGCGGTCGATCAAAGGCGCCTTCGACGGCGCGCCGGCCGAGGAAGTCTATGTCGTTCTCAACGCCTATATTCTCGCCTGCCGTCACGGCCTGGGGCTTCACGCCATCGATCAGAACATCGCCAATCCCGTCCTGTTCAAGGCGCTGATGCTGCTGTTCACTAATGTCGCGGGGCGCGTCGCCGACCGGCATGGCGGCCAATATACGGTGCGCAATTTCGAGGAAGTGCTCGTTCCCTTCTTCCGCCGGCTGAAGAAGAGCGACCTACCGCGCGCCGGCATGACGCATATCATGCTGCACGAGCATTACAGCAAGGCGCTAAGCGCCGGCTTCCTGCTCAAACAATGGCTGTTCGCCTGAGCCTTCCGGATGGCCGCGCATGGTGAGCCCATGCTCGGTCTTCTCCCAGTGAAAGGGCCGCAGCCAGAGCTCGAAAAAGGCGCGCCAGCAGGCGATGCTGAGCATGAAAAGCCAGATCGGCAGATGGGGCAGCGCATTTCGAAGTGCCGAAAGGCGCCGTCGCCGCATCCCGGCGAGGATGGGCCAAAGCAGCGCCGCCGCTCCTGACAGCGCGAGAAAGCACCATAGCCCGCAGCACGCCGTCTCGAAGAATGTCGTCGGCCGCAACAGCGCGCCGAAAAGGGCGTGATAGGCCAGGCGGCACATCAGGAGCGGACCGAGCAGCGGACCCAAAACACCGCCGGCCAACATCGCGAGCACGGCGAAAGCCCGCCGCGCCCCGAGATCGGCGAAGAAGCCCGCGGGATGGCGGCAATGAACGATCGCCGTCTGCATCCAGCCCTTGAACCAGCGCGTGCGCTGCTTGACGAGCGCCCGAAAGACGGCCGGCGCCTCCTCGAATGTGTGGGAGTCGAAAGTGCGCACCGCGAAGCCCCCGCGCGCGAGACGCAGCCCGAGGTCCGCATCCTCGGTTACATTATAGGCGTCCCAGAAGCCGATCTCGCGCAGGGCGGCGAGCCGGAAATGATTGGAGGTGCCGCCGAGAAAGAGCGGCAGGTCGAGCCGGGACAGCCCCTTGTTATAGACATCGAAAAGCGCCGCATATTCGAGTGCGAACATGCCCGTCATCCAATTGAGCGCGCCATTGTCGATGACAAGGCTTGCTTGCAAGCAAGCGACATCCGGCGGCGCGGCGGCGAAAAGCGCGGCGGCGCGGCGGAGCTGGCGCGCATCGGGAATATCCTCCGCGTCGAACACCGCGACGAGCGCGCCGCGCGCCAGCGGCATGGCGATGTTGAGCGCGCGCGGTTTGGTGCGCGGCGCTCCGTCGGGCGCGATGATGATCTCATGCGGCGCGCGCGGCGGATGCGCGCGCAAGGCCGCAGCCGTCTCCGCGTCGTCGGCCTCGATAACGAATTTGATGTCGAGCTTGGCGCGCGGATAATCGAAACGGTCGATGGCGCGCGCGAGTTGCGGCGCGACGGCCGCTTCCTTGTAGAGCGCGAGGACCACCGTATAGACGGGAAGCCGCGCATCGTCGATCCGTCGCGCGTCCTCCTGCCGCGAAGCGCTCGAAGCGCAGGCGCTCAGGCGCAGAACGACGCTCGCCAGGAAAGCCGCGGCGAGGGCGAAGGCGACGGCGAGATTGACGGTTTCGAAAGGCGCGAACAGGCTGACGACGATGCAGATCAACGCCGCCGTGGCGCAAGCGAGCGGCGCGCGCGTCATGGAGCCGCGCACGCAAAGATCCCCATCGATCTGTTCCGCCGAATGGCTCGCGGCATACACGGCGTCTCGCGGATAGGCGTCGCGAAGCGCCTCCAGAAAACGCGTGCGCGTCGTGATCGCGAAAAGCGGCCGCCCTTTCGCTGCGCGCGCGACGCTCGTCAAACGAAAGATTTGCGTTCCCGACGGCGCGAAGAGCCAACGAACGCCGTCGCGGCGATCCCGCAATCGCACATAGCCGAGCCCCGCCGCGGCAAGCGCGCCGGGCGCGAGCTCGATCGTGTCGTCGATGAAGGCGACCCCGAGATGCTGAGCGAGGGCGCGGTAGAAAAACGCTTCCTCGACGACGCCCTCGGCAAGGAGCGCCGCGTCGGCCGAGACGCCCTGACGCCGCGCCAATCCAGCGGCTTTGTTCAATGCGTCGAGCGAGACGCCGTGATCGAGCAGAAAAGCGATTTCGACAGGCGGCGTTTCCACCCTGCGGGAGGCCCTGCGCCCCTCCCGCGCGGATTCATCCGCGAGGCTTTTGCGGCGCAAAGGCAACGGGGGAAAGCCCGAATCGTCGCGCTTGCGTAGGCCAGAATCGATGGAAAAATAGTCGACCGACGCCTTGCTCATGAACTAAACTCAATGAATGAAAAAATATGCAAGCTTGACTATCGGTCAGAAAAATCGGGTGCGCAACAAATTTGATTCGAATTTTTCCCATCCTGCAGTGGCGCTCTCGCTTCGCCTCGTCGCAGCGCTCGCCTTTGCTCTCGCGAGCGGCGCCGCCGTCGCCGATCCGGCGCCCGCGGCGCCGTCGCTCGTCGATCCGCATCGCGCGCTGCAGAAGCCCGATCTCTCGCACATAAAACAGATCCGCTTCCTGACCGAAGACGACTATCCGCCTTTCAATTTTCTCCTCGCGGATGGACAGCTCGCCGGCTTCAACGTCGATCTCGCCCGCGCGATCTGCGCCGAGCTGGAGCTGCCCTGCACGATCCAGAGACGAAGCTGGAATCTTCTTGTTCCGTCGCTGGACGACAATAGCGGCGACGCCGTCATCGCCTCTCTCTCGATCAACGACGAGACCCGCAAGCAGGTCGAGTTCACGGGCCCTTATTTCCTGACCCCCGGCCGTTTCGCGACGCTCGCGGATACGACGCTCGCCGCTGCTTCCCCAGAGGCGATAGACGACCGCAAGGTCGCCGTCGTCGCCGGCTCCCGCTACGAAGCCTTTCTCGAGACGTTCTATCCGCGCGCCGAACGCGTGACCTTCGAGACGACCGCTCTCGCGCGCAACGCGCTCAAGAATGGCAGGGTGGCGGCCTATTTCGGCGACGCGATCGGCATGTCCTTCTGGCTCAACGGCGCGGAGGCGGGCGGATGCTGCACCTTCAAGGACGGCCCCTTCACCGATCCGCGCTATTTCGGCGAGGGCGTCGGCGTCGCCGTCAAAAAGGGCAACGCGCCTCTGCGCCGGGCGCTCGATTACGCGCTGGCGCGGCTCGATCGACGGGGCGTTTTGGGCGAACTCTTTTTGAAGTATTTTCCGATAGGGCCGTTCTGAGCTAATCTCCCCTCCGAACGCCCGGTCCAGCCTATGGATTTCGAATCGACCGTCACGCGCATCTATGAAGCGGCCGCCGACCCGGATTTATGGCCGCTCATCCTGCACGACCTCGGCGAATTGGTCGATGCGGCGGGCGGCATCATCCTCACCCGCCGCGCCGACGCCTGGACGGGCTGGCGCTGCTCCGACCTTATGAATTCGCGGACCACCGACGCCTGGATGGCTCCGGGAGGCGGGGCGGCGCGGACCCAGGCGACCGCCCGGCTCATCGCCTTCGACCGGGCGGGATTCGTTGCGGATAATGAAGGGTTCAGCGAGCAGGAATGGCTCGAGGACTCCGTCATGAGCGAATGGTGCGGCCCCCTGGGCCTGCACCATTGCGCGGCGACGGTGATTCCCGTGCCCACGGGCGATCTGGTTTTGGTCCAGCTCAACCGCCGCGCTGGCAAGCCCCCCTTCGATCGCGCCGACATCGCCCGCCTCGACGCCTTTCGCCCGCATCTCGCGCGCGCCGGATTGCTTGCGGCGCGCTGGCGGCTGGAGCGGCTGCGCGCCGCGGCGCAAGCGCTGGCCATCATCGGCCTACCTGCGGCGGTTCTCGACGCGGGCGGCAGGGTTCTCGCGGCCAATGAGCTGATCGAGGCGATGCGCCCCCATATCGCCTGGCTGCCCAAGGATCGTATCGCTTTGATCGACCCCGCGGCCGACGGAATGTTGCGTCGCGCCTTCGCCGGGGTGACTTACCCAGCCGCCGCCTCGGCGCGGTCTTTCCCATCAAAGGGCGCCACGGGCGATCCGGCGGTCGTTCATCTTATCCCCATCAGCGGCGCTGCCCGCGAGCTTTTCGGCGGCGGGCTCAGCCTGTTGACGGTTACGGCGGTGGCGACGCCCGCTGCCCCCGACGCCGCGCTCATTCAGGGTCTCTTCGACCTCACGCCCGCCGAAGCGCGCGTCGCGCGCGCCGTCACGCAGCGAAAGACCGTCGAGGATATCGCCTCGGAGTTCGACGTCTCCAAAGAGACGGTGCGGACGCAGATCAAATCCCTTCTCGCCAAAACCGGATGCGCCCGCCAGCTCGATCTGGCGATGCTGCTGGCGCAGACTACTCAGGGACAGCCGCGCCAGACGCGGCTTTCGGAGAGTTCGCGGGCAGATTTGAACGTCGGGCGATGAACATTAGGCTCCACCGTCATTGCGAGGAACGAAGCGACGAAGCAATCCAGGGGCCGCGATGAGGCTCTGGATTGCTTCGCTTCGCTCGCAATGACGGGGGCGGCCACTTCACCCAAACCCATTATTCTTCGGAAACCTGCGCACGCCCCTGCCGCGCGCGTGGCGGCGCCTCGAAGCCTCGCCGCTTGCCGGGCGCGCGTTTCCCCGACATAATCGAACAAGATTTCATCGGACCATTGTTAGCAAAGCAAGCGACGCTGATTGTAATCCTACCGGGCGGTCGCTCGCCGGCGCAGGAGGCAAATTCATGGATCAACGGATAGCGGCGTTGTCGCCGGGACAAGCGCAACAGGCGGTGAAGGAATTATTCGATCTGTTGCCGGTCGATCTGTTCGACGGGGGTAAACCCACCATCGCCGATCTCGATGATTTGGCCAAAGAGGCTCGCGACGGCGCGCCGCCCGACGTCGCGCCTTTCCTCGACGCAATGCTCGCGGAAAGGGAAACCGAGGCGCGCGGCGAGGTGGCCCGCCTCGTTCTCGACCAAGCGGCGCAGACCCCTGGCCTTCGTGATTATCTCGATGAGGCGCTACGGCGTGCGGCGCAGCCTCATATGGACCTGACGCTTCTGGCCGGGGTCGTCATTCTTGCGATGATCGCCGTGCCGAAGAAAATCAAGTTCAAGGACGGCAAGCTCGAAACGATCGAATGGGGCCAACTTCAGGACGGCGCCAAGCTTGCGCACGAAGTGACCGGCTTCGTCAAAGCCTTGCCTAACACGGTGAAGTCCTCCCTTTTCGGCGCCTGATGAGCGATCTGGGCGAAACGCGCTTCCGGGC
This sequence comes from Methylocystis iwaonis, assembly GCF_027925385.1. NCBI lineage: Bacteria > Pseudomonadati > Pseudomonadota > Alphaproteobacteria > Hyphomicrobiales > Methylocystaceae > Methylocystis > Methylocystis iwaonis. Next base: position 3,035,427 of record NZ_AP027142.1, read on the forward strand.
CTTGGCGGAGCGCCTCGTCACGCTCGAACGTCAAGGGCGAAGCCTCCATTCATTGGTTGCGACGCAGCCCAAAGAGGTCCTCGGCCCCCTGCGAGCGCTTGCCGGGGAGGCGGAGAGTATCGCCCGCGACATCGGGGCATGGGCGGCGGAGCCAGGTCCGCTCGCGAGTGCGTTGGGGCGCCACCTGGCGGAGCGCGCCCGCAAAGCGGGTATTGTCCTGTGGCTCGGAGTAGCCGGCGCCCTCACGATGACTGGCGATTACGCGGGCGCTCGAGCGGCGTGCCGGAGCGGTCTTGACTTGACCGCCGCCGACGACCCGGAACGCGCTCTTCTCCTCGAAACTCTCGGCAAGATCGAGTTCGAGGCGGGCGACCTCGAAGCGGCGCAAAAGGCGATGACCGAGGCGGTCGAGATCGCCGAATCTTTTGCCGATCCCGAGCGCTGGGCCGACCGGATCGGCGCGCCGAAGAGGGAGATGCAGGCTCGACGCTCGATGGAGGGCGTATCGCGAAGCCTCGGTCTCCTTGCGCACATCGCCCTCGCGCGCGGCGACCGCGAGAAATATGCGCGAACGCTCGATCTCGCCTACGAAGCCGCAATCAAGAGCCGCCAACCCGTGCTCATTCGCAGCATCTGGCGCCAGCGCTATGAATATGCGTTGCGCTGGGACGCGTCGGGCGCGGTGCTCGACGCGATGAACGCCGAACTCGATCGCGGCGGAGCGCCAGAGCTCGCCGACGACGAGGCCTATAAGATCGACATGCAGCTCTTGCGTGGGCAGGCGCTCATCGAGCGGGAAGGCTATGCGCGCGCCGATCGCCGGCTGAAGGCTGCGCTCTTGGCCGCCAAGAGCCCGCGCGAGCGTTGGACGACGCGCATGACCTATGGCCGGTTTTGCGAGGATCGCCCTGGCCGTCGCCAGGAGGCGATCGAGCTGTTCGATGAGGCGCTGGCGATCGGCAATGAGACCGGCATCGCCGGGTTTATCGACGGCGCGCGGCGCGATTTGATCCGCCTGTTGATCGCGGGCGGCGAAGCGGCGGAGCGAAGGCGCGCAATCTCCGAGCTCGACGTCGTGTTGCGCGCCTGCCGTGACGCGCGGGACGGCGAGGGTTTCGCCCGGGCGTTGTTGCAGCGCGCGATGGCCCGCTTTCTCGATCGTGATTACGCCGCCGCGCTGACGGACATCGACGGCGCGCTGGACGCCGCCGCCAACGCCCAGACCCGCGGCGCGGCGTTGACCGCCCGCAGCGCTGCGCTGCAGCGCCTCGGGCGTGATGAGGGGGCGCTCGCCGACGCCATCGAAGCCGTGAGCCTGTTTCCAGAGCGACGGCGTGATCCGCTCGGCGACGGTCCGGGCGCGGGCCGGGACGAATTGCAGCATATCGAGGCCGCCTACGCGGCGGCCGCGCGCATCTGCGCCCGGCTGGGACGCGCCGCCGAGGGGTTCGAGTGGGCCGAACGCGGCCGCGGTCGGCTGCTGCGCGCGCACGGTCAACTGATCTCGCCCGCTGGCCCAGCATCCTCGCGCGACATCCTGCCGCTTCTCATCGACGCTCTTGCACGACACCCAGATGGACCCGCAGCGCTGGCCCTGTTCTCTGTCGGCCCGATCGACACGGTCGTCTTCATCGTCGCCCCGGGCCGCCCCGTGCGCGAAGTCTCCGCCGATTTCGGCGAGGCTCAATTGCAGAAGTTGCTGCCGACCGCCGATGATGGGCCGCAGCAATGGAACGCGGGTCTCGCCGATGCGCTGCCTGGCATTTCGGAAGCGCTGCAACGGCCTCTGGCGGAGCTTCTTGAAACGGCCGAGACCTGCAAGACCCTCTATATCGTCCCCGACTCGCACCTCCATTCGATCCCCTTCGCGGCCTTGACCGGAAAGGGCGGCGTTTCGCTGGTTGAGCGTTGCGCGACCGTTATCGCGCCGTCGGTGGCGAGCTTACTCGAATGCCTCGGGCGGCGCCCGCAGGAGGCGAAATCCTGCCTGACGCTCGGCGCCGGCGGCGTCGGAGAGATCAGCTTCGCCGCCCAGGCAAAGGCGGTCGCCGACCTTTTGGTCGGCAAGCCCGAATGGGGGAAGCAAAGCCTCTATTTGTCGGAGCCGGAGGCCACTCCCGAACGATTTCTCGCAGAAGCCGCGCGCTTTCGAGTGATCCATTTGGCCTGCCACGGCAACGTGCTCGCCGGCGTCATGGACACGCTCAGCGCCTCGGCCTTGCAGTTAACGGGCGGCCATCTAACCGCCCGCGCCCTGATCAAGGCGGAGGGGCCGTGGCTCCAAGCTGACCTCGTGTTTCTCAACGCGTGTCGCTCGGGCGGCTTCCGGGCCCGGCTCGCTAGCGAAGTTGGGGGATTCCGCCAAGCCTTTCTCGAAGCCGGCGCGCCGTCTCTCGTCGCGACGCTGTTCTATGTCGATCCGGATCACGCGCAGAAATTGGCCGAGGAGTTCTACCGCCATTGGCTCGACGGCCAGACGAAGGCGGAAGCGCTGCGCCGCGCGCAATGCTCGCTGCGCGAGAGCGGCCTTCCCGTTGGAGACTGGGCCGCGCACACGTTGATTGGTCGCGCCTTTTGACGGCCGTCAGAAGTCCCCTTACGCCGTCATTGCGAGCGAAGCGAAGCAATCCAGGGCCGCGATGAGGCTCTGGATTGCTTCGTCGCCTTGCTCCTCGCAATGACGGGAGGTCGCCTCACCCAAACCGGTTATTCTTCGGGAACCCCCGCGGCGGCAGCCTTCCCGCTTCCGCTCGATGCCCCATCCATTCCGTCAGCTCCACCGCCGCCACGTTGAACACGCGGCCAGCCGCATCCGTCCAGCTCAACCCGTCGGCGAGCGAGAATACTTTCGCATCCGCCACGCCGCCGTCCTTGTAGCGCTGCATACGCACGCCCTTGCCGCGCGCCATGCGCGGCGCCTCTTCCAGCGGGAAGACGAGGAGCTTCCTGTTCTCGCCGATGATCGCGGCGTGATCGCCTGCGGCTTCCGTCGCCACTTTCAGTTTCGCGGGCGGCTCGACGGAAAGCACCGCGCGGCCCTTTTTGGTGGATGACAACAGATCGTCCTGCGCCACGATGAAGCCGCGCCCGTCATCCGCGATCAGCAGTAACGACGCCCCCGCCGTATGCGGCAGCACGCGCGCAATATCCGCGCCTTCGTCGATGTCGGCGTAAAGACGGATCGGCTCGCCATGGCCGCGTCCGCCCGGCAGTTTCGAGGCGTCGAGCGTGAAGGCCTTGCCGTTTGTCGCAAGCACGAGAATCTTCGTTGTCGTCTGCGCGAAGAAGCTCGTGTCCAGCGCGTCGTCGCCTTTGAATTGCAGCGTCGACAAATCCTGTACATGACCTTTGAGCGCGCGGATCCAGCCTTTCTTCGACACGACGACCGTGATCGGCTCGCGCTCGATCATCGCCTCCGCGAGGTCGAAATCGACCGCCGCCGGCGCGTCCTCGAAAGTGGTGCGGCGTTTGCCGACCGGCGTCTGTGGGCCATAGAGCTTTTTGAGGTCGCGCACCTGTCCGGCAATGGTCTTCCACTGCTTGCCTTCGTCCTCGAGCAGGCTTTCGAGCTCGGCGCGTTCCTTGGTGAGATCATCGAGCTCGCGGCGCAGCTCCATCTCTTCGAGCTTGCGCAAGGAGCGCAACCGCGTGTCGAGAATATAATCGACCTGCAGATCGGTGAGCTTGAAGACTCTCTTCAGCTCGCCCTTGGCGTCGTCCTCCTCGCGGATGATGCGGATCACCTCATCGAGATTGAGGAAGACGACAATCATGCCTTCCAATTGCTCGATGCGGCGCAGGATCGCCGCGAGGCGATGACGCGAGCGGCGTTGCAGCACCGTGCGGCGATGATCGAGCCACTGCCGCAGCGCTTCGTCGAGCGAGACGACGCGCGGCGTCACGCCGTCCACCAGCACATTCATATTCATGCTGAAGCGCGTCTCCAGCTCCGAGAGCTTGAAGAGCGTCTCCATCATCAGCGCCGGATCGACATTGCGCGCGCGCGGCTCGAAGACGATGCGCACATCCTCCGCCGATTCGTCGCGCACGTCGGCGACGAGTGGCAGCTTGCGCTCCGAAATCAGCTCGGCGAGCTTCTCGATCAGCCGCGACTTCTGCACGCCATATGGTATCTCGGTGACGACCGTCACCCAGCCGCCACGCGGCAGCTCTTCCTTCACCCAGCGCGCGCGCACGCGGAAGGAGCCGCGTCCGGTGCGATAGGCTTCGATAATCTCCTCACGCTTGTCGACGATGATGCCGCCCGTGGGGAAATCCGGCCCCTGCACGAAGGTGAGCAATTGCTCGCTCGTCGCGGCGCGATGCGAGATGAGATAGAGCGCGGCGTCGCACAGCTCGGCGAGATTATGCGGCGGAATGGACGTCGCCATGCCCACCGCAATGCCCTGCGCGCCATTGGCGAGCATATTGGGCAAAGCGGAGGGGAGCACGACCGGCTCCTTCTCCTCACCCGAATAATTCGGCTTGAAGTCGATCGCGTCCTCGTCGATGCCCTCGAGCAGAGAGCGTGCGACGGCGGTCATGCGCGCTTCGGTGTAGCGATAGGCGGCGGCCGAATCGCCGTCGATATTGCCGAAGTTCCCCTGTCCGTCGACGAGCGGATAACGAGAGGAGAAATCCTGCGCGAGGCGCACCAGCGCGTCATAGATCGCCTGATCGCCATGCGGATGATAGGAGCCCATCACATCGCCGACGATCTTCGCGCATTTCTTGAACGGCGCGCCGGGATCGAGCCGCAGCACATGCATGCCGTAAAGAATGCGACGATGCACGGGCTTCAAGCCGTCGCGCGCGTCGGGCAAGGCGCGGTCGGTGATCGTCGAGAGGGCGTAACGCAGGTAGCGTTCTTCCAGCGCCTCGCGCAGATCGACGGGCGTCACCACGCTTTCGCCGCCGCCGTCCTTGCCCTTTCCCGCGCCGCCTTTCTGCGCCATTCGACCTTCGCCTCTGTTGGATTTTCGCCCGTACTAGGCGCAGCGACGCGCCGGCGCAAGCGCCAAGCGAGCTACGTGACGGCAAATCAAGCCCTCGATGCGATTCTCACCGCTTATCGGGCTCAGTGGAAAATTAACGCTTGCGGGGCGCCGTCCCGCTCCCTAGAAAAGGCAACACCGCCGGCTCAGCTTCCCCGAGCCAAGTTTCCTCATAAATTTCTGTGGCTTCCGAATGGCATCGATCCTCAGAGCATTCATGATTCTTGGCTTGGCGCAATTGGCGGGCGCGGCGCTCGCCCTCGAATCCCCGCGGGTCGCCGCCAATGATTCGGCGCGCGCGCCGCGCCATCATCAGCAGGTCGGCACGGAAGAAGCGCGCAACGATAGCGGCATGCAGGCGGTCTGCCGCGAGGTCGTGGTCGACACGGACGAGGGTTACGGCGTGACGAATCACGAGTCGCGCGTCGTCTGCGACAACGCGCGCTGATCTATCCCTAAGGCTCCGAATTCGGGTTAACGAGCAGAAGCGTTCCAGCGTCATGGCCGCGCTTGTCGCGGCCATCCACGCCGCGCCGAGGCGGAAAGCTTAAGAACATGAGCGGAACAACGCCACTTCTTCTTCCCGCTTGTCTTAATGTCCTGGCGTGGGTGCCCGCGACAAGCGCGGGCATGACGCGGCTGCGTTGTTAACCTGTATTCGCAGCCCTGGATCTACCCCAAGGCAGCGACATAAAGCGCGCGCGAGGCCGGCAGAGCCGCGCCGCGCGGCGCGAGCACGTCGCGCGTCAGAAAATAGCCCGTCAAACGGAAGGCGTCGGCGATCTCTTCGGGGGCCGCGTATTCGGTTTCTTCCTGCAAGAAGCGTGGATAGGGCAACAGCCGATCGCGCCATGGCGCGCCGGCCTCCCGGTTCACCGCGCGGCCAGTTTTCGGCGACACATAGGCGAGATCATCGCGCGTTCCGGTGACGGCGCAGCGTTCCAGATCGAGGCCAAATCCCAAGGCGCCGAGCAACGCGAGCTCGAATTGCGCCATCAGCGGCGCGGCGGCGTTGGGCGAATCAAGTCGCACAGCGATGGCTTCTGCCATGTCGAACAAGGCCTCATGCGGATCGCGTTCCGGCAGAAGGCGCAGCAACGCCGCAAGCATCGTCACGCCGTGCAGGGCCGCGGCGCGATCGAGATAGCGCGCGGCGCGCAAGGCGAGCGGCTCCACGGCATAGGCGCCCATATGGTCTTCCAACCGCGCCCGCCATGTGGAGGCGACGAGATTCCCCGGTTGCAGAACGGGCCGCATCGCCTTGGAGCGCCCGCCGCGCACGACGCCGAGATGGCGGCCATGGGCGCGCGTCATCAGCTCCAGGATGACCGAGGTCTCGCCATGTTTTCTGGCGCCAATGACGAGGCCTTCGTCCTGCCATTCCATAGCGCTTGCTCTGATCCACGCTGCCGCAAGAACGACAATCTAATCCCCTCCCCTTACGGGGCGAGAGAGTCACACATCTCGGGGGCCGTCATGGCCGGGCTTGTCCCGGCCATCCACGCCGAGGGGCACAGCCCAACTGAACGCGTTATCGCTGTGGATAAGGTTCATGCAGGGGCTTTGCCGTAGTGAAAGCCTGTTCCTCACGGCGACGCAAATGTTCCGACGACGACGTTTGCCCAGCATTGCGCGGCGTGGATGGCCGGGACAAGCCCGGCCAGGACGGTTGAGAGATGTGTGGCTCCCATGCAGCCGCAAGAGGGACGGGATCGCGACAACGGCGCGTTACGCTCTCACTGCTCCGAGAGCTTCATCTCCGGGCTGTATTCCACGCCCTCGACGTCCTTGATCACCGCCTGACCGCAGATCACGCGATTCTGCGCTGTGTCGAAGGTCAACGTCGGCCCACCGTGCAGTTGCCAGCCTCTGCTCAGCGCCTCCGTCACGCGGTGGCAGAAGGCCGCGTCATCGGGGCCGGTGAGATAGCGGTAGACGGTCAGCGTTTTCGATTTCTTGGCCATGGCGCCCTCGCGAATCAACTCGCCCGATATTATTCGCCTTTCGGATAATCGAGCCGCATTTCGCGATAGCGTTCGGGGTCCTCCGCCCAATTCTCGCGCACCTTCACGAAGAGGAAGAGATGCACGGGCTGCTCGGCGGCTTCCGCAATTTCGCGCCGCGCCGCGGCGCCGATCGCCTTGATCGTCTTGCCGCCTTCGCCGATCACGATACGTTTCTGACCTTCGCGCGCGACATAGATTGTCTGCTCGATGCGCGCCGAGCCATCCTTCTGGTTCGTCCAAATATCGGTCTCGACCGTGGACTGGTACGGCAATTCGTCGTGCAGCCGCTCGTAAATCTGCTCGCGCGTGATCTCGGCGGCCAGCAGCCGCAGCGGCGCGTCGGAGAGCTGGTCTTCCGGATAGAGCCAGGGCCCCGGCTTCATGCGCTTCGCCAAGGCGTGCAGCAGATCCTGGACGCCATCGCCGGTGAGCGCCGAGACCATGAAGGTCTCCTCGAATTTGCCCCGTTCGTTGAGTTTCGCAGTGAGCGCCAGCAGCTTCTCGCGCGCGACGACGTCGACCTTGTTGAGCACCAAAATCTTGGGCGCCTTCGCTTGCGCGAGCTGCGTCAGGATCGCCTCGACCTCCTCGTCGAGGCCTCTGCGGGCGTCGACGAGCAGCGCCACCACATCGGCGTCCGCGACGCCGGAAAGCGCGCTCGCGACCATGGCGCGATCGAGCTTGCGCTTGGGCTTGAAGATGCCGGGCGTGTCGACGAGCACGATCTGCGCCGGCCCGTCGATGGCGATGCCGCGCACCAGCGCCCGCGTCGTCTGCGCCTTGCGCGAGACGATGGAGACCTTGGCGCCGACGAGCTGATTGAGCAGCGTCGACTTGCCGGCGTTGGGCGCGCCGACCAGCGCCGCAAAGCCGCAGCGCGTTTCCTGTTCCTGTTCCGTGGCGTTGGTGTCGGTCAATTCGGTCCCGTTTTCTCGTTGGTCCGGCCTTAAGCGGCGCCGGCGCCGCGTCCCCCTCCCCCTTGCGGGAGGGGCTAGGGATGGGGGTCGACAATCTATTGCTATCGCGGCTACCCCCACCCTAACCCTCCCCGCAAGGGGGAGGGAAGAGGATCACGCCGCAGGCGCGTGAAATTGGGCGGGCCGGGAATCCTACTCCTGCACGCCCTCGCGCGCCATGAAGGCCGCCGCGGCCGCCTGCTCGGCGGCGCGCTTGGAGCTTCCCGCCCCGATTGCGGAGTCGAACCCTTCGATTTCCACCGCCAGCTCGAAGGAGGGCGCGTGGTCGGGCCCGCTGCGCGTCACCACCCGGTAGCGCGGCGGCGCGAGCCGGCGGGCCTGGGCCCATTCCTGCAACGCCGTCTTGGCGTCGCGCAGGCTGCGTCCGACATCGTGCATTTTCGGGCCGAACGCCGCGCGCACCACGGCTTCCGCGGCCAGCGCCCCGCCGTCGAGAAAGACCGCGCCGATAATCGCCTCGCAGACGTCGCCGAGGATTGCGCGCTTCTTACGTCCGCCCGTCTGCGCCTCGCCCTCGCCGAGCCGCATATGAGGGCCGACGCCCCAGCTTTCCGAGACTTCCGCGCAAGTTTCCTTGCGCACCAGCGCGGCGAGCCGGCGGGATAGCTCGCCCTCGCTGTCGCCCGGAAAGCTCTCATAGATCATATGCGCAACGGCGAGGCCCAGGACTCGGTCGCCCAGGAACTCCAGCCGCTCGTAGGAATCGGGGCGCTGCGTCGCGGCGCTGACATGCGTCAGCGCCCAGCGCAGCAGGGCCTTATCCTTGAAGGCGTGCCCGATGCGCTCCTCCAGCGCCGAGAGATCGGGCTTGCTCCGCGCCATCTATGTCCGCTCAATGCGCCGGCTTGAAGAGCCGATCCCAGCGCACCGACCAAGGCCAGCGCCAGAAGGCGAGCGCGGATTCGTCCTTCTTCACGGAGAAGAAAATGACCTCGGCCCGGCCGACCAGATTGACGAAGGGCACATAGCCGACGCCGCCAAGCTCCGGCGCAATGCGCGAGTCGGTAGAGTTGTCGCGGTTATCGCCCATCATGAAGTAATGGTCCGGCGGCACGACAAAAAGCTCGGTGTTGTCGTTGATGCCGTGGTCGCCCTCGATCTCGATGATCGTGTGCTCGACCCCGGCATGTTCGGCGTCGCCCGGCAGCGTCTCGCGATAGGTCGCGACCGGAACCTCCTGCCCGTCGCGATTTTCGGTCCGCGCCTTATCGATTTTCTCGCGCGGCACGACGACGCCGTTGATGTAGAGGCGGCCCTCGATCATCTGGATGCGGTCGCCGGGCATGCCGATCACGCGCTTGATATAGTCCGTCTCATTGTCGCGCGGCAGCTTGAAGACCGCGACGTCGCCGCGCTTGGGCGGCGAGGCGAGAATGCGGCCGGAGAATACATTCGGCCCGAAAGGCATGGAATAGTTCGAATAGCCATAGGCGTATTTGGAGACGAAGACGTAATCGCCGATGAGCAGCGTCGGGATCATCGACCCCGAGGGGATGTTGAACGGCTGGAACAGCAGCGTGCGAATGACGAGCGCAATGGCCAGAGCCTGGACGATGACCTTGACGGTCTCCAGAAGTCCGCCCTCTTCCTGTTTCTGGGCCATCGGGACGTTCCTGCTCAAGCCGTGCTCCTTGATCTGATGGGCGGCAAAACCCGCCCTGCGCCCCTTAGCACGCAAACGCGGGGATGAGAACCTGCGCCGTTCCGGCGGCGCGCGCCTCTTTGCTTTGGGCCCAATCCTCGAAAGCCTTTCCTTTACCGGACAGGCATGCGACAAGCCCAGCGCGGCAGGCCTTGCAGCAGATCGCCGTAAGCTCGAAAAGGAACTCACTGGGTCGCGCGCCGATGTCGGTCAAACACCCTATCATCTCGATCACCGGCTCGTCCGGGGCGGGCACGAGTTCGGTCAAGGCGACCTTCGAGCAGATTTTCCGCCGTGAGCGCATCGAGGTCGCCTATGTCGAAGGCGACAGCTTCCATCGCTACCCCCGCGACGTGATGAAAGCCAAAATGGCCGAGGCGCAGGCCAAGGGCAATCCGCATTTCAGCCATTTCGGCTCCGACGCCAATCTCCTCCCGGAGCTGGAGAACCTTTTCCGCGAATATGGCGAGACAGGCTCTGGCCGCTACCGCCACTACGCCCATGACGAGAACGAGGCTGCCCAGCTCGCCGTGCCGCCCGGGCAGTTCACCGATTGGCAGGAGCTGCCCCCCAATACGGACATCCTCTTCTATGAGGGGCTGCATGGCGCGGTGGTGACCGACGAGGTCAATGTCGCCCGCTACGCCGATCTCAAGATCGGCGTCGTGCCGGTCATTAACCTCGAATGGACCCAGAAGCTCCACCGCGACCGCAATTCGCGCGGCTACACCACCGAGGCCGTGACCGAGACCATCCTGCGCCGCATGCACGATTATGTGCATTACATCTGCCCGCAGTTCTCGGAGACCGACATCAACTTCCAGCGGGCGCCGACGGTCGACACATCCAACCCCTTCGTCGCGCGCTCAATACCCACGCCCGACGAATCGATCGTCGTGATCCGCTTCCGCGAGCCGCGCGGGGTGGACTTTCCCTATCTCGTGACGATGATCGCCGGGAGCTGGATGTCGCGCGCCAATTCGATCGTCATTCCCGGCAATAAGCTCGATCTCGCGATGCAGCTCATCCTCACGCCGAGGATCCTCGAACTCGTGAAGCGCCGTAAGAGCGCGACCTGAAAGAACGGAATATGTCCAAAGCACTCGAACTCGACGCGCGTAGCTGCGCCAACGCCATCCGCGCCCTCGCCATGGACGCGGTGGAAAAGGCCAAATCCGGCCATCCGGGCATGCCCATGGGCATGGCCGACGTCGCCACCGTGCTGTTCCAGCGCTTCATGAAGTTCGACGCCAGCCGCCCGGATTGGCCCGACCGCGACCGCTTCGTGCTCTCGGCCGGCCACGGCTCGATGCTGCTCTACGCCCTGCATTATCTGCTGGGCTATCCGGGCATGACCAAGGCCGATCTCGAAAACTTCCGCCAGTTCGGCGCGCCGACGGCGGGGCATCCGGAATATGGCCATGCGCCGGGCGTCGAGACGACCACGGGCCCGCTGGGCCAGGGCCTCGCCACGGCTGTCGGCATGGCGATCGCCGAACGTCTGACCGCCGCGCGCTTCGGCGACGATCTCGTCGACCACAATACTTACGTGATCGCGGGCGACGGCTGTCTGATGGAGGGCTTGAGCCATGAGGCGATCGACCTCGCGGGGCATTTGAAGCTCTCCCGCATGATCGTGTTCTGGGACGACAACTCGATCTCGATTGACGGCCCGACCGATCTCTCGACCTCGACGGACCAATGCGCCCGCTTCGCCGCCGCCGGCTGGCATACGCAGCGAGTCGACGGCCACGATATGGAGGCTGTGGCCAAGGCGATCGAGATCGCCAAGGCCGATCCGCGCCCCTCGATGATTGCCTGCCGCACAGTGATCGGCTATGGCGCGCCGGGCAAGCAGGGCAAGGAGTCGGTCCATGGCGCACCGCTGGGCGCGACGGAAGTCGCCGCCGCCCGCGAGACGCTGCTTTGGCCGCATACGCCTTTCGACGTGCCGGAGCCGATCCTCTCCGCCTGGCGCGCCGCCGGCCAACGTGGCGCGAGCGCGCGCGCCGCGTGGGAGAAGCGCCTCGCCGCCTCGCCGAAGGGACGCGCCCTCGAGACCTTCCTGAGCAATGACGTCGCGGCGGAAATCGCCGGCCCGCTCGCGGCCTTCCGCGCCACGCTCGCGGCCGAGAAACCCAAGGTCGCGACGCGCAAATCCTCGGAGATGACGCTCGGCGTCATCAATGAAGCCACGGCGGCGACGATCGGCGGCTCGGCCGACCTGACCCACTCCAACTTCACCCTCACCAAGGGCATGGGCTCGGTGCGGCCGGGCGATTTCTCGGGCCGCTACCTCCACTATGGCGTGCGCGAATTCGGCATGTCGGCGGCGATGAACGGCATCGCGCTGCATGGCGGCTTCGTGCCCTATGGCGGTACCTTCCTTGTCTTCTCGGATTATGCGCGCGGCGGCATCCGCCTCTCGGCGCTCATGGGCCTGCGCGTGATCTATGTGCTGACCCACGACTCGATCGGCCTCGGCGAGGACGGCCCGACCCATCAGCCGATCGAGCATCTGGCGTCGCTGCGCGCCATGCCCAATCTGCTGGTCTTCCGCCCAGCCGACGCCATCGAGACGGCGGAAAGCTGGGAACTGGCGATCGCGCAGAAGGCGACCCCTTCCGTGCTCAGCCTGTCGCGCCAGAACCTGCCGACGCTGGACCGCCCGGTGAGCGAGAATCTCTCGGCCAAGGGCGCCTATGTGCTGCGCGAGCCGGAGGGTGGCCGCGACGTGACAATCCTCGCCACGGGCTCGGAGGTCGAGATCGCGCTCGCCGGCGCCGACGCGCTCGCCGCCAAGGGAATAAAGGCGGCGGTTGTCTCTATGCCCTGCTGGGAGCTGTTCGAGGCGCAATCCGCCGACTATCGCGCGCAGGTGCTGGGCAAGGGCCCGCGCATCGGCGTCGAGGCGGCGGCGCGGCTCGGCTGGGACCGCTGGCTCGGCGAGCATAGCGTCTTCATCGGCATGACGGGCTTCGGGGCCAGCGCCCCGGCGCCGGAGCTTTACAAGCACTTCGGCATCACGGCCGAAGCCGTAGCTGAGGCGGGCGTCGCGCTGGTCGGGGCGGCCCGAGGCTGAGCGGTTCGGAGCTTCGCCGGACGGGCTGCACCGCAAGAGATGTGTTAGAGTGCCTCGGCCGGCCGTACGGCCGAGGCATTTTGCATAATGGACCAAGTTTTGAGCGACGAACCCGAAAACCTCACATTAGCGCTGCTGCGCAAGATCGATAAGAAAGTTGACGCCGTCGATGCGAAAGTGGACGCGCTGCGAGTCCAGCTTCGCGCCGAGATCGGCGACGCCAAAACTGAGCTTCGTTCCGAGATGCACTCGCTGCGCGCCGATGTCGCATCCGACATGCTGACCCTCGAAATGCGTCTCTCCGACCAGATCGTGGGGCTGCGCCGCGCTGTGGTGGAATATCACTCCTCGGCGGTGGGACACGGCGTCCTGCTGAGCGAGTTCGAGGAGCGCCTGCTCCGCCTCGAGCGCCACGTGGGCCTGCGCGAGACTCACTGAATGTCCTAAAGGCGGATTTTCTCTCCGCCTCCCTGCCTCCGGGTCGCCGTCATGGCCGGGACCGAGCCCGGCCATGACGGGCGGGGAACGATTGTCAAGCTCACCTCGCCGGCGGCTGGCCCTTGTTTCCCGTACGATGTAGATAACCGCGCAAGTTCCCGCTATTTCACTCGGCATCCGCCTCTAATAAGGGAGAATCTTCCCAATGGCCCTCGTCACCCTGCGACAGCTTCTCGATCACGCCGCCGAGCACGACTATGGCGTGCCCGCCTTCAACATCAACAATATGGAGCAGGGCCTCGCGGTGCTGGAGGCGGCCGCCGCCGTCGATGCGCCGGTCATCATCCAGGCCTCGCGCGGCGCGCGCAATTACGCCAACGACATCATGCTCGCCAAGATGATCGAAGCGCTCATCGCCATGTATCCCGACATCCCGATCGTGATGCACCAGGACCACGGCAATAGCGAAGCCACCTGCGCCAGCGCCATCCGCTTCGGCTTCTCCTCGGTGATGATGGACGGCTCGCTGAAGGCCGACGGCAAGACGCCCGCCGATTATCAATACGATGTCGACGTCACCCGCCGCGTCGTCGATCTCGCCCATTGGGTCGGCGCCTCGGTCGAGGGCGAGCTCGGCGTGCTCGGCTCGCTCGAGACCGGCGAGGGCGAGAAGGAAGACGGCCATGGCGCCGAGGGCAAGCTCAGCCACGACCAGCTTCTCACCGACCCGGCGCAGGCCGAGGATTTCGTCGCCCGCACCAAGGTCGACGCGCTCGCCATCGCCATGGGCACCTCGCATGGCGCCTATAAATTCACGCGCAAGCCCGACGGCGCGATCCTCGCGATGAAGGTCGTCGAGGAAATCCACCGCCGCCTGCCCAACACCCATCTCGTGATGCACGGCTCCTCCTCCGTGCCGCAGGAGCTGCAGGACGCCTTCAACGCCGCCGGCGGCGAAATGCCCCAGACCTGGGGCGTGCCGGTCGAGGAGATCCAGCGCGGCATCAAATTCGGCGTGCGCAAGATCAACATCGACACCGACTGCCGCATCGCCATGACGGCGGCCATCCGCGCGACGCTGAACAAGAACAAGGGCGAGTTCGACCCGCGCAAATACTTAAAGCCCGCGCAGGACGCCATGGTGAAGGTCTGCAAGCAGCGCTACGAGGAATTCGGCACGGCCGGCCAGGCCAGCAAGATCAAGCCCGTGCCAATGGCGGAGATGGCCAAGCGCTACGCCAGCGGCGCGCTCGACCCGCAGTTTGCGACGAAGAAGGCGGCGGAGTAAGCCCCCACCCTGTCCCTCCCCCGCTCACGCGGGAGAGGGGACGCTCACGATCAGCTTTCTCGATGAAAGCCACAGCCAGCCCCCTCTCCCGCGTCAGCGGGGGAGGGTTGGGGAGGGGGCGCCGCTTCCGGCGCCTTTCGAGGAATCCATGACCGACACCATCATCGCCCCCTCCATCCTTTCCGCCGACTTCGCCAGGCTCGGCGAGGAAACCCGCGCCATGGAGGCTGCTGGCGCGGACTGGATTCACCTCGACGTGATGGACGGGCATTTCGTGCCCAACATCACCTTCGGCCCCGCCGTCGTCGCGGCGCTGCGCCCGCACACCAAGCTGCCGCTCGACGTGCATCTGATGATCTCGCCCATCGACCCCTATATCGGCGCCTTCGCCGACGCCGGCGCCGACATCATCACGGTCCATGCGGAAGGCGGCCCGCATCTGCATCGCTCGCTGCAGGCCATACGCGCGCGCGGCAAGAAGGCGGGGGTCTCGCTCAATCCGGCGACGCATGAGAGCGCGCTGCAATATGTGCTCGACGACATCGACCTCATCCTCGTCATGAGCGTCAACCCGGGCTTCGGCGGCCAGAGTTTTATTCCCGCCCAGCTCGCCAAAATCCGCGCCATCCGAGAGATGATCGGCCCCCGCCCCATCCGCCTCGAAGTCGACGGCGGCGTGACGCCCGAGACCGCCCCCGCCATCGTCGAAGCCGGCGCCGACGCGCTGGTGGCGGGCTCCGCGGCTTTCCGCGGCGGGCCCTCCCAATATGCCGGCAATATCGGGGCGCTGCGCGCCGCTGCGGCGAGCGCCGGGGCCGTATCGGTCTAGCGCTATTTCCGCTTGAACCGCTCACACTACTGGGCCGCTGTCATTCCCGGCGGGCCAAAGGCCCGACCGGGAATCCAGAGCCACAAGAGCGCTGATGCAGCTCTGGATTCCCGATCGCTCGCTGCGCGAGCGTCGGGAATGACACGAGATCCGCTTGATTGGTTCGGCGCCATTCCCGACGCTCGCGCCGTTTAGACACAGAGGAAGCACCGCCGTCATTGCGAGGAGGCGGAGCCGACGAAGCAATCCAGGGCCACATCGCTGCCCTGGATTGCTTCGCTTCGCTCGCAATGACGGGCTCTGAGCAGAACCAGCGCTTTTGTGGCTCTGGATTCCCGGTCGGGCTTTCAGCCCGCCGGGAATGACAAGGCCCAATGCGAGCTGTTCAAACGGAAATGGTATGACACGAGCCAATCGAACCGATTTCCTACAACGCCCGCCTTTCAATCGGCGCCGCTCATGCTCTAGGCTGGGAGCGATATGACCCACGCCCCTTTCACGATCCTTCTCGCGCTGCTCATTGCCGCGCTGCTTTTGTCGCTTGTCGCCAAGCATCTGAGGATGCCGCCCGCCGCCGCCTATGTCATCGGCGGCATGGCGCTGGCGCTCACCCCCGCCAAGCCGCCCTTCACGATCGACCCGGAATTCATCCTGACGCTCTTTCTGCCGCCGCTGCTGCAGGCGAGCGCCTATTTCACCGTCTGGCGCGATTTCAAAGCCAATCTGAGGCCGATTCTGATGCTCGCCATCGGCGCGGTGATCTTCACCACGCTCGTCGTCGGCCTCGTCGTGCATGCGTTGCTGCCAGAGCTGCCGCTCGCGGCCGGCTTTTGCCTGGGCGCCATCGTCTCGCCGCCCGACGCCGTCGCCGCCAAAGCTGTTTTGCAGCGCGTCCCGGTCCCGCCGCGGCTCGTGACGATTCTCGAAGGCGAGAGTCTCGTCAACGACGCCTCCGGCCTGATGCTCTACCGCCTGGCGGCGGCCGCTGCGCTCACCGGCGTCTTCGACTGGTCGGACGCCGCGATCATGTTCGGCCGCCTGTCGGCGGGGGGCGTCGCCGTCGGCCTCGTCGCGGGCCTCTTCGCCAACGGCGCCATGTCGCGCCTGCGCGACACGCAGCTCCTCATTCTCGCAAGCTTCCTCATCTCTTGGGCGACCTACGTCGGCGCCGAGGCGCTGCATGTCTCCGGCGTATTGGCCGTGGTGACGGCCGGACTCCTGATGGGCTGGGCCCAGCACGCTATTCTCGATGCGCAAAGCCGCATCGAGATGCAGACGGTCTGGCGCGCCGCCGTCTTCGTCATGGAGGCGATGGTGTTCATCCTGATCGGGCTGGCGCTGCGCAAGGTCGTCGAAGGACTCGGCGGCGTCAATGCGGCCGCCGCCTCGGCCGTTGTCAACGCGTTGATCGTCACCGCCGCCGTCATCGGCGCGCGCTTTGTCTGGGTGTTCCCCGCCACTTATCTGCCGCGCCTCGCGCCCGCCGTGCGCAATTATGACCCCTGCCCGTCCGTCTCCGTCCCTATCGTCGTCGGCTGGGCGGGCATGCGCGGCGTCGTGAGCCTCGCCGCGGCGCTCGCTTTGCCGGCCGATTTTCCCGGCCGTGATTTCATCGTGTTGGCGACCTTCGTCGTCATCGCCGTCACCGTGCTTTTGCAAGGCGCAACGCTCGGCCCACTCGTCGATTGGCTGAAGCCGACCGCCCGTCCCCCCGGCGCGGTCGCGCATCTCGACGACCATGCGGCGCGCGAGAAGGTCTATCAGGCGGCGATTCTCGTGGTTGCCGCCGAAGTCGATGGGGACGGCAAGGAACGGCATCCCATGCTGCTCGAGGAGTACCGGCGCCGCGTGACGATCCTCCAGCGCGCCCAGCGCGAGGGCGACGCGCTGATTGAAACCAAGCGCGCCCATTTCGCCATGGCGCTCGCCGCCGTCGGCGGCGCGCGCGCGGAGCTGCTGCGCCTGCATCGCGCCGGAGACATCCACGACGCGACGCTGCACGCGATCGAAGCGGAGCTCGATCTGGAAGAGTCGCGGTTGCAACGCCTCTCCGGCGAGGCCGCGCCGGCGCATTGATGTGCGTTCAGAGGCCCAGCGGGACAGAGGCTCGTCATTGCGAGCGAAGCGAAGCAATCCAGGGCGGCCATAGCGGCTCTGGGTTGCTTCGCTCGCGATGACGCCGGGACAGATGGCGCAGTGTAACAGTCCTGTCGCTTCGCTCATGCTTAAATCACGCGAGGAGGCGGTGAGCTGATGGACACGACCGAGCGCGATCTCAGGACGCTGCGTGACGACGTCGCGGCCCTGCGCGAGGCAGTCCAAACGGAAGGCGACGCGCGCCTCGCCGATTGGGGCGCCGCAGCGGCGGCGATGCCCGGCGCCCGCAACCTTGCTTATTACCTCGCCCTGCGCGGTCGCGACCTGATCGCGCTGCAATTGCGCCTCGCTTCTTACGGCCTCTCCTCGCTCGGGCGGAGCGAAGCGGATGTGCTGGGCGCGCTCGACGCGCTTCTTTCGACTCTGCGCCGGCTCTGCGGAGAGACCGCGGCTTATCCTGCGCGCCGAAGCGACGACGCCCTCGCCGCCGCTTGCGACCAGATATTCGGCGACGGCGACACGCGCACCCGCATTATGGCGACCTTGCCGAGCGAAGCCGCCGACGATCCCGGCCTCGTCGCCGCGCTGATCGACGCGGGCATGGATTGCGCCCGGATCAATTGCGCGCATGACGACGCCGCCGCCTGGGGGCGCATGGCGGGCCATGTCCGCTCGGCCGCCGAGCGGCTCGGGCGGCCCTGCCGCGTGCTGATGGACGTCGCCGGGCCCAAGCTGCGCATAGAAGAGGTGCGCGGGCCCGAGAAATGCCGCCTCTTTGCCGGCGACCGCCTGCGCCTCGTCGATCAACTCGATAAGCGCGGCAAGGGGATCGCCGCGGCGCTGAATTTCCAGCGCATCGTCGGCCAACTCCAGGTGGGCGCCGAGATTTCCTTCGACGACGGCAAGGCCTCGGGCCGCGTTCTCGCCCGCGAAAGCGACGGCGTCGAGATCGAGATCACCGCGGCGCGCGCCAAGGGGCTGCGGCTCAAGCCTGGCAAGGGCGTCAATCTTCCCGCCGTCGACCTCGATCTCTCGCCGTTGACGCCCAAGGATCTGGCCGACCTCGACGCGGTCGCAAAGTTCGCGGACCTTGTCGGCTTCTCCTTCGTCCAGCGGGTCGAAGACATCGCTTTGCTCGATCGGGAGCTGGCCGCCCGGCGCCCGGACGCGCCCCGGCAGGGCCTGGTGCTCAAGATCGAGACGCCGCGCGCGATCCGCAACCTTCCGGGGCTGATCGTGGCGGCGGCGGCGCGCGGCCCCGCCGCCGTGATGATCGCGCGCGGCGATCTCGCCGTTGAGGTCGGCTTCGTCCGACTTTCGGAGATGCAGGAGGAGATTCTCTGGCTCTGCGAGGCCGCGCATGTCCCCGTGGTCTGGGCGACCCAGGTGCTCGATCAATTCGTCCACGAAGGCGTCGCCAGCCGCCCCGAGACAACCGACGCCGCCATGGCGCAGCGCGCCGATTGCGTGATGCTCAACAAGGGCAGCTATCTGCCGCAGGGCGTGCGCTTCTTGCGCGAAGTGCTCGGGCGCATGGAGCGCCACCAATCCAAGAAATTCCCCAGGCTGGCGCGGCTCGAGGCGTGGTCTTGAGCCAAATGCCATACTCCCGGGTTGCAGAGCGGCGCCGGCCGCATTATGGAGAGCGAGCGCTTTGGGGCGTCGCCAAGTGGTAAGGCAGCGGATTTTGATTCCGCCATACGGAGGTTCGAATCCTCCCGCCCCAGCCACAGCCGGACAACATGCTGTCGACGAAAAGCGCGTCTGAGCCCGGGCAGGTTTTTCACGTCCCGTAAGCTCGCAAGGGCCGCCGCCCCATTCATGCCTGCTTGATGGATACTATCCAGCTCATGGTGCGGAATCTGTCGCGAAGGCGACCGTCACAACTCGAATTGAACAAGGCTAAAGTAAAATGAGCGCGCGGAGTTCGACCCCCTTGGCAGTCGCCATCCTGGGCTTGTTGTTGGCGATTGTGAGCTACGGAATCAAAGATCCGAAACTTTCGACCCTCGTCTATGGATCAGGGCTCATTTCCGCCGGCTTCGCCCTGCTGCATTGGTTCATGATTCCCATCCAAGGGCGCAAGGTTCCCCCCAGCCTTTGACGGCCCTTTCGTCGTCGCGACCAACAGGCGCAGCGCCCCTGCGCCTCACCATCCCGCGACGAAAATCTCGACGAAGGCGGCAAAGTAAAGCAGAGCCACGACACCGACGACCACTTTGTCTTCCGCCATCGTTGCGCCCTCCTCGCGCAGGCCTCCCAAGGGCCAAACCTAAAGTCCGCGCCCTTGGAGAAAAGGGCGCCAGCGGGATTTTTGCGGAGGGGCGCACCGGCGCGCATATTCCTTCGGGGGCGTCTTCTTCACCTTTCGCGTTCTGCGCCATTCCATAAACGCAGCACGAACCTGCTCGAACAGGCGCGGCTGGAGGAAGCCTTAATCGTAGCGATCCGAGCGTGGGAGTTGGCGCACCGCCACTTTCGGGGCGGCCCATGCCTTCGAAGTCTTGGCGATCTGAAATTCTGATTTTCGTAGGTCAATTACTGGAAAGTTGGAATTTGGAAGCGGCCCGGCCTCACGATCAGCCGCCTAATATCCTCCTGCGGGACGCGCCTGCGCCGGTTCCGTTTCGGCCACGGATAAAGTAGGAGAAGCTACTTCCCTCTCGCGCGCTTTCCGCTCGCATAGAAATCATGCGAGTGATAGGAAAGCTTGCAGATTCAAAAAGCTGGAGCGCATCCTTATCGCAAAGGTCTTTCAACTTTTGCGGAATGCGCTCTAAGACACAGGAAATGGATAGACATGAAGTGTCCAAAATGCGGTTCGGAATATGCTTACCAGGATGGCGCTTTGTGGACTTGCCCGGAATGCGCGCATGAGTGGAACGAAGCGGAGGCTGCGCCTGAAGCTCCAGCGCAAGGCGAAGGTGTGCGCGACGCCAATGGCAATCTGCTGGCGACGGGCGATACGGTGAGCCTGATCAAGGATTTGAAGGTCAAGGGATCATCCTCGACCGTTAAAAGCGGCGCCAAGGTCAAGAACATCCGTTTGGTTGACGATGCGGTCGATGGTCACAATATCTCGTGTAAAATCGACGGGATTGGCGCGATCTATCTAAAATCGGAGTTTGTCAGGAAGGCTTGATTGCTTGGCGCTGCGGCGCGGCCTTGCGGCTGCATGGCGTCCTTCCCTCAGAATTGCGGAGCCAGAGCCAGCCCCGCAATTGCTTGCAGGCAACGATTGTCCTGCAGCCATTTTTTTCCACCGATCGGTTCGCAATAGAAAGGGCGCGCAGTTGCGCCTCGATCGCGTGCGCTCACGCTGAGAGCGGACCGCGGGCGCCGTGGGGCTGCGTAGGCGCAGGATGCCGGGTCGAGTTCTGCCGATGCCGCGGCGGGAAGGCTTTTTTCAGGGCTCTTTTAGGGGTGAGTCGGCTTGGATGCGGGGGCAGGATTTGAACCTGCGACCTTCAGGTTATGAGCCTGACGAGCTACCGGGCTGCTCCACCCCGCGACAAGCGAGAAGCGCCGCTTTTTTGGAGCGGCGCTTTTGTGTTTGGGATCGGAAGAGGAGTTGATTTGATGTGTTTGGCAGGCCTGGCGACGACCTACTCTCCCAGGTCTTGAGACATAGTACCATTGGCGCGGAAGCGTTTGACGGCCGAGTTCGGGATGGGATCGGGTCTGATCGCTTCGCCGAAGGCCACCAGGCCGGCGAAACACATCGAAGCAAAGGGTCTCTATCGTCATCACGTTTTTTGCACATGTCCTGATCCGAAAACCGCTACGCACTTTTCGGGGACATGTGAGTTTGTGATGGGCGTTGATAAATGAGAGCGATCAAGCCAATCGAGCGATTAGTACCGGTAAGCTACGCAGGTCGCCCTGCTTCCACACCCGGCCTATCAACGTGGTCGTCTTCCACGGCCCTCGAGGGAGCACTGGTTTTGAGGTGGGTTTCCCGCTTAGATGCCTTCAGCGGTTATCCCGTCCATACATAGCTACCCTGCACTGCGGCTGGCGCCACAACAGGTCCACCAGAGGTATGTTCATCCCGGTCCTCTCGTACTAGGGACAAATCCTCTCAATACTCCTACACCCACGGCAGATAGGGACCGAACTGTCTCACGACGTTCTGAACCCAGCTCACGTACCACTTTAATCGGCGAACAGCCGAACCCTTGGGACCTTCTCCAGCCCCAGGATGTGATGAGCCGACATCGAGGTGCCAAACAACCCCGTCGATATGGACTCTTGGGGGTTATCAGCCTGTTATCCCCGGCGTACCTTTTATCCGTTGAGCGATGGCCCACCCACTCGGGACCACCGGATCACTATGACCGACTTTCGTCTCTGCTCGACTTGTCTGTCTCGCAGTCAGGCAGGCTTATGCCATTGCACTCGACGACCGATTTCCGACCGGTCTGAGCCCACCATCGCGCGCCTCCGTTACTCTTTGGGAGGCGACCGCCCCAGTCAAACTGCCTACCATGCATTGTCCCGGACCCGGATGACGGATCGCGGTTAGACATCCATGACGATAAGGGTGGTATTTCAAGGGTGGCTCCACACGAGCTGGCGCCCATGCTTCATAGCCTACCACCTATCCTACACATGCCGACACGAATGCCAATGCAAAGTTACAGTAAAGGTGCACGGGGTCTTTCCGTCTGACCGCAGGAACCCCGCATCTTCACGGGGAATTCAATTTCACTGAGCTGACG
>NZ_AP027144.1 GCF_027925385.1 Methylocystis iwaonis
ATGCGTTGAAGTTCTACGGCGGTCATGGGACTACCTTTGCAAAACCTCTACCTTTTGCAATACGCGTAGCGCTCGATACGGAACGCACGGGGTTGGACGCTGCGCTGGTCACTTGCCCAGCATAGAAGGGGGGGAGAGCGGCGGCTCAGGAAAAAGCTGCTCTATCACAGGATTGCCACTCATCATGGCAATCCACCGGCGACTCATGAAGGAGCCTTGCTCAGCTCTCATTGCGGCGTATTCCTCGAACCCGCCGGGAAACTGGATTGCGGCATTTATCTTCGACATTTCCGCGGCGAACTCTTGGAGTTGATAGGCAGTAAAACGCACCGTTATAAGTTGTTTTTTGCGCGCCCGGGTGGTGGTGATCTGCTCTGGCGCGCTCTTGTCATAATCCCACATTCCATGAATGAGAGCGTCTCTGAAATCCTTGTAATGCCGTATTTTCACAAGCTGTTGTTGCAGGATGGCTTTTCGGTCGCCCGTTGCGGCGCTAACGACGTAGCTTTCCCATAGCGTCAGAATTTTTGTGAACTGCAACTCGTGCAGCTCTTTTGGAGGCTGCGAACCGTCGGCAAAACACAGCACAGTTTGCGAAAAAATTTCGTGTTCGAGAAAGCCCCATTGGGCAACTATATTTCCGATGAAATAGAATTCTCGTTCGGAAAGCTCCGGTTGAAAGCGGAGCGGCAACCGCGCATCGGAAATGCCGCCGCTGCTATCGTCTGGCGCATCCGTCATGGTGTGAGCCTCGAAATCGTGCTGCGGTCAACGTTGAAGCGCCGCGCCAAGTCGGCCTGCGTCGCGGTACCTTCGGCAAGGGCCGCAAGCGCCTCCTCCCGCTGATGGCGGGTGAGTTTGCGCGGTCGGCCCATATGGACGCCGCGCGCCTTGGCGCGCTCGCGCCCCTCGCCAGTGCGGGCGGTGATTAAGTCGCGCTCGAACTCCGCGAGGTCGCCCAAGACGGTGAGCATAAGCCGCCCGTGCGGGGTCGTGGTATCGGCCCATGCATCATGTAGGGAACGGAACCCGGCCCCGGCCTTCCCCGCGGCGTCGAGGATGTTCAAGAGGTCGCGCGTTGAGCGCGCCAGCCTGTCGAGGCGGGTCACAAGCAAGGTGTCACCCTCGGCCAGCGCCTTGATGGCGCGCGACAGCTCGCGGCGGTCGCTCTTTGCGCCGCTCTCCGTCTCGCGGAAAACCTTTCGGCCCTGGCAGCGCGCAACGCCTTCACTTGGGCGACAACGCTCTGGCCGTCGGTCGAGACTCGCGCATAGCCGAAAATCGTCATGCCGGAATCGTAGCTTTGCGCGAGACTTTTGCAACAAACTTTTGCACATCGGAAGCCCCTGAAAAACAAGGGCGCGGCCGTTGTTGCGAAAGTCTTCCTATTAGAAAACTCCGCGTAGTAACACAGATTCAAATAACTAGTTGCTATATAACTTTTGTACACGTGACTTTATATGTCTCATACCCACACATTCCGCCGTGTGTTTGGTAAGTTCTTGTTTTCTTGAATTCTGCGCATCGCTCGGAGGCCCAAGCATCGACATCTTCACCGCATGACAAAAATGTGGAGCCGTTTGGGCAATTTCCGTCGCGCCTCGTTTCCCCTTGACACACTACGTACTCTACTGACGCTGACGCTCGACCAACGGGAGAAAATAGGGAAGCGCCTATTAGGCCCAACGCAATAGTAAGAAATATTCCGCCAATCATCATCTCTCTATTAGACTTAATTTTAAGCTGCTCAAGAACGATTTTGTATTTCAAATCATCAGGAAGGCCAGAAACATCAATATGCAGATACTCTGCTAAGGCCTCAACGGCATCTAGCCTTTGTGCTTCAGGAACAGATTGAATTACTTTAAGGCGCTCACTCAACCTAGCACGGTACCATAGTAACGCTACCGCTATGGCAAAAGCGATTAGACCTAGCTCCGTTTTTATACCTAAAATTGCGTCCCACATGGTCTCATCCTAAAAACATCGCTTGCTATGTCGCCTTTAAGAGCTTCGGCGACAACGCGATAGGCTCTCTTTTCGAGTCTCAAAACAGGTCTAAAGAGACCTCGCAGTTACCTTCTGGCTGCGGCTCATTTGGAAAGGTTATTCGCAGTCCGCGCAGCGGGCAAGTAGCGATAGAGCGTCGCGGGAGACACGCCAAGGCGGTCGGCAACCTCAGCGACGGTGATGTCGGGATTGGCGAGAAGCGTCCTCGCAACGTCGAGATCGTCTTCGAGCAATTTGGCCGGTCGGCCGCCTGTGCGCCCCATACGCTTCGCAGCTCGAAGCCCCGCGCGGGTGCGCTCGCGGATGAGGGCACGCTCAAATTCCGCCAAGGCGCTGAACAGGTGAAACACCAAGACGCCTTGCGGCGTCGTCGTATCGAGGGCCTCCGTCAGGCTTCGAAACCCAATGCCTCGAACCCGCAAGCCCTCGATTGTCTCGATGAGTTGCTTCATCGACCGTGCCAAGCGGTCGAGCTTCCAGACGATGATGGTGTCACCACTGCGGGCATATTCGAGGGCGTCACGCAGGGCGGGGCGGTCGGCGACAGCTCCCGACATCTGCTCAATGAAAATCTTCTCGCAGCCCGCCTCCTTGAGCGCGTCCTGCTGCAAGGCGAGGTTCTGGTCGAGCGTCGAAACGCGAGCGTAGCCGATGCGGTATCCGGCTCGGTGAATTTCGCCGTCCTTCCTCGTCCAAGGATGGCGCGTCGGCTTGTTGCTCGGAGGCGGGTTGCGCTTCTTTCGGGTTGCGGCCTTCTTCGTTGTCGCACTCGGTTTCGAGGCCATAATCTGCTCTCTCCAATCTCACCCGTATGGTGAGCTTTTGAGAGACAGGAATCAAGAATGAGTTTTGAGAGGTAATTTCGTCGGTTTCGGGGGGTGGTGCGTGCGCCCGCGACGGTCTCTCAAAAACGACTGTTTTC
Organism: Methylocystis iwaonis; assembly: GCF_027925385.1. Taxonomy (NCBI): domain Bacteria; kingdom Pseudomonadati; phylum Pseudomonadota; class Alphaproteobacteria; order Hyphomicrobiales; family Methylocystaceae; genus Methylocystis; species Methylocystis iwaonis. Next base: position 2,933 of record NZ_AP027144.1, read on the forward strand.
GAGAGAGGGCGGGCTGCACCCTTCTCAGAGAGAGCCTGTGTAGCCGCGACGCTTGAGCGCGGCCCGGCATATGCAACCGCACCGGCGCTGGTATGAGGGGCCGCCCGTTAAGGGCGGCACTTTGTCGAGACTTGCGGGCACTCTCTATTGAGTTTCCCGCCAGGCGGCGCAGCCAAACGAGTTTCGTGAACGCTATCGATCCGGGAGCTTTGGCTGTCCGGGGTCTTTCAGCGCACGTCCAAGCGAAAGCTAAGTCTGATGGGCAAAGCCTCCACGCTTTGTTGGTAGCCCCGGATTTCTAAACTTGGCTTGCTGGCCTGCTAACGGTTTTCGTGACATCATCTTTTCGAATTCAGACTCGGCTAAGACGATGGTCGAGCCCACACGAACTGGGTCTCGTCACATTCAATCATGTCTCTCAAGAAATTCTCCAAAATCCGATGGAGTAAGCCATGCGATCGGCTCTGCCCTGCCTTTCTCTTCTATGCTTTGCCGCTTCTCTGAGTGAAATCCAAGCCGACGAAAGCATTTGCTCAGCTCCGCTACGCCACGCCCTGATGACTGTAAGATCATCGGGCGCAAGTGCAGGCTCGAACGCTGCATCGGTAGCCTGGCAGTGCAGCTTTAAATTTTCGAACCATGACGAAGCCATCAACAGCGGTGTTGATGTAGGGACGGTCGTTTACGGTGTCCCTCTCAAAGTAGGCGGAAAATTCGACAGGAAACAAGCGGATCAATGGAAAGAACAGAATTGCTCGAAAAACACCCAAAATGCGTCATTCGAGGGGGCGAGCTATGATTACTTGAGGGAAGTTGCACCGGGAGCAATGAGCGCCTTCGTCACTTGTATACAAGCCCACGCGAGTACCAGCGCCCTGAATTGCTCTCTAACCAGAGAGCCTACTGCGCTTACCGTAAAATGGCGGAGATCAGACGGAGAGTCTCCCGCAGCTGCTCCTAAAATCCATCGTGTCATGGTTACAAATGGGAGTTGTCAGCCGGGCTTTGGCCCGGGAACCGTTGTAAGTGATGGCGGCATCGGCACACCGTGCACTACAGTAGATAAGAAAGACCTTTTGATAATGATAGAAACCAGCCGAGGTTTATGTACGACCGTCGCACCTTATCCAAAAAAAGTATTTACTATTGCGGGAAAGCTATCGCTAGATGGTGATAGGTCAATCACCTCTGATGTCGTTGAATTTCGCCAAGGCCACGTTATCACTAATGGACATAGCCTTACTGTCACTGCCAATGAGCTCAACATATCGGGGACGACTGAAATTATTTCGTTTGACAAGAACGGATCAGCTCGACCGCCGGGAACGCCAGGCGAGTCCGGCGGCACTCTGCTCCTAAAATTTTCCCATCTTACCGCAGACAATGATCTCCGCATCGACCTTACAGGCCAAGATGGTGTTGCTGGAGCACCCGGAGCGAACGGCGTACAAGGACCACCCGGCGGCAATGCACGCGGTCGTGGCTTGCAAGGGATTCGTGGTTGTGGAGGCGGAAATGACGCAACACCAGGCGGCCAAGGCACCCCAGGAAAGGATGGATCAGCTGGCGGGAATGGCGGAAATGGGGGAGTCGTCGTAGTTGAACGAACCGGTGCCGATAAGGACGACTCGGAACTGTCTCGGCTTATTATAGTCGGTAAAGAGGGGCACACCTTTCCAGGCAAAGGCGGCGCGGGTGGTGCTCGCGGTATCGGCGGACCTGGTGGCCCGGGGGGCCAAGGGGGTGGCGGCCATGATGGATGTGGTGGCCGTCCTGGAGCAGGTCCCGGTCCTAAGGGGGCGGACGGTGGGAAAGGAACCGATGGCCTCGACGGTAAACCAGGGACCATAACAATCGAATGAGCCAAGGAACACCGCAGGAAAAACGGCAGGACTCCGATAAACCCCCTTATGGAACTTCGCTCCTCCTCCTAAAGAGCGGCATTCGCATAACCGGGCAATATGGAACTCGCGAAGCCCGTCTTCTCCGGCGGGCTTTTCGATTTCGGCGCGTCTCTCAAAACGGTGCGTTTTTTCGGGCGAAATTCACGTTGCGCAATTCTTGAGTTTTGCACAGCTCTGAGCCCTACGCGAGGGACCCGTAAGGCAGACATCGCATCGGTCATCGTGTAAAAATCCCAGCATGCCAGACTGGGACAAATACAGAATCCGCCAAGGTGAAGAGGTCGAGATAACGACCGTCCGGCATATCGCGCATGTACCGACAGCAAAGCGCATAATTGAGGATGGCCGGATCAAGTCTGGGCTTATTTACGACAAGAGCCTGCTCAATCGGTCTCGTATCAGCGTGGTCTGGCTTTCGGCGAATACGTGGGCCAATGGCTCCATGTACGGGACCGTCGCCTTCGAGATTCCTTGGGCCGACATTGTTAACGGTCAAAATATCTATTGGGTAGAGGCCGTCACAGACTACAACCCAACGGCGTTTCGCTTCTTACTGAGCAAGCGCGATGTAAAATCGCCGCATGCCCAGCCTTATGACCCAGCGCGGGACAACGGCCCGCTTCGTTACCGTGACGGTCGATGGTTCCGCGCGGGCAACCTCACGTCCGAGTTCATGATCGAGGAAGATATATCTCTCGACCAGAGTACCGCGCTCGATTTCGTCAATCACCACCCAAGGTATTGCAGCTCCGATGGCAGTGCCTGCGAAGACGTCAGGCAACCGCCGTCGCCGCAGAAGACCGCGGCGCGGATGCTCGCGCATGTCCTTGCGAAAGACCACCACGAAATCGACCGGCTTTGGAAGCCTCCGGGCGTCAAGGCGGTCTTCACCCCCCTAGAGATCGGGTATAGCGGACTCTGGCTTAGTCTCGCGACCAGAAGGACAGAATTCGGAGGTGCACTACGCAATCCAAAATCCTGCACACGCGTCGTGATGGGTGCGCTCGCGTTATACGGCCTCAATCAGGTCGAAGCGGCCCGCAATCTGCTTTCGCTTATCAATTCCGAAGATCATTTTGAGCGTGCTCTGCTGAAAGCCATCAGACGGCACTTCCGCGAACCGAGATGGAAGCCGGACTGGTGATGGCATGCTCACAAGCCTACGCATTTTTGTCCCAAGGTCCGAATCAAGATAGCTGCGCTAGTCGCAGACGCGAGCGATCTATGGCTGGTTGGGTGGGTTGCGTCCGTGGAGCTCACCTATACGGCGGCCGGCGGCCAAGCGGACCGGGGAGATCACCGTATGCAGGATTTGAAGTGGAGGCGAACATCCTTCAAGCGCCTGGATGGCTCGGTCGACATCATGATCGACGATTGGAGCCTATCCGACGGCGGCCTTTCCATTGCACGCCTGTATCGGATCAATGGCGGCCCACAGGACGGTCAATGGGCGTGGTTCGTCCAGGTCTTCCCTGATGGGGTACCGGGGAATGGCGGGACCAGCTTCGCGGCAACAGGGACGGCGGCGAGGGAGGCTTGCGAACGCCTCCTGCCGGAGCCGATACGGGGGCGGCTACAAAGGGCTGATGACGCTGGAGGGGGCTAGGTCATTTGATTGTCGCGTGTGGCCATATGATTTGTCGCGCTACACCAGCCCGCCAAGGGAGCCCCGCGACAGGGAACCCCCTGCCGCGTGACCGAGGAACGGCTATCGAATTTGGGGCGGGACGCGGTTGGCGAGTGGGGGAACAGCTCGGGATCGGCGAGATCCCGGCCGGGGAACGGCCAAGACACTGGCTGTCCATCGGGGATCCTGTCGAGGCTGGGGGTGGGCCCGGGCCAGCGTAGGCCGCCAGCCTTCGGAGGCGGCGCGGGCCCGCTAGAAGGCGGCGTAGCGGCCGCCGGCGGCGATCAGCTGCGGATGGGGGCTTGTCGCAAATTCGTAACGAGATCGCGGAAATCCCAGGGAGTGGCCAATTTTCAGGGATTATTAACTATTTGAAGTCCGAAACAGAGCGCCCGCCGCAGCCTTGTGAAAAGGGTGCCGCGTTTGCCGCTTCGGCGCAATTGACGAAAAGATAACGTAAGCAAAGTCAACTCGCAACGGCTCCGGTCGCCACGGCGACGAGTGCGTTGCGCGTCGCCGTTCGCGAGCGGTCGGCCGGGAGCCGGCGTTAATTTATGCCTATTCACATGCTATAAGCGACATAGCGCATGGCAAATGAGCGAGAATCAGCGATTGATGGGGAGCGGCACAATAGTTGAAGGCTTGGATATGGCGAAGAAGTCGCGAGGAGCGGGAAGTCCGCCAGCGAAAGAAGAGCGCAAGGATAGGGGCTACCGGCCGAAAGGACGCGATTACCAGAAAGAGCGGCAGGAACTGCTACAAAGCTCGGTCGTGAAAAATATCGCAGATCATATCATTCTCGCGACGGAAGCGTCGGGGATGAGGAAGAGCGATTTCTCGACGTTGGTTCTGGGCATTTCGTATACGCAATTTCGTGAGATCAAGAGGCGTGTGGGAAACCCGACGCTGCAAACGCTGGAAAAGATCGCGTCTGCGCTAAAAATCACTCTGCCGGAGTTGTTTGAGCCCCCGCCTGCGGTGAAGCGGCGGCAGGCGCCCGCAAATCGCTATGAAGACCATCTGGACGCGCTCGGAGAAGTGATCTTTGAGCACTGGGAGCGCTCTGGAATGACGAAGCTGGATTTCGCACGGCAAATTAAGCTGTCGCAGCCGCAATTTTATAAGATTCAGAACGGAACTGCGCCGGTGCTTCTTTTGACGCTGGTGCGGGTGGCCGAACAATTGGGGATCAGCGTTGCGGAACTGCTCGGGGAAGAGCGGCCGAAGCGCAAAGCGTGATGGGGAGGGGGCAGGCGCGGGTGGGGGCCTGCGCCGCTCGGCGAGTTGCCATAGGGCCGGTCAACAGGGCGCCAGGCGCTTGGCGAGCGCCTCGCACTTACGGGCCTGTTTCGCGAGCTTGGCTGGCTGCTCTGCCAGCAGTTTGGCAAGGGCGGGCTGTACCCAGGCCGGAATTGCTCGCTCTTGCCGCACCCATTTACGAACGAGGCTGACATCGAGGCTTTCGCGGGCGCCCTGCGGATGCAACGGGCCAAGCATTCGAGCAAGGGCGGTTTGCCACTCGGCTCCGGCGAGTAGCTCGCCGGCGGCGGCGAGGGTCTCGGGGGTCATGGCGCACGTTCTCCGGAAAGGCGGCGGACGGCCTTAGTCGGCGTCCTTGGATTTGGCTTGGTCAATGAGTTTCAATGTTAAGCTTTCGCTCGACGACTCGCAGTCGTTCGTCGATTTCGCTGATGAGTACGCCGTGACCGACAGCCGAAGAGTGATATTCGACCACGGCGCGACGTAGACCTACAATTTGGTCGGATAGGCGCTTTTCCTGATCCCCCATACGTTTTTCGATCGTCATTAGGTCGGACGCTACATCGGCGCGAAGGGAGTGAACTTCAGAGCGCACATCGGCGATTTCCGAGCGCAAGTCCGCGATGTCATCCTTCGTCGCCATCCGTTCGCGCATGTCGCGCAAAAGGTGCAGGATCAAGTTTTCGGGTTCGTCGGCCATTTCAAACCTCTGTGGGCGTGAGGCGCGCCACGGTCCCTATGTAGCGGGACAGCGGCGCTTTTGTCAAATTGCGAGTCGGGCGTCGATGTTCCGATAAAGCCCGGGCGCGGGCGTGTTCGTCGGTTAGCGGTAGACGCCATCGGACCCGCGCCGCGCCTCGATGGTGTGGCGGGGGTCGTACCGCAGGGCTGCGATAGGACCGGCGCGGCGGGTTGCAGCGGCGGCGGCGGCTTTGACGGCGGCGGAGGCCATTTCGGCAAGGCGTTTGGCGGCGATCGCGATGACGTCGGGCTCCACGCCGTAGCGGCGCAGGGCGGCGGCGGCGCCGCCCGGCTGCTGGCGCGAGGCGAGGGCGGCGAGCGGGGCGTTGTTCCGCGATCGGGGCGGCCTCCTGCTCCTTCCACGCGCGGGCCATGGCGATTTTGCGGGGGACTCCCTCGCCAACAAGTTTTTTGGCGCGTCGCATGACGGCGCTGCGGTCAAATTTCGGCTGTTTCGTCGATGGGCCTTTCTCGGGGAGTTGGGATGATCTGCGTTAGGCGAGGGGGAGGGGCTCCAAAGAGCCTTCTGAAAAGATGTCGCTGTAGGGGCGCCCGTTGAATTCGTATTGGACGCGGTAGCCGCGCCGGGTCACTCGCGTAACGACGCCTTCGAATGTCGCGGCGAGGCGCATGGCGATGACCTTCTGACCGGCCTTGAATTTGGGCTCGGGGATATCCTCCGGGGAGCCTTTGGCGACAAGCGTGGCCCACGATTTGTCTATGGTCTCCGTGAAACCCCGGCCGGTATAATTGACGGTGAAAGTCTTCGGGTTGGCGCTAACAACGACGCCTTCGCCAAAGATCGGGTCCTTGATCGTGTCGCCGACGCCAATAGCGGCGGCGTTCGCGTCGCGCTCGATCTGGCGGCGGGTCTCGGCGTCGCCATTGACGCGGACGGGTGCGAGCGTCTCGGCGAGTCGGCGCAGGCTCTCGGCCTCCGCGAGGGCCTGTCCCGCGTCCATGAAAGCCTTGTCGGCGCGCTCGATGAGCTTGCGGTGTCGGCGCGCGGAGTGGTGGCCGATTTTTACGGGCTCTCCAAGCGCGAGAAATTCCCGCTCATGCGGCGCGATGCGGTTGCGCGCCGTCTGCGCGCGTTTGTCGGCCGCGTCGGCGCGCTTCAAAAGGCGTTGCCGGCGCCGCTCTTGGCGGTCCTGCCGATAAGCGCGCAACGCCTCACCCGCTAGGGGCTCGAATGCGTCGTCTGCGATCTCGAGTTCGCCGGCGCCGAGGCGCGCGCGCTCGATGACCGGCGCAGCGCGCGCCATGTCCTCCACGCGGAAAAGGTAGCCCATTTGGTCGCGTGACCAAAGGCCGCCAGCAGCTCGCAATTCGCGGCGGACGGGGTAGGTTTTGCCTGTGACCAGATAAGCGCGCATGGGTCGGCCCTGAGAAAACGTGCGGGGAGCGGCCGGCGCCGCTTTGCGGCGCCGGAGTTTTTTGGCGCGCCCCGCGAAGGGCGCACCCTTGTCGGTTAGGCGGCGGATTTGAGAAGTTGCGCCATCCGTTCGCCCAAAACCCAAAGGGCCTTGTTGAGCTTCACGTCTTGGTCGATGCCGTTGATTTCGCGCGTAGTGACCATGCGGCCACGGCGTCGGCGTCCGCGTTCGTCCGTGGTCGCGGGGGCGCGAGCGGAGAGGCCCCCACGAATGACGTTTTCTTGTATGACGTTAAAGGTGGTCCACAAATCGCCTGCGGTGTCGTCTGCGCGACGGGGCGCAAGCAACTGCGCGGGCTGAATGGGGGTCGCGACCTTACCCTCAGCGTCGGCAAAGCGAAGTATATGCGCGCTTTCCGCAAGAGCGGCCTTCGCCTCGTAGGGCAGTTTCACATTGCCCCAGTCCTGCGGGGCGGCAAGGATGTTTTCAGCCTCGCCGAGAACACGATAGGTGCCCTCGATAACCTTGCCGATAGCGTCGCCGCTATGCCTGACCTTCACGCTGTCTATGGTGGCGGTCTGCGCGACAAGCGAGTTTTTGCAGCGGATGCGGAACAAGCCGGCCATGAGGTCGTAAGCGCTCGTTCCGTCGTTCGCGTTCTTGAGGATGATCTCGCAAATGGTGTCGCCAACCTGATAGGCGCGGGCGTCGTCGAGGCGGCGCAAGCGGATGATATGTTTCGTGAAGTCGTACTTGCTATCGTCGCGCGAGCGAGACTGACGAACGGCGACGGGGGCGAAGCCTTCTTTTTGCAGACCTCGCAAAACTTCGATTGTGGGAATAGGGGCGAAGCGTTCCGAACGGCTGGCGTGTGCCTCAACGGCGAAGATAGAAGGCGCGGCGCGGCGCATTTCGTCGTCGGTGAGAGCGCGAGCGGAACCGTCGAAAGCGGCAGTGCGGGGAGCATAGATAGTGTGGTTCATAGCAAACATTTTTCTCTCCATTTGTTTAGCAATCTTATGTCCCTTAATATAGGGCCATTCTATTCTTTCGTCAATTTAAAAAGGCAGCCAATGTGATTTTACGTTTTGTTTTTATTTGTGTTCCGCGCTCCGATGTTCCTTGTTCGACGCGCCGCAGGCGTGGCGAAAAGCAGACGTTCCTCGTCCCGACGCCTTTGGCGTCAACGCCGCGCGCAGCGCGAGTCACCCGCAAGGGGCGTCGCTTGCGACGCAGCGCATTTACGCGCTTGACTGCGCGAGCACGGCGTTATGCTGATGGGTCGAGACGAGAACGAAAAAATATGTGCGCCGAAGGCGCACGCCGCTTAGAATCGGCGTCGCGCTTTGCGCGACCACATAGGATGATGCGCGATGGGATCGTTACCCGAAGGGCGGAGACCCGCAGGGGCTCCGGGAGCGCCGACGGCGCGAGTAGAGCCCGGCCCGGAGGGCGCGCCCTTAAACGACGGAGAAGGAGGCGGCGAATGATACGACGGCAACGACGCGGATGGATGCTTTTGTTTATTGGGCTGACGACGTTTCTGCCGATTGAGCTTCGAGCGGAGGCGGGGCGTCACGTGTCGATTTACTACGCGCCCGAAACGAATTTGGAAGAGATTGACGTGAACATTTTGAACCAGGCGTCACCCGGTTCGACGATAAATTTTGCTGCATTCGTGTTAAGCGATTATCGCGTCATCAACGCCTTGCGAGAAGCGGCGGACAAAGGGGTAAAGGTTCGCGTCTATTTGGACCCTCGGGAACTGCAACAGCTCCATTTGTTCGATAAGCACCCATTGACTCGCCTGTCACGCACCCAAAATGTTTCGATCCGCGTGAAATCCACTGACGGGGGACTGATGCACCTGAAAGGGTACACCATCGGCGACGTAATTTTGCGAACGGGTTCGGCAAATGACTCGGTGTCTGGTCTGGCGCGACAGGACAATGATTTGGTGCTGGTAACTGAGCGGGAGGCAGCGCAGAGTTTCAATCAGAAATTCGAGCTGATGTGGGCGCGACCGTCAAATCAAAGGTTTGAGACGTTTTACGAGTCCCTGGCGGCCAGCGGCGAGACGGGGAGAGAAGCGAAAGACGCCGGCCGATAGGCCGGCGTCTTAAGACTTTTCTTTCGCCATCACGCGCCATATTTCGGCGTAGTCGTCGCTCGTCCTTGGGCATTGAATGTCGCTTTCAATGTGTGGGTTGGCTATGGCGAATTGTTTCGCGCCGGTGAGGCCGACAGGATCGGGGTCGGCAAAGATGGTGACGCGCCGGGTCGCGGGTGGGAGTCTAACAAGCGAGTATCGCTCTGCGCCCAACGTGGCCCAGCTCGGAAGGTTATGAATGAGCATTGCAGCCCATGCGGTTTCGAAGCCTTCGGCAAGGCCAATGTGTTCGGCGACGGGAGCGAGGCGCAAAGCGCCGGCGCCAAGCGGGCCGACGGATCTCCGCGGTTCTAAGACGTCGGCTTTCGAGCGCCCTGTAGGGTCGAGAAAAGTGATTTGAACCGCGGTGAGTTCGCGAGCGACGTTCTGGACAGCGGCGATCAGACAGGGGAACGCTCGATCGCGATCGTATTTATAGGACCGAAGGAATCGGATGGATGAGGGCGGCGCGAAGTCAAACCCGCGCGAGCGAAGATAGGTCTCGGCGGGGGTTCCCGGCGTGGGAATGGCGGCGCGCCAGAGCTTGAGAGCCCAAGCGCTGGTGGTTCGCTTCGGCGCCACCACAGGCGTCGGTGGAGACTTCTCGTAAGGAAGAGGGAGCCCACTGGCGGTAAGTCGCGCGATTTCAGCTAGGACGTCGGAAGGGCGGCAGCCCGCAAAGCAATGAACCACGAGGCCCTTGTCGCCATCAGAGACGCCGAGAGACGGTTTGAGGTCTCGGCGGCCTTTACCGTGGGACGGGACGGGGCAATGGCAAATGTACCCGCCTCCGGTAGGTCGGCCGCGCAAATATTTGGCGACGGTGGCTGCTGTGAGCTTCACAACAGCGAGCCGTTCCACTTGTTAGCGGCTTTGAAGAAGATGGCGACACGGCCGGATGGTTCGCGCTGCATCTCGTCGAAGGTTATGGAGAGAGTGCACGTTACTCCGGTTGGGATGGTGGCGCCCTGAATCATCGGAACTTGCGCGCCTTCGTTGCATTTCTCGATCTTTATGATGAAGGCTGCGCGCTTCCTTTTTTTGGCGGCGAGACACTCCGGCGATTGTTGCTGTTTGGTGGGGTCAACGAGAGACATGCACTCGTTTATCGGGCCTTCACTGTAGAGAGCGTCCGCTGCTTGCTGATCGGTTGGAATGTCGACGGAGGGCTTGCAGCCGGAAGCCGAGATTGCCAACGCAGCGAGATAAGCGAGGCGAAAGTGAGGCTTCATTTTCGGTCTTCCTTAGCGACGCGTGAGGGGTGGCGACAGTTGGCTATTTGAGGGGATTCTGCCTTGTGGTGAGGGCATTGGACATGATGGCGTGAGGGTGGGGCAAATCAGGCGCAGCCCATAGGCCGCGCTTCTCCTTTTTCGCGGTCAGTTCGGCGATGAGATAGGGTTGATAGACCGCCTTCCCGCTCGCGGCGAGGGCGGCGAAGCCGAAACCCTCGGTGGTTAGGATGGTGCCTAGATCAAGGGTATTTGCGCCGACGTGCGCCGCGCAGATCGCGAGGATCACGGGCGGAGTTCCGGTTTGCGCGAGCGCCGTACACGTGGGTTTGGTGTCGCGGGCGAGGGCGGCGAGATAAGCAAGGGAGGCTTCGCCGCAATCAGTTTTCCGCCCTGCCTGATTTGTGAAAGCGGTGCCACGAATGCAGGATTGCACGCCGTACAGGCGAATGGTTTGTCCGTTCTGAACCCACGTGTCCCCTGTAATGAAGGTGACGCCTCTTTGGGGGATGTCAAAGACAGATGTAGTTTTCGGATGCGTGTTGGGGAGGGGCGTCGGCGTGAGGGCTGTTTGGGCGATGGCAGCAGTGGCGATTAAGGAAGTGGCCACGACAAGGGCGTTTCGCATAGGGGCTTCGCGCGTTATGAGGGAGCGAATTAGGCGGAAAGGCTGACGGCGGGGGTGGTCGGCGCTGGCGTGGTTGGGAAGTCGCCGGGGCCGGACGGGCAACCGCCGTTGGAACCAGAGGAACCGGAGTCATTTTTGCAATTTGGGTCGGTCAGAGAGCGCGCGTTTTTCGCCATGTCGCAAATCGTCGTGCCGTTACTGTCTTGAAATCCCGAGCAGTGCCCTGAGTTTAGCATCTTTTGGCAGTTACCAGTCCCGAGCTGGATGCAAGAGGCGACAAAGCCCGCGTCGACTTTTTGACCGTCGAATGTACCCATGGACATTAGTTGGCTGACGGTGCCGGAATTGTAGCCGTCGTTCGTTAGTTTTGCCCATGTGTCAGCCTGAAACTGTAATGATTGGCATCCAAATTGCTCACGGGTCATGCCGTTCGCATATTTCTTTATATTTGAATTGTTGAGCTGAAAAATGCCGGTGCAACAGGACTCGTTATAGATTCCCTTGTTTCCGCCGGATTCGAAACGACCGAGGCCGCCGAGCGAGCAAGAGGTGCTTTTGAGCTCGTCTCGTAACGATGAATTGTTGACCGCGTTTGTGATTTCCTGCGCGGAATAGTTCGTCTTCTCGCAATACTGCGCGGCATAGACGGTTGTGCTAAACGCGCTAATGAAGTTGATTGCCAGGCGACGAAAATGGCGCTTGTGCATTTAAGTTATCCTTTAGTCGGTACGCGTCGCTTCATTTCAGGGTAATGGATCGCTGGCAGGCTGGGAGCATTTTGCCGCCGACTCTTGTTTGCAGTCGAAGGACGCCACGGTCGCGGTCGAACGCGACGAACGTATCGTCGTCGCGGTTTTGCGCAGGCAAGTCCGAGTCGTTATGATCGATATAACAGCCGGTCGCTTTCTGAATGTTGATGAGCTTGCCGTTTTTCAGGCGAGCGATTTTTACATCGCAAATCTCAGGCTCGATATTCGATGCGAAATTATTGGCGGCGCCTTCGCAAGAGCGGGTCGACGCGATCGAGACAATCAGCGTCTCGCCGTCGAGCGGAAAGTCTTTCGAGATGATGCTGAGTGCTGCGTTCTCGTTTGGAGCGAGGGTTTTTTGAAGGTCTTTGTCGGCGCGGACGAACGCGTTTTGACTTTGGATTTCGCTGCGCCAGATGACGGCGAGCGGGTTCGTGGGCGGAAGCGAGCGCGCGTTGCTGTAAGACATCGGTTGCGAAGCTTGGGCAAGCGCAGAAACCGGAGCGGCAAATAGGAAGGCGACACAAGTTGAGGCGATGCACATAGCGAAGCTCCTGCGAGAGTTTCGCGAGCGCCAGCCTTCGTCCTGAAGCGGTGTCAAGGCCGCGCGTAGCGCGCCCGAAGGGTTGCCTTGATCTCGCGCCGGGCGAGGGCAAGCTGCATGCTCTCGTCGGGCGAGATGAGCTGTATCGCGTGGAAACATGATCGTCCTCCGAAATCGCGGCGTCTCCAGCGACGGCTACTTGGTTACGTCGAGTGCGGTTGTGAACGAGCATCTGGCGAACAGGTGGCCGTTCAACACGGCGGATGTCGTCATTTGAGGCGTGCCGTCAATGACACGGAAGGTTGCTTGCGCGGCGTTCCAGCCGAAATCTGAAACAGTCGGTGAGGCGTTTTCGCGGTGGACAATGCAAATGTCGTTGATTTGGCGGGGGCCTGAGACGCGGCCATCAGAGAAGAATCGCATGGTGCGGGCCGGACAGGTCGAAATGGTCGCGCCGTTCTCGGAAGCGATGGGTGCGCAGGCGCGGACGGAATAGAAGACGCCAATTTCTTGGCGGGAGTCGGGACGAGCAATGCTGATGTGAGCCGCGAATGCCTTGCCGTCGCCCTCCGGGGACAGCTCGGGCTCGGAATAGAAAAACTTAGTCCAATGTAGATCCGCGTCGTTCTGGGGGAGGCGTTCAAAGCTCGTGTATGTGAACGGCACGGGGCCAACTTGCTCGGCGACGGCGGGGAGCGCGGCGGCAAGAAAAGCAGCGATAAAAATAGGCTGGCTGCGGAGCATGGGCATTGGCGTACCGCCTAATCGCGTGAAAAATCTCTTTGACTGCGGAACGCGCCCTCGTGAAGAAAGGAGGGAACGAACGCCAACAGGAATGAGAGAACGGCAAATCCGATTAGTTGTCCGATTCTCTCGGCCGGCCCACCCGGCAGGGGAGAGAACGCGGATACCGCAAAACAGAAGATGCCGATGGAATAGAACCCATGGACAAGGCCGAGCGCGATGGCGGTCGCTCTGGCAGAAGCGGATATAGCTGCTACTGCGACGGAAAGCATAATCGCTGTGCCGACGCCGATCGTGGCCGAGCGGAAAAAGAACCCTGCTGCAGCCGCCGCGATAATGATCTCTAGGAATATAAGCCATGAACCGTCCAGAGAGCGGTCGAGTTCGGCCTGACGAATGGCCGCGCGGAAATCATTGGTTCGCGACATAGCCTCCTCCTCGAAAAAGTTGAATCGCAATCTGCATTTAAGCCCGTATTTGGGTCGGTCGAACCCGCATCGACGACACTCAATATGACCTGGGCGCAACAGAAGGTTTACCGCGGACACGGTCAACAGACAAGAGATTGCCGGACGAATAGTCTCGCGGTAGAACAGGGCTCTATTAAGAGGCCACTATGAAGCTCACTTATTTTTCGTGCGTTTGTGCCTGTTTGATTCTGTCCCCGGCCGCTGCGATCGCTGACAAAGCGCCTCGGAAGGTGGTTCGCGCAATTGATCCGGGCCAGTGTATGCCCGGCCCTGACTCCGAGACGATCCGCGGACTCGTGAAGGGCGAGGCGAGCCAACAGGGCGTGGATGTGAAACTCGCGCTCGCAATCGTTGAGGCAGAGTCGTCGAGCGGGGTGAATCTCAACTCGGAGCGCGGCGCTCGCGGGCCGATGCAGGTGATACCGGAGACGGCGGTTCGTTACGGGGTGACGAACCTTTGCAACCCCAACGAAAACATCCGCGCAGGGGTCTCCTATTTAAAGGACCTGTCCGACGAATTTAACGCGAACGTCCTGCTAGTGGCGGCGGCGTACAACGCGGGGCCGGAGCGCGTTTACGAGGCCCGAGGGGTGCCGGCGATCTCTGAAACGGTTCGCTTCGTCGCATCAGTGACCAATGCGTATTGGGGTTTCGGGACACATGTGTCTCGAAAGGGCGGTCGCGTCAAAACCGCGTCCGCAGCGATCGCGCCAACCGATGGCGCCGGAAAGGATGCGGGCGGCCTCACGTGGATTGGGGGGTCAGTCCTTTACGTCGAAGAAGGAGTTAAGAACGATGAAAAATAGAAAAGCGACGGCTGTCGCTCTTTTGGCGGTCGTCATCGCTTGCGCTACCGTCGATGTTGCAGCGGCTCAGCAATTTCAGCCGATTAACAACGCCGTCAACTCCGTTCTGCAATTTCTAACAGGGACATTCGCTACCACGTCAGCGACGCTGGCTGTGGCGGCTGTTGGCTTCCTCGCGTTGACGTCGCGCATTCCGTGGTTTTGGGCGTTCGCCGTGGTTGTCGGCGTGGCGCTCATTTTCGGATCGTCGCAGATTGTGTCGACGCTCCAGGGCGGCCTCGGCGGCTGATGCAACTGGAGGAAGACACCCCTCCGCATCTCGATCCATTGGTGGGCGGCCTGACGAGGCCGCCCATGATGCTCGGCGTGCCGTTCAACCTGTTCGTCGTCGAAGTGTGCGTGATCGTGATGATAATGATTAACGCCAAGAATTTGTTGGTATTCTTGTTGTTGATCCCAATTCACGGCGCGGCTTACGCGTTGACGGTCCGAGACCCGCGTTTTCTCGACGTGGCGATCGTCAAATTCACCAAATGTCCGATCACGCGAAATCACACGTTTTGGGGCGGCGATTCCTATAGCCCATAAATTTGAGGCCGTTCGTGCAACAGTGGCTCAAACGATCAATAAAATTTGGTTCTCGCGCTTCGTTGGAAATTCCTGTCGCGCGTCATTTACCGTTTTTGAGACACGCTGACGCTCGGACGATCGTGACGAAAGACGGTCATTTCGTCAGTGTCGTGAAAATGGGTGGCTTTTGTTTTCAGACCGCAGACCAAGCCGAAATCGACATGCGGTTGACAGCCCGTAACACTGTTATCCGGGCAATGAACGACTCTCGTTTTGCGGTGTATTCGCACATCGTACGGCGAGAGGTGTCCCCGACGATCGGGGGGCGGGTCGACAACTGGTTTGCCCGCGAGCTGGATCGGCGGTTCATGGCGAGCCTCGCCGATAAGCGGATGTTTGTGAACGATCTCTATTTCACGGTGATCCGGCGCGGGTTTCAGGGCCGCGTGGGGTTGGCTGAGAGCATTGGAAAATATTTCCGCAAGAGCTTGGGCGCGGATGAGGCCGAGTTCCGGCGTGAGGCGATGCAGGAATTGCGTGATGTCGTCTCGAACCTCGAAAAGGAATTTAGGCGCTATCAACCCCGCGTTTTGAAAGCAGTTCGCCGAGGCGATGGGGTGTTCTCCGAGCCCTGCGAGTTCTTCATTCAACTTGTCAACGGGGGCATACCCCAGCCGGTGGCGTTACCGCGGATGGGATTGGATCAGTACTTAGCCCCAAAGCGCGTGACGTTCGGGAAGAAAGCATTCGAGGTACGCGGGGCCTCTGAGGATGAAACCCGCTTCGGCGCGATGTTGTCGATCAAGGAATATCCGCCCTATTCGGGAGCAGGAATGATCGACGGGCTTCTTCGGATACCGGCTGAACTGATTGTCACGCAATCGTTCTCGCTCGCGGATCGGGCGCCGGTGTTGTCGCTGGTCAAGAAGGTCGAGCGTCAAATCAGCGCCTCCGACGAGGCAGGAACGGAAGTCGAGGAAGCGATAGCGACTGCACGAAACGAGCTTCTGACGAACCGGACAGTGCTTGGTGAGCATCATTTAACCGTCCAATGTCTGGGTCGCTCGCTTAAGGAGTTGGATCGCTGTTTGCAGGCGGCGAACGAAGAATTGCAGAGCATGGGTACGATCGTCGTTCGCGAGGACATGAATGGGGAACCCTGCTTCTGGGCGCAGCTCCCAGGCAATTTTGGCTATATCGCACGTAGGGCGCTGATCTCGTCCCGAAATTTCTGCGGGTTCGCAAGCCTGCATAATTTCGCGGTCGGGAAGGCGGACGGAAATCGTTGGGGTCCGGCGATTGCGATTTTGGAGACGACGAGCCAGACGCCTTACTACTTCAATTTTCATAGGCGGCAGGTCGGGTCGTTCACCGTCGTAGGTCCTACGGGCTCGGGTAAAACCGTCGCGCTCGGGTTTTTGCTGTGCGAGGCCATGCGTATTTCGCCGCGCCCGCGCGTGGCGTTCTTTGATAAGGATCGGGGCGCAGACCCGCTCATTCGAGCATTGGGCGGCCGGTATGAAGCGCTGATCCCCGGGCGTCCAACGGGGTTCAATCCGCTGCACGTTCCAGATACTCCCGTGGATAGGGCCTTCCTAAACGCGCTCCTACAATTTCTTGTGAGGCCGCGCGACGGGGGCGATTTGAGCGCGGAACAGCAAAAGATCGTAGAAAGCGCGGTCGAACAGGTTTTTGAGATACCGGTTCGTGAGCGGCGGTTCGATGAAGTGCCGGACCTGCTCCGAGGTCGCGAGCGGGCGAGCCACGATGATCTGGCCTCGCGGTTTCAGGTGTGGCTCAAGAGCCGAGGGTGGCTTTTCAACAACGCCACTGATGTCTGGGACGCCTCGAGCGGCATATTCGGATTCGATATGACGCTCGTACTCGACGACGCGGACATAAGGACAGCGGCGCTCGCTTACATCTTTCACCGGATAGAGTCGATGATGGACGGAACACCGCTCATCATGGTCATCGACGAAGGGTGGAAAATTCTGGACGATCGGAAATTCGCGACGTTTTTGAACGACAAACTCAAGACAATCCGAAAGCTGAACGGCATTATCGGCTTTGGAACGCAGTCGGCGCGAGACATTGTAACGGCGGAGAAGGGACACACTGTGCTCGAACAAACGCTGACGAACCTATTTTTCCCCAACCCAAGAGCCGATGAAGAAAGTCATCGGGTTCGGTTTGGCCTCTCCCACCAAGAATTTAAGTGGGTGAAGGACACATCTCCCGAGTCCCGCCAGTTTCTCATTAAGCACGACCACGATTCTGTGATCGCAAAGCTCGATCTGTCTTCGATGCAGGATTTCGTGAAAGTGCTGTCAGGGAACGTCGAGACCGTCGCGGAATGCGAGGAATTGAGAGAACGGCTCGGGGATGCGCCCGAGAAATGGCTTCCTGTGTTCTGCGGTTGGGAGAAGGAGAGTCGCCATGCGCGGTAACGTGGCTTTCGCATTGGGATGCCTGCTTTCGACGACGGCCTTGGCCGCCGTTCCGGTCGCGGACGCGCCGCGTGAGGGGACTGAAAAGTCCATTTCCGACTGCATGAAAAAGGCACGTCAATCCAAGGACGACACCCTGAAACCGTCGAAGGGAATTACGGGGAGCGTCAAGTCGCCGGGGACCGGCGCCGGGCAGACGCCGGGTGGAACGAAGGATGTCACGGGTACGACCGCAGACGCCGGCAACAAGGTCGCAAACCTCGATGTGAGCCCGATGATGGCCTATGGGCCACAGTCGGTTGGGGGATTGAGTGTGAAGTCGGCCGCGCAGTCGGTCGCGTCTTCCCAGGCCGTCTCCGGGGCGCTTAGCGACAGCGTAGGCGGGTTTCAGAGCGCCGGGGCGTCAGTCGGCGGGATCGACCCGATACAAGGGGCGTGGAATCACAATTCGGTCGCGAGAGTCGGTAACGGCTCACTTTGGAACCAAGCGATTCAGGTCACCGCTGTAGAGGCGGATTTGATGACGCAGCGCACGTTGCGCGGAGTGTATTCGCAGAACGCGGACTCCTCGGTGATGAGCTTCGACCCCATGCTGATGACCTTGGTCGGCGCCGCCGCGGCTTTAAGCGCGGATAATTCACAACAGTCAGTATTGTTGACACCGTCCTACAACGCGGTGTCGGCCAATTTGGGACAGGTTCAACGTCAAGCCGCGAATGGAGGCGTCGTGAAATGAAAAAGCTTGTGCTGATCGCGAGCGGCTTCGCGCTTTTCTCTGGCGGCGCATTTGCCCAAGTACCAGTTATCGACAATGCCACACTGACGCAGGCGACACAGACGGCGTCGAATACCGCAAGTATCATGCAAACAAACCAACAGATTTTGGACACTGTAAATCAGACGCTCCAGGCCGTGACAGGTAATCGCTCGACGGATTCGATTGCTCAGGCCGCTCTCGGGGGTGGGTTCTCGATGTCGGGCGCGCCGGACTTTTCGTCGATCCTCGGCGGCTCGGCGATGGCGTGGGGCAATCTGGGGCAGTTCGGAAACCTCGCCTCGCAAATTATCAACGGTCTGAACCTCGTGAAAAGCCTGTCGGGGAACCTGTCCGGTCCATTGGACGGAACGGACATGGCCTATCAAGGCGCGGTGAACACGACAGGCGCGCTTATGGGGATGGTGTCGGGTGCGCAAACTGCGTCGAAGACGCGAAGCTCGTCATTCCAGAGTGCCGGCGGGCAGATCGGTTCTGCGGCGGATATTAAGGGCTCGATCGACCAGAACTCGCAATTGCAGGTACAGACCGGCCTGACAATTAATGAGTTGATCGGCGTTGTGAACGGAACAAACGCCGCGCTCAACGCGCAACAAATGCAGGAACTGGCGGGAGCATCGAAGCTCGCAAACGTGATGACCTTCGATCCGGCAAAAATGACGTTGGTGGGGAACTAATGACTCGGATTGTGATGATCCTTCTCGGGTCCGTGGCGCTAGTCGCTTTGTCGGCTTGCGCGCACCAAGAGCTTACGGCTCCTTGTCGCTTTTCCGGGATCAATTTCGGGTCTGCATTTGCGAGCGATTGCGGTGAGGCGAGGCCCGTGAACCGATGAACGACATCATTGGGAAGTTCTTCGCCGCGATTGATACGCAGGCGTTGACCGTAGTGCAGTCACTCTATGAAACGTTGGCGACAGCGCTTGAACCCATATTTTTTCTGGGGCTGACCGTCTACATAGCGATGTGGGGCTATCAGATGATGTTCGGGCGTGCGCCGTTGCACGCCTGGACGATCCTATGGAATGTTGCGAGAGCGATGCTGATCTATACGCTCGCGTTCAAATGGGCGGAATATTCGGCAATCGTATCTGATGTCTTGACGAAGGCGCCCGACTCGTTCGCGACGGCTGTGTGCAACGCGATGGGTGGAACGAATTGCGGTTCGCCGGAAGCGTCGGTCTCAAACGGGCTTACAACGCTCTGGATGGCAGCTCTCGACGCCGCGAAGAAGATCATGGCGGGAGGTGGAACGTTCTCGTCGGTCGGGTTGGCCATTGTGGCGGGTCTTCTTTTGGTGGTCACGCTCGTATTCTTGGCGATAGCATGCTCGCTGGTGTTGCTCGGCAAATTGGCGCTGTTTGTGGTACTTGGACTTGCGCCGTTCTTCGTGGCGATGGCGCTTTTTGACGCTTCGTCCTTCTTGTTTAATGGATGGATGAGGGAGGCGATAAAGCACGCGCTCGTGCCAGTTATCGTTTACGGAATGGTCGGCTTTTTCATTAAGCTCGGCCAGAATGCGATCAACAATCTTTCGACGATTACCGATTTTACGAGCGCGATGACGGTGGTAGCTCCCTTCGTGCTCCTCATGTTCATTGGCTGGTTCGTCCTGCCCCAATCAATCGCAATCGCCGCCTCGATCGTGGGCGGACACGCTCTGCGCGATCCCCTAACGCCAATGGTGCAAGGCCGGATGGTGAGCGCGGGAGAGCGTGGTTGGAATAACTTTACGGGCGGGTTTGCGGCTGCAAGGAACGCTTTGGCGCTGCGTTTGGCGAATGCGCGAGCCGCAGGCATGTCTCAAGGCACGAATACGATGTTTGACGGCGGGAGCGGTGGCGCGAGCGCGGTCGGTCGACAAATTCAGGCGGCGTTGCGCAACGTGAGGCGCTAGGCGGAGCTTTTCATAGATGCAAACCAATGAGCGACAGAACGGGTCTGACGAAGATCCGGTTGGGAAGTCTTACTATCGCGACGGCGAGCGGTGGGAGCAGGAAGTCTACCGGAAGGTAACGCTGTCACGCGACGTGTGGCGAATTGTGGCGGTATGCCTTGGCGCGGGAGTCGCCGTCGCTCTCGGCGTGCTCTGGGAGCTGGTCCCGTTGAAATCGACTGAGGTTGTCGTCCTCGAAGTCGATAAGACGACGGGCTTCACACAGGTCGCCCGGCCGCTCGAAGAAGGGGGACCGATCTCTGAACGCGATGCGGTGACGCAGGCTTTCATCGTGCGTTATATCCGGGCGCGCGAGACCTATGATCCGCCCGCGCTGCGAGACAATTTCGAGCTTGCCTCTTTGCTGTCGTGCTGTGCGGCGGCAAAAGAGTTGCAGGAGCTATATTCGGGTTCAAACCCGAAAAACCCTGTGAAACTTTGGGGTATTCAGACTCGCGTGAGCGTGTACGTCAAGTCTGTGAATTTCCTCACGGACCAATGGAAGACTGATCCACGGACGCCGGGGACCGCCGCGGTGCGGTTTGAAACGACGCGGCGCGGTGAGCATGGCGACAGCGTCACCGAGCATTGGTTCGCCAACGTCAGATTTCGTTACACGGCCGAGCCGCTCAAGAACGAGTTGCGATATGACAACCCGCTTGGCTTTCAGGTCATTGAATATCGCAAGGACCAAGAAAGCGTAGCGCCGACCGTCGCGGGAGGCGTCCGGTGAGAGAAAGCGCGAGATTTGCGGTGGCGGTTTGTGCAATGGCCGTAGCGTCTTCCGCGATGGCGGAACGAGCGCCGCGCCCAGTGCCGGCGGACTACAGGATTAGGACCGTGCCGTTCGAGAAAGATAACGTCGTGATGCTTTATGGCACCATGGGCGTCTCGACGATGATCGTTTTCGGTGAGGATGAACGGATCGCAACGGTAGCGATGGGCGACACGCTGGCATGGCAGGCGGTGCCCGACCAGTCCAAACGCTTTTTGTTCCTCAAGCCGTTAGATCGGGACGCGGCCACGAACATGAACGTCGTCACAAACAAGAGGATTTATAACTTCGTCCTTAAGCCCGGAACGATCGGGGGCGAGAGGGCGGTTTACAAACTGCGTTTCACCTATCCCGATGAAGAGAGCAGCGCTCGCCTTCTCAATCAAGCAAGGGAGATGGCGGCGTGGCCGAATTTGAAAGGACTGACGTGGGAGAACATGAACCTCGACTACGTCTACAAAGGCAGAGAGATTACCAAGCCCGCAAACGTCTTCGACGATGGCGTGAAAACCTTTTTCTATTTCGAGGGTGACGTACCCGCGATCTTTCAAGTCAACTCAGACATGACCGAAACGCTCGTAAATTACCGTCGCGAAGGAAGGTGGATCGTGGTGGATAAGGTCGCGGGGCAATGGACCTTGCGTCATGGCGATGAATCCACCTGCGTGTTCAATTTGCGAGGTCGCAAAGAGGAAATGCCGCGCGTCGATGTGACGGACGTTCAACCGACGCTGCAAGCGCAACACGCGCCAACCGAAAATGTATTCGAGCGGGTGCTTTCGACGTTGGCCGCCTCGCAACAATAAGGGTTGAACATGCCGAACGATGATTTCGAGCTCGAAGGCCGGCTTGCGGAAACAGTCACGCGACGCGGGGCAAATCCGAACTTGATGGTAGGGGCGGCGGCCTTGGGCGCCGCTGCACTTTTCCTCGGGGTAGCAGCTTACACTTCGAACGCGAAAAAGCCGAAGAAGCCGCCCGAGTCGGCGGAGGTATTTAACACGGCGAAGATGGAACCGGGTATCAGCTTCGATAAGCCCGCGCCGAAAGAGGAAAACAAGCTCACGCTGCCACCGGCAACACCCGTGGCCGCCCCGGTCTCCCAGGGGCCGGTAATCGTCCCAGCGGACCAGGCGGTGGTTGACGACTCAGCGGCGCGTGAAGCGGCAGAACTCGAGAAGCGTCGTAGGGAAGAAGAAGCGAGAAGGCTGGCGCGTTTGCGATCCCCGATGCTCATTGTGGATCAAAAGGACGCTTCGGCGGCGGCCGCCGAAGGCGGCACTGTGAGAGTCCAGGCGCAGGACGAAGAAAAAGACGAAAATCGACGGTTTCAGCAAAACGTCGCCGGTCAAGAGGTCGAGGTCGCGCGGGCGCGTAAGAACCATCGTATTGATGCGCTGGTGCCGCAAGGGACGTTTATTCGGGCGTCTCTGGAAACGGCCATCCAAAGCGATTTGCCCGGCATGGTCCGCGCGATCACGAGCGAGGACGTGTATTCCTTTGACGGCCGGCGTGTGTTGCTCCCGAAGGGGACAATGTTGACGGGCGAATATCGCTCGGCAATCGCGCGAGGGCAAACGCGCGTCTTCATCGTGTGGACACGCGTTCTCCGGGCGGATGGGGTTTCGCTCATGCTCGGATCGAACGGCGCCGATGATCTGGGACGTGCCGGGATGGCAGGCGAGGTCGACAACCATTACTTCGAACGCTTCGGGTCAGCGACGCTTATGACCGTCGTGGGTGGTATCGCCCAAATGGCGGGCTCAATCGGCCAATACATGGGCGGCTTGAACAATCAGGGTCAGGGTTATGTGCTTGATCCCATCACTGGGCAACTGACGGCGCTCTACAATCAAAATGCTCAAATGCTTCAATATGGCGCTCAAATTGGCGGGCAAACGATAGCGCGGACCCTCACGCAACTGGCGCAAGAGGCGCTTAAAGACTCGATCGGGATCAAGCCGACGATCTACATAGATCAGGGCGCTAAGGTCATCGTGTTCGTGAAGCGAGACTTGGATTTTTCGGGTCTGTACCAGGACCCTGTGAAAGAGGCGCTCTATGAATTACAACATCCCAATCGGGACAAAGGACGACGCGCGGGAGTCGCTGTGGGTGACGCTACCTCGCTACCTGCGCCAGGCGGCGGAACCTATCCGCGAATGGTTACAAAACCCTGATGTCGTCGAGATATGCGTCAATAGACCGGGCGAGGTCTGGGTTGAGGCGCTTGGCGTGCCGCATATGCAACGCTTTGAGGTTGAAGCGCTGACGCAAGATGTTGTTCGCCGGATAGCTGAGCATGTGGCGGGCAACACAAATCAAAGCGTCAATGAGACGACGCCTTTGTTGTCGGCCGGGATGCCGCATGGCGAGCGGTTTCAAGGCGTACTGACTCCAGCGACGCCCCACGGGGGCGGATTCTCCATTCGCAAGCAGGTTATTTCTGATTTGACGCTTGAGCATTATGAGACGCTCGGCGGATTCGATAATGTGCGGGTTCGGGGCGCTGAGAACGCCGACAAAGGTTTCCTCTCCGAGGAAGAGAGGGAGCTGTCGACGCTCTTGAAGGTCAATACGCCAACGGGGATGAGAAATGCGCTCTCCTTCGCCGTGAAGAACCATTTCACGGCGATTATTTCGGGGGGAACGTCGTCTGGAAAGACCACGTTCCTGAATGCCCTGCTCAAGGAGATCCCCGAGACGGAACGGGTCATTTCGATAGAGGACACGGCCGAACTGAAACCGCCGCAACCGAATTGGCTATCGCTGATCGCATCCAAGGGCGGGCAGGGGCTCGCGAATGTGACAGTCCAAAGCTTGCTTGAGGCGAGCCTACGCTTGCGGCCGGATCGGCTGTTTGTCGGGGAGATTCGTGGGGCTGAAGCCTATACCTTCTTGCAGGCGGTCAACACGGGCCATCCAGGCTCTTTGACGACGCTTCATGCGAATAGCACGGAAGGCGCGTTCGAGCGGTTGGCGCTTGCAACATTGGAAGCCGGCCGCGGGCTAACGAAGGCTGAAATCGACCGATACACGCGCTTTGTCGTTCCGGTCGTCGTGCAACTGAGCCGCAGGCCACGTCGTGGTGTAGCGGAAATCTACTTCAATCGCTTCGTTTAGAAAGAGGGACTGAGAAATGCGCGGCGCGATGGCTGCGAAAATTCTCGGCGCGATGTTCGCGGCCGTCATTGCGGCCTCGGCCGCGCTCTGGCTCTGGGAGCTGGCTTTCGTCGTGGCGATCGGACTGCATACGCATAAATGGGCGGCGCTCAATCTTTTCTTCAGCCGCGCGGAGTTTTTGTTGCCGCTCTCGGTGGCGCTCGCGAGATGGCATGAGCCCGCCGTGTGGAGCCTGATTTGGAAGGCCAGCTTCTTCTGGTTTTTGGGCATGGTGCTGATCGCGGCCGGGATTGCGCAAGCGGTGGCGCACATGCGGGGCGTGGCTGCGCCAACGGATGGGGCTCGGCTCGCCGGTAGAGATGATCTGAGAAAGGCGGGGCTGCTCGGTGCGCCCAAGGGTTACAGCGTTTTCCTTGGGCGATTCGGTGGGGAGGATGTACGTTACGCCGGCGACTCGCACATTTTTGTGAACGGCCCGTCGCGTTCCGGCAAGGGCTACAATTTCGTCTTCACGAACGCGCTTGAATGGCGCGGCTCGCTGATCGCGATGGATATCAAGAAGGAAATTTTGGAGAAGACCGGCGCGGCGCGCGTGGCGATGGGCCAGCGTCTTTTCGTTTTCAGTCCTGGCTCGGTTGAGTCGCACAGGTGGAATCCGCTCGATTGCGTGGGCGAATGGCCGTCGCGCGCGACCGACGTGATGAACATCGCAAAGAGCATGATCGAGACGCCGGTCAACGCGGATGCGTATTGGGTCGAGACTGCGCATGGATTGTTCGGTGGATTGCTCGCCTATGTGCTGGAAAGCCGCACGGCGGAAGGAAAGCGGACGCTACAATCTGTCCTAAAACTGTTTAGCACGGGCGCGTCTTTGGGGCGCCGCTTCGCGGAAATTATCGTGAACGAACCCGAGTTGCATCCTTTCATCGTCGACAAATTCCGCCAACATCTCGGCCGCGACGAAGAGCAAAGGCTATCTTTTGAATCTCATATCGTCACGTCGCTTGAACCTTGGAACAATGAGCTGGTCGCGGCCGCGACGAGCTGCTCCGACTTTGACGTAGCAGAGTTTCGGCGGAAGCCGTTTACGGTTCTGCTGTGCAGCCCGCCCGGCAATTTGCGGTCCGTTATGTCCGTCGTCCGGCTCTTTGTGGAGATGGTGCACGACGTTCTGCTGCGACATCTCCCCCGCGCGGATGAGCCTTATAAGGTGCTGCTGCTGCTCGACGAGTTCTACCAGTTTAAGAAACAAAGCGAGATTGTTGACCGCACGCCTCTCGTCGCCGGATACGGTTTTCAAATCGCGATGGTGTCGCAAAGCATCGCCTCGCTCGATGTCACCTACGGGAAGTCCACGCGCGAAATGCTGCTGGGAAACATGGACGTGAAGCTGTTCGTGGCGATCGGCGATGAGTTGACGGCCGATTATGTCTCTCGCGCGCTCGGGAAGCATTATGTGCTGCGTGAGGGATGGGGCGAGTCTAATTCGGCTTCGCCGGGTGGATGGGGAGGGATGCGGCAGAGCCGTTCGATTCAACGCCGATGGGAGCCGGTTCCGCTGATTTCACCTGACGCTTTGGGGCGTCTGGACAATGGCAAGATGGTCTTGCTGTTGCGCGGTCAGTGGGGTTCGGTACTCGAGAAGGCTAATTTTTATCGCGACGCGCAGTACCTACAGGCGGTGAAGGCGGCGCAGCCTTTCGAGCGCCTCGTATCGGCCCCGAATGTGCTTGGCGATAAGACGCTCAATGACGATGAGCCCGACGAAGAGCGCGCGGGTAGGCGGCCGGGGCGGGTGGCGATCGGCCGCCGTCATTGGCCGGAGATTCAGGCGGTGCGCGATCTGGCCTCTCGCGCGTTTGTCGATCCGACGATGTTCAATGAGAAATTCGTGGATGCGATGGAACAAGTGTCAAATCAGCCGATGGCGGAAGTGGCGGCGACGTTGCGCCAGTCGCCCGAAAAGCTCGGGACGTTGAAAATCGGTCGAGGGATGTTCGCAAGGCGCAGCGTCGAAGACGTGCTCCTTGACCTGCGCAAGGCGGCGATCGCGGCGAAGCGGTCGCTGAATGATGATAGGGCACAGTTGGTGCCTGTGGACGGGGCGCCGGTGGTGGACGCGGCGGACGCGGTGTCGGCGGCGGAAGCGGGGCCGGTGACTGGTGAGGCGCCTGCGATGACGTATGGGGGCAGCGAGATGCCCGTCGCCGCCCAGGGCGACGACCCCGATTCCGCGACGTTGGAAAGGGAGGCGGAATTAAACCTTGGGGCCGTGGTCTCGGGCGTCGAGCGGTTGAAAGCGAATGGTGAGGTCGTGTCGGCCGCGTTGAAAGCGCGATTTGGCGAGGAAATCGAGGGCCTCTCGTTAAGTATGGGGATGTTCCTCGATACGCCGGACGATCTTTGGAAGCATATTCAGAAGCAACGAGGCGCGGCGGCATGAGATAGGGTCGCGGATCGGTGGCGACTTTGGTAGTGAATTCCGCGTTATATTTCGGCGAGGGACCGGCCTTCGGTAGTGGGTCCGTTTGCATTTCGCCAATGCGTCATAAGCGGCCGTAAATCGATGACAGGTTAGCGCCACGAGCGGACATTCGCCCGATAGTTCCATATGGGCCGCCCGCGCAAGCTCACCCGCCATCAGCGCGAGGAGGCTCTTGCAGCCCTTGCCAAAGGGACGGCGACGCAGGCAGACTTGGCCCGCCGTTTCAACGTCAACGGCAGCACAATTTCGAGGCTTGAACCTTGATGGACAGCGAAGAGCTCGACTCAGCCGTTGAGGCTCATCAACGCAAGCTTATAGAGGCCGCCGGAACGCTCATGGCCGTGCAGCGGGTGTGTGGCGATAAGGTGCGGGAGCAAACAAAAAGCGCCTACAGGCGGTTGACTGATGCTCACCTGCTAGTGACAGGAGTACTTGGAGCTGCGTTGCTACGGATCAATGGGATTGTAAAGCCTAGCACCAATAATAGCCAGGAGCGCAATGCTTTGTTTGCGGCATTTGTTATCGGGGCTCCTACCTGCGAGAATACAATTAAGGAGGGAAGGTATTTGCAAGCTAGTTGTCTGTTGCGGCAAGAGATGGAACTGCTCACGCAGCTCAAGGCGGTGAGAGCTGGACAGCGCGAAGAGAAACGACGCTCACCCAATATCTCGGCGCTCAAAGACAGCGGCTTTGGGGAATCGCTAGCGCGGCTGTATGACGAGCTGTCCGCTGCCGCGCATGCTTCGAAGCACCATATCGTCAGTTCCGTGACCGCGTATGAAGTTTCTGGCGATGATCTCCCCGGCCCAACCAGCGGGACACGTTACTTCCCTGAGTTTGACGAGGGTTGCGCCCGTCGCTCCTTCAGTTTGCATTTGTTACTGACCGTTGGGATCATTGAAGAGTTCGGTATTGCTCTTCGTGAAAACGGTGATGGCGAGGGGTTGAGCGAATGTGAGATCGAGGCCATCAATTTGGCTTTGGATTTAATGAAGGCAGAGGGGATGATTGAGATTAGTGTCTAGAGCGTTTCCATGAAAGCTTGGAGCTTGAGTTAATGCATACAAGTAACGCACTCTTCTGCTTATTTTTAGCAGCTCTCGTCGTAACCGCGTCAGCGCAGGTTATGAACTATCTCTGCATCGATTCTTGCCAACGAACGACCAAACGGAAATTTGCACTCTTCTTGGGGCTTATCGCCGTCGTTCTGTCCGGAGTGTCCGGTTATAAGCTAGCCGTCGATTGGAGTGAGTTGCCAAAATCCCCCGAAGGTTTGCGATCTGGCGAGCTTTGGAACGACGGCGGCATTCCAGCCATCGTGCCGAAAGTTCCATAATGAGCGTTACGTGTCTTGCAAAAGGTAGAGCTTTTGCAAGAGCGAAATTTGTCTCGGATCTGAATGACGGCTTTGGTTCACTTTTTCACGTTCACGAACGGCGAGGTTGCGCCAGCTGCGGACTCAGGCTCGGCTATGATTATCGGACATTGAGCATCGGCAAACTCGAGGAAGCTGGCGGTCCCACTGCGATCACGCAAGCGGACCGCGACTCGCTCAACGGTCGCTGCTACCACCCCTCCTTTACAGATAGTTGCGCCGCCAATATTGTCGCGACAGACGATACAGCTGGGGCTGACCAATGCTCCTGAGTGGGGCGGATGATGGCAGAAGTAGTCAGTAAGTTCAATGCGACTGGGTCAATGGTGGGTTACCTTTACCAATGCCGGGAGGCGTTACTTCTCGGGATTGAGGAAACGAAGAGCTTTCCGAATCTATATCTGTCTATCGAGCGATTTGACGATGTAGCTTTCGAGAAAGGCGGCACACCAAATGTACTGTTGCAGCTCAAACATCACGCTAAGCCTGGCAACCTGACCGATGCCAGCCCCGACCTTTGGAAGACGCTTCGGATTTGGAGCGAGCAGGTCGCCGCCAATCCCCAGCTTCCAGTTGAACGGCGGTTTGTAATCATCACTACAGGCACGGCCGGCGAGAATAGCGTCGCGGCGAAGCTGCGAGTCCCGCGCGAAAAGAAGACAGATGAGGCGGATGCACTCAAAGCACTTGAGAAGACGGCGAAGGAATCGACCAACGAGGACACCAAGGAAGCGCGCGCGGCATTTCTCGCTCTCTCGCCGGAGAGTCGCGCAAACCTCATCAGCGCAATTCAGGTCAGGGACAACTCGCCCAACATCACAGACGTTCGCGCTGAGATCGAAGACCGCCTAGCGTTCGCCGCTCCGCTTGAGCACATTCCGCACTTGGTCGACCATCTCGAAGGGTGGTGGTTCGCCCAGGTAGTGCGTAAGCGTGATCGGACGACCGCGTGTCGCTATGCGGCGACAGCTTGCGACGTTCCACGCCGCCATTTCCACGGAAGGAGGTCGTCGATCCGGTTGATCGGGTGATCGGCGATGCGAGCGATGACGTCGGCGAGCCAGGCTTCCGGATCGACGTCATTGAAGCGCGCGGTTTCGATCAGTGTATACATGATCGCCGCTCTTCGCCCACCCTCGTCGGAGCCGGCGAAGAGATAGTTTTTTCTGCCCAATGTGAGTGGTCTGATGGCGCGTTCGGCGGCGTTGTTCGTCATCTCGAGACGCCCGTCATCCACGTAGCGGGTCAAGGCCGTCCAGCGAGAGGTCGCATAGCGGATGGCCTTCGCGAAGTCGCTCTTGCCGCTGATTTTGACCAGCGTCGCGTCGAGGAGCGCGCGTAGCTCTTCCAGAATGGGATTCGCCCGCTCGCGGCGCGCGGCGACGCGCTCGGCCGGCGGTCTGCCTTTGACGCCGGCTTCGATGGTGAAGAGCCGCGCGATCATTTCGAGCGCCTCGGCCGCCGCCGGTGATTTCGTTTCGATATGCACGTCGTAAATTTTGCGCCTCGCATGCGCCCAGCAGGCGACCTCCTTCAGCGGCGCCGGCGCGTCGGTTTTCGGATCGGCCTCGTAAAGGCCGCCGAAGCCCGTATAGCCGTCGGCATGGAGATGGCCGCGGCAGCCCTTCAGCAAGGCATGGGCGTGTTCGGAGGTGCGGTCCGGCGAGTAGAGGTAGAAGGCGGCCGGCGGCGCCGTCGACCCATAGGGCCGTTCATCGCGCACCGCGGTCCACAATCGGCCGGTCTTCGTCCTGCCGCGCCCCGGATCGAGCACGGGAACCGTCGTATCGTCCGCGTGAATGGCGGAGCCTGCGCGCACATGACGCGCGATGCGCTGAGCCAACGGCTCTAGCAGCGCCGCCATATGCCCGACCCAGCCGGCCATGACCGAGCGGTCGATCGTCACACCCTCGCGGGCGTAAATGCCGGACTGGCGATGCAGGGGAAGATGATCGCAATATTTGGAGACGATCACATGAGCGAGCAACGCCGGCCCCGGCCGTCCCTTCTCGATCGGCAGCGTCGGCATGGGCGCCTGAACGATCGTCTCGCAGGCGCGGCAGCTCATCTTCGGCCGTACATGCACCACGCGCTTGAAGTGCGAGGCGACGTATTCCAGCACGTCCCGCTTGTCGGCGCCTACCGGTCCGAATTTGTTCCCGCCGCAGGTCGGGCAGACGCAGGGCGCGTCGTGGACGATCGTCTCGACCGGGAGATGATCGGGCAGAGGAACGCGAACGGACGGCTTCTTCTTCGGCGTCGATGACGAAGCGCCGCTCTCGGCCGCTTCGCTCCGCGCCTTCCGCTCAGCGTCGCTCTCCTCCATGTCGCCGATCAGCAGTTCGAGCTGTTCGATATCGCGGTCGAGCTTTTCCGACGAACGCCCAAAGCGCGCGCGCCGCAATACGGCGAGCTGCATTTTCAGCTTCTCGATCAGCAGCGTTTTGGCGTGAACTTCTGCGGCGAGCGCCTCCGCGAAACGCCGCAGTTCGGCGGGGTCCTCGGGCAAATCAGCAGCGGCGCGCGACATGATTTCGTCTATCACGAAACAGGTGACGGCGCAGCTCGAGAATGCCTGATTTCTACAGGAAGGCCGGGCGTTCCGGCGCTTCTGGCGCAACCGTCCGCCGCCAGTCGATCCCTTCGATCAGCAAGGCCAGTTGCGCCGCCGTCAATTGCAACGCGCCCTCGACGATCGGCGGCCAGACGAACTTTCCCTTCTCCAGCCGCTTGGCGAAAAGACACAGGCCCGACCCGTCCCAGGTCAAAATCTTCACGTAGTCGCCGCGCTTGCTGCGGAACACGAAGGCCGCGCCAGAAAAAGGATCGTTGCGTAGAACCTGCGCCACGTCGGCGGCGAGCCCGTCGAAGCCGCGCCGCATGTCGACGGGCTTCAGCGCCAGATAGACCTTCATCCTCGGCGCGAACTGAAGCATCAAAGATCACCCAGCGCAGACAACACGCGGCGCAGAGCTTCCGCATCCACGTCGGCGTCGAGCGACAAGCGCGCGCCATTCGGCAGGCTGACTTCCATGGCGCCGCGCCGCACGCTCTTGCGCGCCCCACGCGCCGGCGTGGCGACATTCTTCGCGACCGGCGCCGACGACGGCGCCAGAGCCGGGCTCACCGGGGCCGGTTTCAACTCCAGCAACTCGACGGGAACGAAGGTTTGCGCGGCCAGCTCCGGCGACAGTCTCGCAGTCGCCGTCTCGTTTTGCGGCGCGCGCCGACGATCCAGCCAGCCTTCGCGCGAACGCCGCAGCCATTTGAAAATCAGATTGGCGTTCAATCCGCGCCGTCGCGCAACCGCCGCTACGGACGCGCCAGGCGCCAACGCCTCCGCGACAATCCGCTGCCGTTCTTCAAGGCTCCACGTGCGCCGCTTGACGCCATCCTTCGCCGCCGACATTTGGTGTCCACCTGTTCGATGGTGGACACCTAACCCACTCCATATGCCTCCCGGTAGGCGGTCGTCAGATCACGCTTACGGTAGTGCTCTCTCTCAGCGCTCCGGATACTCCAGCCATCTCCCTTCTCGCCCTCCGGCTGAAGATCGATGAGATCGCGACCGCGTACAAAACCGGCCAGCTCCTTCTGAATGACGAAGCCGCTCAAATCTCGGAGGCCGATCTTATAGCGTCTGACGCGCGCATCTTCGTCAAACAGATGCGCCGGATCGGTCTTCAGGATGACGTCGTCGAGTACGCCAAGCGAGACTACTATCGGGCAACCGCTCAGCGCTCGGCCTGGGCGCGCGAGAACGTCCTACTCGACGGCGAATCTCACCGTTACGATGAGGAACTCGTCGATCGGTGGAGACGGGAGCGACTGGCGAGGGAGGCCGGCGCTTCGCTGGCATCCGACAACGAAAAGTGCACCTTCGGCAGAGAGCTGTTCCACTGGGCAAACCGAACTCAGATGCCCTTTCGTAATCGTCACGAGATGTGGCTGTGTTCGGGCTCCTATCAGATCCTCGCCGATGTGCTGGCCGTCGGCTGGCACCCTGACCACCAGTCGCTCTTCGCTCCGGCGCAGGAGAAGGCGGCATGAGCCTCGCGCCCTGGGCAAAGCGAACTCCCGAGGAAGCGAACCTCTTCAATCCTGCTCTCCTCGGACTGCTCGCATCAGAGTTCATCAAGGAGTTTTCGAAAGCGAAGGGCGCGCCGTGCCCGTTCGCATTGCCCTTTTGCGCGTTGCCCATTGCGCTTCACTGCAAGACGCGAGCCAGTCTGCCAGCGACGACTGTGACTTCTTTGTACACCTGGCGCGAACGCAATCCTGAGGCTCTGGTCGGCTACGCGGACCGCGCGAAATCGCTTCGACCCGCAGTCCAAGAAGCAATCCGCTTTTGCATGGATCGAGGCGCGCTTGAAGTGGCGTCAGACGGCGGACTCAAGCTCGGGAAGGTGCCGGTATCGGCTACAAAGAAATTCGAATTCACGCTCACGCGCGACGCTCAGGAATGCATTAGCGCTGCGAGGCTGCTTGGCCGCTGGTTCGCAAAGGCAGGAACGACATCGACCATTCTCGCGGCCTGGGGAATCAAGCCATGAGCATGACGATCAAGCAGATTGTTCTCTATTCTCACACCGGGGAGCAACGGCCACTTCTTTTCAAGAGCAGCTGTCTCAACGTCATTACGGGCGATTCCAAGACGGGCAAGTCGGCCATCATCGACATCATCGACTATTGCCTTGGTCGCGGTAGCTGCAACGTGGCCGAAGGGGTTATCCGACGTAGCGTTTCCTGGTTTGGACTTGAGGTTGAGAACGACGGCAGCGCGCTCTTCATCGCGCGGAAGAACCCCGGACCAGGGACCGATGCCGGTTCGGAAATCTATGTCCGACGCGGCTCGTTTGATGCTCCGCCGGAGTTCGCCGACCTCGCTCGAAATCTGAGTGAAGGCGAGTTGGTCAGCCTGCTTACGCGTTTCATCGGTATCTCGGAAAACGAGCACCGACCGCAGAGCGGAACGCGCCTGCCACTAGAGGCGACGATCAGGCATGCGCTGTTCCTCTGCTTTCAAAAGCAGGACGAAATCGACAACCGCGACCGACTTTTCCACCGGCAGGGCGATCAATTTATCCCCCAGGCCATTAAGGACACGTTTCCCTACTTCCTAGGCGCGGTCGACGAGGAGCACTTCCTCAAACAGCACGAGTTGGACACCGCCAGGGAAGCGCTGCGAGAGCTAGAGCAGCGAGCCTCGCGCCAGCAAGAGCAGCGGAATATCGACCTCGGGCGGGCACGCAGGTTCGTCAATGATGGAAAGCGCGTTGGCATCGTGCCGCAGGACTTCGAGCCGGCGCAAGTCGACGCCACCATTCGAGTACTCACCGCAGCCAGCCAGGTCGAACTTAGCAACGCCGCAGCGCTTCCAGATTTCGGAGACACCATAAACCGACTGCGCGACGAGCAATCGACGCTGCGGGAAACCCTCTATCGAGTAACTGAAGACGCGCGGACCGCTCGCCTGCTGTTCTCAGAACGGAGCGCTTTCAGCCGGGAAGTCAGCGAACAACGTTCGCGCCTAAGCTCCATTGGTCTATATCGCAACGAGGCCGATGAGCGTGAGGTCTGCCCGGTCTGTGATTCGCCGCTCACTGTGCCCACACCAGGCACAAGCCACATTCGCGCAGCGCTTGCCAACGTCTCCACCCAATTGCAAGCCGTGGAGATCGAGCAGCCGCATTTGCAACGGCACATCGAGGAGCTGGAAGCGAAAAAGCTCCAGCTTGAGAAGGAACTCGTTGACGCCCAAACGGCGCTCGTGCGCGCCATCGCGGAAGATGAACGGGCGCGAGCCCAGCACGATGCGCTGCTAGAACGCGCGCGCGTCGTCGGCCGTATCGGCACGTATCTTGATGGTCTTCACCCGGACCAGACCGAGCAAGACCTGACGCCGCTCATCGAAGCTGCACGCCGGCGCGTCGAAGGGCTCGAAGCCGCAATTAATGCAGATGACGCCGCTCAACGCCTCGACACCTACTTGAACATCATCAGCAAGCAGATGTCGGAATTTGCGAAAGGGCTCGATCTTGAACACAGCGGTAGCGAGCTGCGGCTCGACCTCAAGAAACTGACAGTTGTTGCCGACACCGAGGACGGTCCTATCCCGCTCAACCGAATGGGCAGCGGTGAGAATTGGGTCGGCTATCACGTGCTGACCTATCTGGCGCTGCATTGGTGGTTCCGCCGCCGCAAGCGCCCGGTGCCAGGTATCTTGATTTTCGATCAGCCGTCGCAGGCCCACTACCCAGCGGATCGCGATCAAGAAGGCAGCCTAGATCCGCTGGAAGACAAAGATCGGCATGCGGTACAGGCGTTGTTTGAACTGATGCACGCGGCCTGTTCGGAGATGGAGGATCTGCAACTCATTGTTCTCGACCACGCCCACCTGACCGATCCTTGGTTCGAAGATGCGATTGTAGAAGAGTGGCGGCGCGGCCGATTCCTGGTCCCGCCTCATTGGGATTCGCGCCC
Organism: Methylocystis iwaonis; assembly: GCF_027925385.1. NCBI lineage: Bacteria > Pseudomonadati > Pseudomonadota > Alphaproteobacteria > Hyphomicrobiales > Methylocystaceae > Methylocystis > Methylocystis iwaonis. Next base: position 37,134 of record NZ_AP027144.1, read on the forward strand.
GAACTAGAAGCTTGGCCTTAGGGCTTCGCTCCCGGCGCGCTTCGAGGCGACAAACTAGTCGCATTTCAAGCTATGCGGCAGAGATCCATCTTGTGTGCCGGCCAAAAGCGGACCTTACGAGGGTCTCAGATGGGTCAGGAGCGAGCGGCCTTTCGCGAGGGGCTGCTTCGCGCCAATGGCAGAAACCGGATGCAGTCGTGCGAGCCGCTCTCTCATTGAGTATCGCTAGTCACGCACCAATCCAGCGTGTCACATTTGTCGCACAGATCGCAGGTGTCACACGCTATGCACGCATCGTTTATGAAGCAGCCGTACTTCTGAACATTGTCTACCCCATGAGCTTTGATCTCCTCCCACTTTTCGATGAATTTTTTTGAGAAGGTAATGTTGTATCCGTGTTGTTTCTGGAGAGATTTCAGGATTTCCTCGATATTGGGAAGCGATCCCGGGTCTGTCTTCTGTGCCATTTTCCTACCTCGCTAGCATCAGGTCCGTACTCGCGACGGACTCTGCAACCATCAGCATTATGCGTTGAATATGACCCGGCGCACTTGGCGGCTTTGTCGGATCACCGTTGGCGTTGTGATTGATTGCCATGCATGATCCCCCGCAGGATCCCTGAATGGCGCATCTCGAACACCACGGGCTTTGCACGACCGAACTGCTCAAGAAGGAACCGCATCCCTGCTTTGCCGTCCTCCGATTCGCCTCGATGAAATACGACCGACGAGCTTGATCGATGCCTCGGAAGACATTTCCTATCTTCACAGAGTCGCTTTTCTTGAAGTATCCCGGGTACCGGTGACACGGGTATATGTCGCCAAGCGCGTCCACGAAAACAAACGTGGTGGCAGCACCGCACCCGAATTTTCCGGAAGAGGCGCAGGCTGCCTCCAGATCTTTCACTGGATCTTGGTAGAGTCCCTTGATCGCGAGGTCGATCCCATTCATTCGGCAATGTAAGTATAGTGCGGCGACCTTGAGCCACTGGTCCTCGAAAGTGCGGAATACGTCCTCCGTCCAGTTGTCCTCAGCTACAATGCTCATCGCTATCCGCGTGATTCCCAGATCAACAATCTCTTTGATGCTGTTAAAGAGGATCGGCACATTGTCGACACCAACTGTGACTCTGGCCTTGAAATTTGGTGCCCGTTTGAGGCGGTCCAGATTGTCGTAAATATCGGCAAACGATCCCTTCCCATTGTGGTGCAGGCGATGTTTGTCGTGAGCCATCTGACCACCGTCTAGACTCAACAGCGTGCTGATCTTGTAACGCTGACAGATGTCGAGCATTCGACCATCAAACCGAGTGCCGTTTGTTGTCATGGAAAACGAGACACACCGCCCTTTTCGACGGCCGCGTTCCGTAGCTTCCTCAGCGAGGCGGACTATTGAACCCGGGAACAAAGTCGGTTCGCCGCCAAACAAATTGATATGCCAATTACCTTCGTCGTCGTCGTTGTTCTCGAGGATGTCGAGGGCTTTTGAGGTGATACGGTCACTGATACCTATCGGCTCCTTCTCTCGAAAGTAGCAATAGGAGCACGCGAGGTTGCACGCGTCAGTTATCTGAAGTGACAAGGCCTTGATAGAGGGCAGGCTGTTCATTTCAAGACGTCCCCCTACAGAGGCTCGACGAAACCTATCATTTGCGCTCTTCCGTAACAACATTTGGAACAGGCGACTTTCTCCGCCCCGGCTTGCGTCCGAATTGGCTTAGGTCGCTTCCCCGCCTGTTGACAATCAAGGTGAGCTGAGACCTCGAACGTCCGCTTCGGGTCAAAAGGGGAAATTCAAACTGACCCACTACCCGGCCTTGTTGAAGGCGGCAAACCGCGGTTTGGATTGGATGTGGGGCGAGAAATAATCTCGTCGTACCGTAGGGCGGTGGCTGCGGTAGTCGAAAACCGCCAGTGGCTCTAAAACAAATAAGCCGGGCGACGCCCGGCTTTTCTGCTTTCAGCGCAATTACTCGCGGTGGCGTGGTTTCTCGCTTTGGCGCTCGGTCTCACGCTGTTTCTCGCGTTCGAGATTTGCGCGGTCCTGTTGCGCCTGCTTGTCCTTCGCTTGTTGGTCTTCGGTTAGAACCTTGGACTGTTCTGCGCGGAGCTCGCGAACTCTCTCTGTCGCGTTGGGGTTGGCGGGAATTTCCCTGCGAGGATTTTCGTCGGCGGCGCGATCGGCGTCACGGGCGGCGGCGGCTTCGGACGACGCGACGGGGTTGGGTTTGTGCGACTCCGTGGCCTGGCGAGCCTCTTGGGTTTCGCGTTTCGCCTCCTGATCGAGTCGCTCGCGCACCTGGTCCAGGGCGATGACGCGCTCGGCGTCCGTGCGGCCGGGGCCTTTTTCGTCGGCGCGCACGGGGGCGGTCTCAGACTCGCGCTCTTTTTCTTTCGGCGCATTCTGGTTGGCTGCGCCGGTGGGCGCGTCGGCCGGCGTCTGGACGGCGGAGGTCTGTTTGGCCTCGGCTGGCTTGCCCTGGGACTCGGCCGAGGCGGGCGCGGTCTCTTTGGCGGGTTCCTTTTCCTTCATGCCTTCGCGCATCGCGGGGCGTTGTGCCTCGATGTCGGCGCGGGCCTTCTCGATACGGTCTTGAAGCTCGGGATTTGTGATTTTGAATCCGTGCTCGGCGGCGAGCTGAACAACGGTCTCTTTGTATTTTTCGTTGCCGGTGATGTTGATTGTTTCCCACTTCGAAGCAGCGACGCGCAGAGCGGCAAGCACCGTCTCTTTGTGGTTCCAATCGTTGACGTCGAGCTGCTTTCCCTTGTCCACGAAGGCGAGGGCGACGCGCTGGCCAGTGTCGTCATGGCGGCTGTAGTGGATTTCACTACCTTTGCGCTCGTGGGTAATCTGCGGCGTTGTCTCGATCGGCGCGGGCTGGACGTACTTGTCGCCGGCCATTTCGACGGGCTTGGCTTCAAGCCGCTTCTGGGCCTCGATCGCCTTTTGAGCAGCGTCGAGGATGGTGGTGCGTTGTTCCTCGAAGGCTTGCTTTTTGTCGGGCTCAACCATGGAGCTGATATTGTCGAGGCGCTTGCGCATATCGTCGAGGGCGTAGGTCATCGTTTCTGCGGTTCTCATCTGGCCTCCGTCTTTGATCGTTCGGCTTTCCATGTGGCTGACGGCTCGCTCCGCACGCTGCTTGAGCCGATGTAGATCGGCGTGCGGGATAGGCTGTCGTTCGGCGGCAACGCGCGCCGGAACGGCAAACATCGTATCAGGATTTATATTTGCGCGTTTTACCTCTGCAAGTCGCTCGCGCGAAACGTCGAGGTAGACGAGCTGCCCGCCATTGTGGGCGGCGAGGGTTTCGGCGGCGGCGCGGTCGGCTGTGAACATTACGGTCGCGTGCGCGGGTGCGTTCTTTGGCTCTGCCCGGTAGAGGCGCAACGCGCCCTCGCGCAAAGGCGGCATGGCAGCCGTAGCGGCGAGGCTCTGATTGACGGCGCCCCATTCGCGCGCCACGCGGCTCGCGTGGGCGCGGCCTTCGTCTCGGGTGGGGCGGTGGATGGCCCGCTCCTTCACGGCTTCCACGCGGCGCCGGACCGACTCCGGGGCAGTTCCACGCTCGACCATGCGAATGTCCTTGAGCTTGTAGGCCGGTACATTCGCTTCATCGAAGCGGCTGGTTGCCTCCATGGGGATTTGTCGCTCTCGCGCCTCTTCGGCGAGGGTCTCGCGCCAACGGCGGAAGTCGACAATGTTCGGGTGGAGCCGCTCGCCGCGCTCGTTCTCCATGCGGATGGCGGCGTGAACGTGAATGTGCTCCCGGTTCGTGTGCAGAACGAAGATGTATTCATGACCGGCAAACTCTTTCGCGAGCGTCGCGCGCGTAGCGTCGAGGAAGGCGTCCTTGTCCGTGCTGGGCTTGGCGCTGAAAACGACATGGGCGAAATCGCGTGGCTCGTTCGAGCGCATCTGGCGGCGCCAGGATGTTGCCATCTCGAGATTGGGATTGAAGTTGTCGCTCGGTGATTTGCCGGAACGCCGCTCGTAGCGCTGGAAGGCTTCTTCTTTTAAGTCCTGCTTGCTGGAGGTCTCCGCGTCCAGCTCCCCGGCCCGAGTTAGTCGGGCGAGCTGTCGGGTTGCTCCTTCAATGCCATGCGCCCAGCCTTGGACTTCAATCTTCGCGTCGCGGTCAAAGGCGGTCTCGATGCGGTCGTATAGCCCCTCGGTAGATTTCTTGTTGGGATAAAAGCGATCGGCCTTGCCGTTCTCGTTGCGCTGCGATCCGGCCGCAAGCGCGACAACATGAACATGGGTCTGGTCGCCGCGAGTCTCCGCGCGCCATGCGAAGACATGGCCGCGCAGCGCCTCATGAAGAGACTCGCGAATGGTCTCATTCGTCAACGGCTCGTCGAAAGCGGCTGTGAAAGCGAGCGAGTCTTTCGACGGCTCGCGCCCGCTGGACTCCGCGCCCCATTCGGAGGCGAGGGCGGAAATGTCCTCGGCCCCTTTGAGGATTATCCCGTCGTGACGCTCGGCGGCGAGTTCCCCTTTGTCGGTCTGGTAGCTCATCAACGCATGAGCCCGCGCCCGGCCGGCGCCGAAACTTGCGAGTTTGACGACGGCGGCCTGTGATCCTCCTGCGAGCGCGGATTTCACAACAACAGAGGACCGCTCCGGCCCCTGCGAAGCGGCGGGGCGGGCCTTGGCAGTCGGCGCTACTGGCTTCGACCGAACGGCGGGCGCTGCGTCGCCTCCGCCACCTCCCCCACCTCGGCGCCGCCGTTTACGCAGCCCTTCGTCTTCGATCTGGCGCGTATCTTGGGATGCCGGCGCGGTGGGCGCACGGTCTGGCGTCTCCGTTGTGAAGGGCGAGGGCGCCGCCCGCGTGACGCTCGGAGTTTGCTTCTCGGGTCGCGGTGCCCGCGCCGGTTGGCCGGCGTCGCCAATCTCGAACGACGGGGCCGCGCCAGCGAACGCCGCAGCGCTCGCGAAGTCGCTCCCGCGACGCCGCGCTCTCAACCTCTCCAGCTCGGCCTGCATTTCGCCCAAGCCCAGTCCAATGTCCGACAGAGGAAGCCCGCCAGTCATTCCGCCGTCCGCGAGATGGCGCGCGCGGCGCGTTCCTGCGACCGGGCGCAGAGGGAGCGATAAAGGGCGGTCAGTTCCATGATGAGCCCGCGCGCGGTGGCAAGCCATTCCGCCACATCGTCGCTTCCGATGACGTGTCCAGCGTTCATGTGCCGGACGGCCTGATTGAGATTTGTGCCAAGGGCGCGAAGCTGTCGGGTGAGTGCAACGATTTCTGCGCGGGCGTCGCCTTCGAACGTCGGCCCCATAAAGACGGCCTGCCTCACAAAGCGTCGCATGACCTCGCTCGGCGAGAGGTTCACCTGTGCACAAAACCCCTTGAACGCGTCGTGCTCTTCCGCCGTGAGGCGCACCTGAAGGAGGGCGGTTTTCGGCCGCTTCGCGCCTTGATCCATCCGGGTCTCCGTTTCGCGTCCGGTCCCGCTAGGGACTGCCGGACGCGACGCAAGCCCGCCCGGCGAGGGCACACCGCGCTTTTGTAATACAAAAGCGCTTTCCTGCCTTGTCTAAACTAACCTACACTAACTCGTCAATTCCATTTCCGCTTCGAATGAAACTCCGGGAGGCGCACGCAAGCATTCGGAATGGAACTCAACAGGGCGCGGACACGAACATTTTGGCCGGTCCATGCGACGTATGACGGTGGTTCGTGGCCATGTGTTGTGATGATGTTAGGATAGCATTGTTGATATGCGAGCTCATTTCAATGCGATAGATGGGCAGCTATGAGGCGCTAGGATGAGCTGTTCATTGACAAGCCGATAAACCAACCATGTGCCACTTACGCGGCGGCCTGTAGGACAGTGCTTGCGCTTCTAATGCCTCTCTATATGTATTAGACTGCCATTCCGATTTGATTGCCGTCGAACGATGACAGGGACTTATTGCGATGACGAAAGGCGTTAATGGTCTGATAACCGGTTGTCGTATGGCTAGAACGATGTCTCTCCTAGTGCCGGGTAGCGGGGGAATTGCTCCGCCATCCTTGTGCTCACAACTTCCAAACAATGTTGGTATTGCAGGAATCTTAAGGGGAGTTTCTGCGACGGCTTTCAACGCTCATCGTCTGTCTCATGGCACTCAATTGCGAATTTCAGCGGGAAGTCTAGGCGCGCTGGTCGAGCTAATCGAGTCTGCCTCTGAGGCACAAGAAGGCGCGTTGTCTGTCTGTCGAAAAGCTCGAAGGCGGCTTGGGCATAGGCCGTAAGGAAGGAGGGCGATTGCGATGGTGGAGCGGGATGACGGGCGTCAAACGGGAAGCGGACGGCGAGAGACCTATCAGGCTGATGACCTGACGAAGATGGCGGAAAAGCTAGAGGCTCTCCCTGACGCCGGAGGTCGGAGAGAGCTATCACGGGCGAATGCTGTGAAGTTTTTGGAGCCGCAAATCGAAGCCCTTCGGAAGAAGGGCTACACAACGAAGGAAATTTGCGAGTCTCTCACTGAGGTAGGTTTGAAGATCACGCCTGCGCAGCTCTGGAAACTAATGCCGGTGGGGAAATCGACTGCAAGGGGAGTGAGCGGCGCGGCGGGGTCGGCGTCTAAGGCGGGCTCTGGTGCGGAGCGCAGAAGCCAGACGGGAGGATCGAAGACCGCAGTAAAAGGGGACAAGGGGAAATCGAATGCGGCAGCGCGGGAGCCGCAAGGGTTTTCTGTGAAGCCGGATCGTCTTGAGATTTAGGAGGTCGCATGTCTGAGCGAATCTATATCGTGGGTGGTTCAAAGGGCGGTGTCGGAAAGTCGATGGTGTCGCTATCGCTGGTCGATTATCTGCTACAGAGGGACAAGAAGGTTCTTCTGGTCGAAACGGATAACAGCAACCCCGACGTTCACAAGGCGCTGCAAGGGGTGGTTGAAAGTCAGATTATTGATCTCGATGAGGCGAGCGGTTGGGTATCGCTCGTCAATGTCTGCGACCAAAAAAAAGGCCATGTCGTGGTGGTCAACACGGCGGCCCGGAATAATAGGGGCGTTTCGAAATTCGGCGCGACGCTAAACGATACTCTGGCCGAATTGGGCCGGGAGCTGATGACGTTTTGGGTCATCAATCGCCAGCGGGACAGTCTGGAATTGCTGGCCGATTATCAGATGGCTATCCAGAGTACAAAGCTGAACGTGCTGATGAACGGCTATTTTGGGGATGAGGCCAAGTTCGAGCTTTACAATTCGTCAAAGATCAAAGCGGCAATCGAAAACGATCTGAAAGGCAAGTCACGCCTGTTCCCCGAGCTGGCGGATCGGGTTGCCGACGATCTCTATTCGAAGCGACTGAGCATCGAGGCTGCGTCGAAGGAAATGCCAATCGGGAACCGAGCTGAACTAGGCCGCTGGCGCCGTCTCGTCGCGGCGCTGTTCGACGATCTCTTAAGCGAGCCGGAAACCGTGAAGGCGAGAAGCGCACGGCCGAAGGCGAGTGAGGCGAGCGCGGAGTCGTGAGGCTGCTTCTACATACGGGGGAAGCCGTCGAACGCGGGGCAACGTGAAATGGACGAAGAGGTTGTATCGAATTTCGAAAAGCTGTTTCGGCGGGCGGCGACCTCGCGGGAGCGGGAGCAGCTCCGCCACATGCAGCAAACCTTGGGCCTGTACGAAAGCGACGCCCTATGGCTGATCGTGCTTGCGCTGCAATACTACGAGAGCCTTTACCTGCAATATCCGAAAGCAATCGGACAGGCGGCCTCGGAAATTCTTGACGATGTAAAGAAGGTTTCGGATCGCGTCATTCGTGCGAGCGCGGAATCGGCTAAGGCGGATTTGGCGAAGGCGGTGGCTAGTGTCGCGCGCGATGTGGCGCGCGACACGGCGCGCCGACAAATGACTCAGTGGCTCGTGGTCGGCATGTTCGCCGGCGCCGGGCTTCTCGGGATCGGAATATTCATCGGCGCGCGGTTGTGAAGGTAGGAGAGACGGAAAGCCCGCTCACGCGGGCTTGCTTTATTGATCGGCGGGCCTATCGGCCCGCCATTATTTCGGCGTGACGCACAAGTCTGTCTGCGCGAAGTCGGCGCCCGTGTAGATCAAAGACGCGCGGTAGGCTTTCGCACAGGCGTACGCATAGCAATCTCCAAGGTTGAGGCCTGCCGGGTGGCGGCTACCGCCATATTGTTCGAAGGCCCGAAGGGCGGCGGTGGTCATACTGTCAGTAATGTGAATGACTCTGATGCCTGCCTCGTCCAGCAAGGCGCGGATGATGGTCTCGGCGTCTGCGGCTGCCATCTGGCGGACGTTCATGAGGCGGGCGGCCGTCTCGTAGACCGCGAGCGGCGACGTGTATGGCGCCTTAGCGGCCGCGATCCGCTGCGCGATGTCGGGACCGTTTTCCTCGGCCAAAAGGATTGCGAGAAAAGCTGATGCGTCGATCATCATTTTTTGTCGGCCCACATGGCGTCGAAAAATTCTTTGTCGGTCTGATGCGTTTGCGACTCTCGAACCGGATGCGCCGCCACGCGCGCGATGAGCGGTTGCAACCTTTCCCAAAGCGGGATTTTGGCGCGTTCGCGTTCGAGCTCGTTAAGGCAGGCTTCGCGGATCGCGTCGACAATGGGCTTGCGCTTTGCCTTTGCGAGGCGTCGAATGATTTCGTCGGTCTCGGGGTCTTTGATGCTGTAGGCCATGAGGGGCGGATACCTCGCTAAAGATATACGGATACCGTAAATCAGCTATAAGCAGGCCGCCCGCATCGCGGAGAGAGAACAACGTTCGCGGCGGGCCGGCGGCGGGGAGAAATGGCCGGCGCCCAGTTCGCTAATCCTTGCAAATCGCCGGATGGACGCGCTGCAAATCCAGCGTGAGCGTGCCGACGCGGGTAGATAGGATTTTCAGGCCGGGGTGGGTCTCCTCCATACTGACCAAACGCGGGATGATGATCGGTCGATGTACCATCAAGATCCGCGCGACGGCCTCGATCGTAAGGAAAGGAGAGCGGGCGGCGTCGCCTGTGGAGTCATTTCCGAGGATCAGCGCGCGGCCGGCGACGGGCGTACCTTCGCGCCCGGCGACGGTGAACATGCCGGTGACGGGCTTAGTCAGGCCATCGTCGTCAACATAGGCGGTGTGCCGCTTGTCGATCTGATGGAGCGCCAGGTAATCGGCGCCGACGAAGAATCGGGCTGTATCGAAGATGGTCGCGGGCTCGATCTGCACGGGCCGGATTGTCGCGGCGCTAGGGTCGAGCAAATAGGCTGCAATGGTGCTCATGGTTCGTGGTCCTCGGATGACGGGAGGGAAAGGGGCTGTCGTTGCAGCCCCTATCGGGGGTCACTCGGCCGCGAGCGGAAAGGGCTCGTCGTTGGCGCGTTCGTCATCCGCTTCTGCCTCGTCGTCGCCCTCGATGTCATTGGCTGGCGCCAGCGTCGTTTTGAGCGGGCCGGGAAGCCAGCGCGCATCTTTCATTTTCTCAACGAAGAGAGAAACGGCGTCGGCCTTTTGAACGTCGAGGATGTTCTTGGCTTCCCATTCCTCGCGGCCCGCCTCGCGCAGAGCGTCGGCCATGTATTTTTTGGAAACGCGCTTGCCGAAGTCCTTTGACGGCCGCCAATAATCGGCCATGTCGAAGTCGATCGCTTGGGCGATCTGATCCGTGTAAGGCCGCTTGGCCGCGTCGATCTGTGCGGCGAGAAGGTAGGCCATGAGATTTGAAAGCTCCTGCGGCTTCGCGTCGAGACACCACGCCCAAAGGTCAGCGGCGCGGCTTGGGAGCTTCGCCCGCCAGTCGGCGGCGAGGGCGTCGAGCGTCTCGAACGGTTTGGCGTTGGCCGGGTCGTCGGCTTTGAGGGTGCGGACGGGCACGCCCGCCCGCAAGCCAAGCGAGGAAGCGTAGGACTGGTGGTAGAAGGCGTCGAGAGCGAGATTGTGAACCAAGGCGGCGAGCGCGACGTCGGGGCGTTTCGCGAGTTCACAGGCGAGCGCGGCGCTGCGGGTCGTCGTAAGGTCGAAAACGAGAGCGTCGGTCAGATTGGCGGCGGGCGCTTCGTCGGCGGCGGCGCCAGTCGAGCCATTGGCAAGGCGGGCGGCCTCTTTCCGGTCGCCCGGTTTCACAACGCCCCGCTCGATCCGGAGCGCGCCGCTGTAGTCGATTGTAACGATGACGCCCGCCGTCGCCATTTCGGCCGAGTCGTAGGCGGTGTATCGGTCCATGATCGCCGCGCGCTCGTCTTCGAGGTCGTCGCGTTCTTTGAAAAGCCTGTTTTCCGCGGCGTCGTCCTCGATGCTCTCAGCGTCGATTTCGATTTCTTGCAAGCGGGCGTCGATGACGTCGATCCGCTTCGCGTCTTCGGGCGAAGGGTCCGTCTCTTTGGGATAGATACGGCTCAATCCGCCGCTGTGGTAATTATACTCTGTCGCGGTCTCCACCCACTTCCAACCCTCGCCGCGCATGGCCTCGGCTTCCTGTTCCAGCTTTGCGGCGGCAAGGCGATGAAGCAAGGTGCGATCGGTGAGGCGGATGCGGCTTTCGTCGTCATCAAAGAGGTCACGTAGCACGACGCCGCCCAGCTGCTCATAGACTTCGACGGTCACGAAACGCGCCATTTTATCGCTGGCCAGCGCGGCTTCGGGACTCAGGGCGGCGCGCAGCTCGTCGGGGTCGCGCTGCCACTCTTGCGCGTCGAACCATGCGGCCTCTTGAGCCGCGTGGTCATCGGTAAGCGCAAGCGCTTGAAGCTGCTCAAGCGTAATGGCGTCCTTGCGAAGCTCGGCCAATAGGTTCGGCGACACGTTCGCGAGCTTGAGGCGGCGACGGACGGTCATATGAGAAACGCCGTGACGGTCGGCAATGGCTTCCGGCGTCAAGCCTTCTTCTCGTGCGAGGCGGCCGTATGCTTCGATTGCATCGGCGGGGTGCATATTCTCCCGCGAGGTATTCTCGATCAGCGAGACTTCGGTGGCGCTGGCGGCGGTCTCGTCAATCTCGCGGACGCGAACGAGAAAGTCAGCGGTAACAGGAACGCCATCAACGCTCGCCTTCTTCGATTTAAGGAGATTGAGCGCCTTGAGCCGGCGATTTCCAGCCGTGACGAAGTAGCAGTTTTTGGGGGCCTTCTCGCCGGGGCGCGGGCGGCGGACGGTGAGATTCTGCAAGAGGCCCATGGTCTGGATGGTGGCGGCGAGTCCTTCAATTCCTGCGTCGCTCTCATAGCGGCGCACGTTCTCGGGGTCGGCGCGAAGCTGGCTGAGCCGGATCGCCGAGACAGGTTCCTTGGTCGATTCGGACTGATTCTTGGTCGTCATGGCTCTCTCTCCAAAGGTCCAATGAATGCTTGCGGGGAGCAAGCGAGCGCCCGGTGACGCCCGCTGTGTTGATCGTTACGACTGTTCGTCGTCGCTCGCCTTGGGTGAGAGGAGGTCGAAATTGTTCACGATTATGTCGGTCGTGTAATGCTTCACGCCGTCCTTGCTGTAAGAGCCTTCGGCAATCCGACACTCGGCGTAAATGGGGTCGCCTTTCTTGACGTTGGCGACGACGAAATTGGCTATTTTCTCATTGAGAAAAGTCAGCGTAACCCAATCTGTTTCTTCGCGACGCTCGCCGCGAGAGTCTTTCCAAGAGCGGTTCGTTGCGACGGATAATTTGACGACCTTGCCAACGGTTCGCGGTTCTGCGCCGGTGTGACCACGAACGATAAAAAGGTTAGTAGAACGCATTTTCTCTCTCCATTTTTGAAAGATGTCTCATTGCCTCGTTACGTCCCTCAATATAGGGTCACTCTATTCCATCGTCAATGTAAAAAATGCGGCCAATGTGATTTTTCCTTTTGTTTTTATTTGTGTTCCGCGCTCGGATGTTCCTTGTTCGACGCGCCGCAGGCGTGGCGAAAAGCAGACGTTCCTCGTCCCGACGCCTTCGGCGTCAACGCCGCGCGCAGCGCGAGTCACCCGCAAGGGGCGTCGCTTGCGACGCAGTGCGTTTACGCGCTTGACCGCGCGAGTACGGCGTTATGCTGACGGGTCGAGACGAGAACGAAAAAATATGTGCGCCGAGGGCGCACGCCGCTTAGAATGCTTGCGCGATGGGATCGTTACCCGAAGGGCGGAGACCCGCAGGGGGCTCCGGGAGCGCCGACGGCGCGAGTAGAGCCCGGCCCGGAGGGCGCGCCAAACCGTTGGCGAGCGGATAAAAGCTGATATAGTGTTTGTCGATGGCGAAGGAGGCCACGATGCGAAAGATGCTTAAAAGATATTATGTCTGCAGTTTTCTTGTGGGATTGGTCGGGCTGTCGTCCCCTGCTTCTGCGCAGGACGCTTCCTTTGGTTGTAAGGTGTTTATGTGCGTGGCGTCGGGTAATTGGCAAAGCATCGAATATTGCGTGCCTTACGTGACAACTGCGATCGCTCAAGCGCAGCTCGGGATACCTTGGCCTGTATGCACGGAGGCGCTGACCGGCGCGGTATCCCAAGGGCTACAGAGCGGCAATTCCCAGAACGGGGGGTAGAGTTAGCCTTCTGAGGGGCCGTTAGCGCCAAGCAAGATGAACTGGTCGGCAATCAGTTCGCCGGAAAGCCTACCACGGGCAATTACAAGCTGACCGGGAGCAGCATATTTCTGGACATACCGTCGTGTGGAGTGATGAACGACGGCGACATGATTTTCTGCTGGCGCCTCGACGATGTCGCCGGCACGATCGCGGCGTAGATAGTTCGATCGCAAGCCCACACGAATTTTCCCCGGGAGGATAGCGATGTCGAAAATTGTTCCGAGGATTTGAAACTCTGCGAAGGCGTTGCCGGCATTTTGGAGAGAAGATCTCTGATGATCCATGAGACGAATTAGCCCTTGCGTAGAACCAGACGTACTATATCCTGACGCTATTAAATCGTCAATGCGAGAACAGGCGTCGCGTATGAGCGGTACCGCAGACAAGCGGCGAAGGCCAGCTTTTCAGATTTCAGACTGTTGAGTGGGTGCGCGTCCGCGCGGATGGTGCCGTGGAAAAAATCGGTTTGCCTCGCGTTCTGTGGTTGGAAAGGACTCGGGATGAGGAATCGCATCAGGTTGTTAGATCAGGACCGGCCAAACGAATTTCTAGAGGTCTAAGTGTTGGAAGCCGGGCGGGATGAATTGTTGTTGGCGGTGCCGAACACGATTGTTCATTTCAGGTTACGGCGTCGGGGTGACATGTTTGAAGGGAGCCTCGGCGGTCGGGCGTTCGCGTTTTCGAGTGACCATGGAAAAGTGGCAAAAACGAGAGGATAGAAATGAGGAAGGTATTTTTGGGATTTATGGTTTTTGCTGTCGCGGCGGGCGGGCTGGCGGGGTGTCAGTCTGCGCAACAGTCGGCGGCAAACGCGGAGATGACATGCGAAGCGGCCGGCTTACGGCCGGGGACGCGACGTTTCGAGCGGTGCGCGAACGTGAATTACGCGCAGAACCGGGCGCAAGCGAGTCAAACGGAAGCGGCGGTTGCGACGGCGGCGGCGGCTGGGGTGCTCGGTGGCGCGCTGGTCGGTGCGGCGGCGTCGCGCCCGGTTTACTACGGCCCCGCGTACTACCCTGTGTATCGGGCTCCGTACTGGTGGTGACGCAGTTACGCGCCGCGCACCCGCGCGGCGCGTTGGGCGGGGGTAATTCGAAGGCAAGGTCGATGGCGCATGGGTTATAGGGTGGTAAAGGTTGACGGGACGTGGTGCGTCGTAGCGGTGGTGTCGCGCGAGGCGTCGCAGGAGGCGGCGGAGGCTGCGTTGCTGGAATTTGCAGCATTGGGTCGGGCCTCGGGCAGGGTGCGGCAGGCAGCGCGTGAATTGTCGCCGGAGCGGATGAAGAGTTTCCTGGGGCGGCTGCCGGAGAAGGGCAAAAGAACCCCTGAAAGCATAGAGGCGTGGCTGCGGTCCCTGCCCTCGAGTTCGAAACACTGAGAGCGGGCTGTCCTATGAGCGATCAGGAAGGCTGTGAAAAGCAAATCCGGACATTGACGCGGTCGGCTTTGGCGAGGGCCATCTACCGGGAATGCCCAGGGCTGTCGCGGCGCGCGGCGCGCAGGATCTGTGATGAGGTTTTCGAAGAGATTATTGCGTGTCTCGATGAGAGCGGGTCGGTTCGTCTTCGTCAGTTTGGGAGTTTCATCGTTCGGAAGAAGCGCGCGCGTGTAGGCCGGAATTACGGGCGTGGGGTGTGAGATTACCGCTCGAAGGACGGTCTCTTTCAAGCCGTCGCCGGTGATGGTGGGCTTTGTGAATAAGGTAAGGCGGCGCGACCGCGGCGGGGATTACAGCGACGACGACGGGACGAAGACGCTCAAAAGTGAGAACCCGCCGCGGGACGACTCTGCGGGTCTTTTTGCGCCTGAAATTCCGACGACTGACAGCAGCGTTGGCGGGGAACGCGGCCAAGCGAGTGATGGGGGGTGCTCTACTAAGCCGCCCGCGAAGGTTCGATTAGCGCCGGATCATCGTCGCCGACGCCTGAGCGGTTCACCCGCGGCGATACGATCCATTCCTGCAGCGCATCCTCAGGCGGCGGCTGGAGAAGCTCCGCTGGATTCTCGCCCGCCATCCATGCCCCTGCGTCGCACCAAGCGAGAATGACGGGCATGCGGTCATGAAAGGCCCGCATCCACTCGTTCGCGGACCCTACGATGACAGTCGCGGACTCGAGAGGCTCTTTCGTCTCAGGATCGCGCCAGCACTCCCATAGGCCTGCAAAGGCCAGCGGGCGGCCGTCTCGCGCCGAAAAATAGTGGGGCGTCTTCGCGCCTGGTTTGCCGGTCCACTCGTAGAAGCCCGAGGCGGGGATAATGCAGCGGCGCGACTTGAACGCCGAGCGGAACATGGGCTTTTCCGCCACAGTCTCGGCGCGGGCGTTGAAGGTCGAGGGCAGCTCCCCCAGCGGTTTCTTCCACCACGACGGGACCAGGCCCCAACGCATCGGGACCAGCTCCCGGCCGGCCTTGCCCAGCCGTAGGACGTCAATCGGCGTGGTAGGCGCGATGTTGTAGCGCGGCCGCAGATTGCGCGCCGGGCCGACGACGCTCAGGAAGCGCTCGACCTCCGCCCATGTGTAGGATTGCGTGAACCGTCCGCACATGGCCGGAAGATACCGCACTGGCGGGGAACGCGGCAACGCCCCAGGGGCTTTTTGCGCCTGATAATCCGATGCCTGAATGCCATGTTGGCCGGCTGTCGCGCGATGAAACCCGGAACCTTCCAGCGCATGTCGCCCGTGCCATTGCCGGCGATTCGCTGCACAGCTTCGACGAGCTCGTGATCGAATATCCGCCCATAATCGCGGCCGGTCACGGCTCGCAGTTCGACATGGCCATCGTCGGTCTCCAGTGTCAATCAGCATTGAAATGGGACCCCAGCTCGGCGCCGAAAAGGGACCCCTTTTGCGAAGCGGTTCTGCGGTTATCGGCGTGACGGAGGGAGGGCGTAGCCCGACCGGAGTTACGCCGATAACCGCAGCGGCCTGAATGGGGCGACGGCGTCAGGCGCGGTTTTTGAAGCGCCAGCTTTCGTTGCCGGTTTCGACGATGTCGCAGTGATGGGTGAGGCGATCGAGCAGCGCGGTCGTCATCTTGGCGTCGACGAAGACGCTGGGCCATTCGCCGAAGGCGAGATTGGTGGTGACGATCACCGAGGTGCGCTCATAGAGCCGGCTGACGAGGTGGAACAGGAGCTGGCCGCCCGCCTGCGCGAAGGGCAGATAGCCGAGTTCGTCGAGAACAACGAAGTCCATGCGGGTGAGGTAGTCGGCGATGCGCCCCTGGCGTCCAGCGCGGGTCTCCGCCTCGAGGCGATTGACGAGATCGACCGTATTGAAGAAGCGCCCGCGCAGGCCGGCGCGAATGCAGCTTCGGGCAATGGCGATGGCGAGATGCGTCTTGCCAGTTCCTGTGCCGCCGACGAGAACAATGTTTCGCTGCTGACCGACGAAGGCCCCGCTGGCGAGATCGCGCACCAGGGTTTCGTTGACTGTCGCCCCGTCGAAGTCGAAGTCGTCGATGTCTTTCGCCAAGGGCAGCTTGGCGATCGTCATCTGATATTTGATCGAGCGGGCGTGCTTTTCGGCGATTTCGGCTTTGAGAAGGTCGCCCACGATCTGCGGCGGCTCATGCTGCCGCTTGATGCCCGTCGCCATCACCTCGTCGTAAGCGCTCCTCATGCCATGGAGCTTGAGTTCTCCCATCAAATCGAAGATTTGCGTGCGTTCCATCATCAGCCCGAACTCCTCAGTTGGTCGTATCTTGCGCAATCGGCGAGAGGGGCGTGCCGGAGCGTCAGGGCGTCCGGCGTGAGGATGGTCAGCGGCGGGCCGGGATCGCGGCGACGCGCCAGAATGTTGAGAATGACGTCGGCGGAATGAACGCCCTGATCAGCCGCCTCGGTGCAGGCGGCTTCGACCGCTGGCAGTCCGTCGTCGAGAACGGCGGCGAGGATTTTCACCATCTGCCGATCGCCGTCGGCGGAGCCCGCGAGCTTGCGGCGGATCTTCTCCATGGCGGACGGCAGCACCCAGTCCTTGAACGGCGCGCCGTTCCTCAGGGCGCCCGGCTTCCTCGCCAGCACGGGCACGTAATGCCAAGGGTCATAGGCCGTCTCGTCTCGGCCAAAGCGCCTACGGTGTTCGGCGACGACAATCCCGTCCTGCCGAATGATGATGCGGTCGGCATAGGCCTGGACTTCGACGGGCCGGCCCACGGCGCTGGCCTTCACCGAGTATTTGTTGCTGTCGAAGCGGACCAGGCAGGTCTTCGACACCGCCGCGCTCACCGCATGGAAGCCGTCGAAGCGGCCCCGCAACGGCACGAGCTTTGGGCGCTCCTCCTCGAAGGCCTCCCAGATTGTTTTATCGGCAATCTCGGGATGGCGATGCGCTTTGGCGTAGGCGACGCATTTGTCGAGCAGCCAGGCGTTCAACTCGTCGTAACTCTTAAACCTCAGACGCGGCGTGAAGAAGCGCTCGCGCACCAAGCCGACCTGGTTTTCGACCTGGCCTTTCTCCCAGCCAGACGCCGGCGTGCAGGCCACGGGCTCGACGAGGTAATGCCCGCACATCTGGAGGAAGCGGCGGTTGTATTGCCGCTCCTTGCCGACGAAGATCGTCTCCACCGCCGTCTTCATGTTGTCGTAGATGCCGCGCGCGCAAGCGCCCTTGAAAAAGGCGAAGGCGCGATCGTGCGCGTCGAACACCATCTCTTGCGTCTCGCGCGGATAGGCGCGGACGAACGGCATGCGGCTATGGCAAAGCCGCATGTGGGCGACCTTCACGGTCACCGTCGCGCCGTTCAGCACGACGACTTCGTGGCTCCAGTCGAACTGATAGGCCTCGCCCGGGGAAAAGGTCAGCGGCACATAGGCCTGGGCCAGGGCGGCGCCGCGTTCCTTGCGCCAGTTTTTCGCGTAGCGGCGGACAGCGTCGTAGCTTCCGTCATAGCCAATCCCGCGCAGCTCCTCGTAAAGCCGGACAAGCGTCAGCCGTTCCCGAGGCGCCTTTGCCTCGTTCTCCGATAGGAGCCCTTCCAGTTGCTCCCGCCAGGGGCCAATCTTGGGAAGCGGCTGCGTCTCGCGTTCGTAGCGGAACTCCGTCGCGTCCGACCGAACGACCTTGCGCACCACCTTCCGCGACACGCGCAGCTCGCGACAGATCTCCTTGATCGGCTTCTTCTGGGAAAAATAGGCGCGCCGTATCTTCGCAATCGTTTCCACAACCAGCATCCCAACCCCGGCCTCCCTCGAAAAAGGAGGCCAATGTGGACCCTCAGCCCCGGGGTCCCGATTGGATGCCGATCACCCCGAAAACGGGGTCCTTATTCCACGCCGATTCACACGCTCGGCATTATTCGCGTAACCAACTGGTGACCTCGTTGGTCGTCTACGCCCAACAACAGGGCGTGACGAGCTACACCGGCGTGGCAGAGAAGGCATGGTTCGAGCAAATTCAGAACTTTGGTTGGAAATGTCGCGCGCTTGGCCCTTGCAATGGCCTTGAGCCCACGGCTCTGGTCGCCCTGCAGATCGAGATTGAAGACGATACGCTGGCCCGGCTGCAGGACGGTGGCGTCTATGCGCCGTGTCAATTCCGTACGCTGTATTCGAGGGATGTGCTGAATGGTTGGGAGATGGGGCAATGATCGCTTCCGAACTCTTGAAGAGGCCAGTCGCCGAACTCTCACCGCACCTCGAAGGACTACGCAGACATGGATATTGCTTAGCGCGCGACATTCTGCCGGCTCCGACCCTGACCGCCCTCTCCGAGGACATCGGCGATTGTTTCGAAAACACCCCGTTTTGTCTTGGTGGTTTCTACGGCGAGCGAACCAAGCGTTTCGGCTCGCTGCTAGCTCGGTCGACGCATGCGGAGGCACTCGTCTGCCACCCGTTGATGCTCGGTCTAGCGGCGTCAATCCTGGGGCCGTGGTGCGACACCATTCAGTTGAACCTGATGCAGGCGATCGAGTTACATCCAGGGGCGCTGCCACAATTTCCGCACCGAGATCAGGACATGTGGCGCGGCCCTGTGGGTGCGGTCGAATATCTTGTCAACGTCATCTGGCCCTTGACGTCTTTTAAGGAGTCGAACGGGGCGACCATCATCTGGCCCGATAGCCATGGTGTGCAGGCGCTCGAACCGACCCCTACTTACGCTCCAATCGTTGTCGAATGTGACCCGGGCTCGGCGATCATCTTCTTGGGCTCGACACTCCATGGGGCTGGTGGCAACCGCAGCCAAGACGTTCGCCGAGGTGTAATTGTCAGCTACTGCCTGGGTTGGCTGAAGCCGTATGAGAACCAATGGTTGGTCTATCCCCCGCAAGTCGCCCGGAGATTCAGGCCCGAGTTGGCTCAACTGATAGGTTACGTACAACATCGTCCAAACCTCGGGAACTACGAGGGCCAGTCTCCGGAGGTGTTGTTGCAAGACAAGATTCCGGCCCATTTTTCTGCCGCCGACGCACTTCGTCCAGATCAGGCGGCGGCCGTGGCTGACTTCGTCGCACGTCAGAGGGCCGCGACGGCCTCTCGGCACGATGAACTGCGAGCTCATCAAGTCGAACCGCCGATGGAGTTTCCGACTGTGCGATCGGCGGATCCATACCAGGGATCTCAGGAATCCTATTGAAGGGCTTCGCTTTGACCAATGCTAGAAAGACGCGCACCTTTGTCAGCGCAATACACGCTCGAGCTCCGCCCGACCTCGACCGTCGACATTCTGCAACCGCGATCCTCGAGGCCGGTCGACAGCCTGTAGATCCATAGCCCGCCGTCCGGATTGAGCATGCCTCGACGACAGTAGGGTCTTCGAGAAAGCTCGCTATGGCTGGTCCGAGCGCGGCGCGCACGCGTGCCGCCCTTGAGCCTGCGAATGGAGAAGAGGTGCTGATAAACCGCTGCGCTTCAGTCGATCGCGCGAAGGCAAATTTACGATAATTAGAAAAGGCAAGGAACCGGAGTAATCAAGAGTGTGAATATCTATGGCATGCGGCGGATTTCCGGCCCATATCGCCGGAAATCCGCCGCTCTTGTCGTTTGCCTCACTTCGAAATATATAGCTGACTGATATTGGTGCCGATTTGGTCGAAGGTCGTGACGATCTGGCTCGATGATGTGAGGAAAAAGAATTTTGTGCTGTCGCTGGCGCATTGCTGAAGGAGCGGAGAAAGTGGCGTCCCGTCGGTACTGACCTCCACCGTATAGATCGTTATTCCGGCCGCCTTGATGTTGTTGCAGGTCATCGTCTGGCGCGCGTCGATTTGTGATTGTCTAGAATACCAACGATCCTGCGTATTGAGGCCATCGCTGAGCAGGATGATAATCTGCTTGTAGGTGTAGTTCGGGTCCATCGCTGGTGCGGTAAACGGACCGCCGCCCGCGAGCGACATCCAGCCGAGCGCGAGGCCGATGGCCTGATTGGTATTGCCGTTGGGTTGCATCGCGTTGACCACGCTTTGCATCGTCGTCCAGTTGTAATTCAGACCCACCGCGGCTTGTGGGCATGAGCTATATTGCTCAGCAGAAAACAACGTTGCGGGGTTCGCAGTCGTGGGCAAAACGACATTGGTGTCATAGTTGCCAGGATCGGGAGCCGCTTCGTCGCCCCGGTCCTGTACGCAGCCGTTCCATGTGTTGTGGGGGTCATCGTGGAATCTTCCACAAAACGCACTCTAAGCCGCATCAAGGAAGTCGGCGCGGGGGCTTCGTAGGGGGCGGAAGGTGTTTTGAAGGGGCTCGGCCGGCCAGACGTAATCGCCGTTGAACGCAATGTGCTCCCACCCGAGCGGAGCGATGTGGGCAACGAGTTCGTCGGGGACGGTTTCGCCGCGGGAACGCAGCTCGTCGACGGCTCGTCCGAGATAGACGGTGTTCCAGAGAACGATGGCGGCGACCGCGAGATTGAGGCCCGAGGCGCGGTAGCTTTGGTTCTCGAACGTCCGATCGCGGATCTCGCCAAGGCGATGAAAGAACACAGCCCTCTTGAGGGCATGATGCGCCTCGCCCTTGTTGAGGCCGGCGTTGGCGCGGCGGCGCAGCGCGGGGTCGCTGATCCAGTCGAGCGTGAACAGCGTGCGCTCCAGACGACCGATTTCCCGGAGTGCCTTGGCGAGCGCGTTTTGCCGCGGATAGGCGGCGAGCCGGCGCATGAGCGCCGAAGGCGCGACGGTTCCAGCCTTGATCGACGCGCCCGAGCGCAGGATTTCGTCCCAGTTGTCGCCGACGACACGCATGTCAACCGCGCCACCGATGATCGAAGTGAGCGCTTTGTATTCCGCGTGGGTGTCCAGGACATAGAGCCTTCTATCGGCGAGATCGCGGATGCGCGGCGCGAAGCGGAAGCTTAAGAGGCAGCACAGGCCGAACACGTGGTCGATGGCTCCGGCGGTGTCGGTATAGTGCTCGCGAATGTCGAGCGCGCTTTCATGATGCAGCAGGCCGTCGAGAATATGGGCCGCCTCGCTGGCGTTGGCGGCGATGACCTTGGTGTTGAACGGCGCGTAGCGATCGGAGACGTGGGTGTAGAACTTCACGCCCGGCTCCGAGCCGTATTTGGGGTCGTTTGCGGGAGGGGGCGGAATCCTACGCTAAGCCGAGGACGCGCTTTCCGTAATCTCTGAGTTCGCCGTTGGGGCCGACATATCGATAGAGGGTTACACGCTCGATCCCGAGTTCCGCGCAAAGGGCGGAGACCGAGGTGTCGCGTTCGACCATGGCGGCCTGAGCCAGGCGGACCTGGGCTTTGGTGAGGGCAAATTTCCGGCCGCCCTTGCGGCCCCGCGCCCTCGCCGCGGCGAGGCCTGTCAGGGTCCGTTCACGGATCAGATCGCGTTCGAACTCAGCCAGAGTGGCGAAGATGCCGAAGATCATCCGACCAGAGGAAGTGGTCGTATCGATCTGCGCCCCTTTTCCGGTGAGCACTCTCAGACCGACGTCCCGATCCGACAGATCCTGAACGGTGTTGACCAGATGGGTCAGCGTTCGCCCGAGCCGGTCCAGCTTCCAAACGACAAGCACATCGCCCGCCCGCAACGCGCGCAGGCAAGCCTCGAGACCGGGCCGATTATCGCGGCTCCCGGACGCGCGATCCTCGTAAATCTGGTCTTCTAGAACGCCGGCGACACGCAGGGCGTCGTGCTGCAGGTCGAGCGACTGCGAGCCGTCGGCTTTCGAGACGCGGGCATATCCGATCAGCATGTTTCACAAACGATGGTTTGGGGCGCCGGCGGCGCCCGAGCTGTTCTGGCGCCCAAATATGTATCTTAAGACGTATCTTAAACAAGGCGTCTTAAACCGCGAGCAAAATTGAAAAAGGAACACACATGCCGCGCCGGATCGTGCTGACGCCTCGGCAAAGAGAAGCGCTTCTGTGCCTGCCGACCGAGCCGGCGGAACTGCTCATCCATTACACGCTCAGCGACGAGGATATCGCTCACATCAAACGGCGACGGCGGCCCCATAACAAATACGGTTTCACGCTGCAGCTTTGCGCGCTGCGCTATCCAGGGCGCATTCTGGCGCCGGGGGAACTGATCCCGAAAGAGGTTCTGGAGTTTATCGGAGCGCAGCTCGGCCTGCGCGCCGACGATCTCGCCGATTACGCCGTGCGCGAGGAGACACGCCACGAGCATCTTGCCGAGCTGCGCAGGATTTACGGATTCCGTTCCTTTTCAGGGCGCATCGCCCGCGACCTGCGAGACTGGCTTGGCCGCGAAGCCGAGCTCGCGGCGTCGAACGAGGACCTGGTTCGCCGGTTCGTGAACGAATGCCGCCAATCTCGCACGATCCTTCCTGCAATATCGACGATCGAGCGCTTGTCCGTCGATGCGTTGGTCGAAAAGCCGAATAGCCGATCGGTTGAGCCCTGAGGTCCGGGAGCGATTGCTGCGTCTCCTCGAAGAGACGGTCGATGAACGGGTGACGCGCTATGTCTGGCTTCGGCAATTCGAGCCCGGCGCCAATTCGTCAGCCGCCAATCGACTGCTCGACCGTCTGGAATACTTGGAAGGCCTCCCTCTGCCGGACGGCCTTTTGGTCGGCGTGCCAGTCCATCGGGTTACGCGTCTGCGCAGACAAGGGGAGCGCTATTATGCCGATGGCATGCGCGACCTGCCGATGGATAGACGGCTCGCGATTCTCGCCGTCTGTGCGGCGGAATGGCTGTCCATGCTCGCCGACGCCGTTGTCGAAACGCACGATCGCATCGTCGGAAAGCTCTACGATCTTCAGAGCGGCTTTGCGAGGCAAAGGTCTCGGACGAAAAGAGCGCCATCCGCGACACGTTGAAAACCTTCGCAGAAATAGGCGGCGCCTTGGTTGGCGCGCAAGACGATGGCGCGTCGCTCGAAGAGGTCATCGCTGCGAAGCCGGGCTGGGAACGGTTCAGGTCTCTCGTCGCCACAGCGGTCGGGCTGAGCACGACGATGGCCGCCGAGCCGCTCGATCATGTGCTGGACGGCTATGCCCGCTTTCGCCGCTACGCTCCGAGAATGTTGGGCTTGTTGAAGATGGAGGCCGCGCCCGTCGCCGCGCCGCTCTTGGCGGCGGTGGACGTCTTGCGGAATGGGTCGAAACGCGAACGATCGACGGACTTCTTGCGCCGGGCTCAAAATGGCGCCGTCATCTGCGCGTCCAGCCCGACGGGGATTTCCGGCTGTGGGAGGTCGCCGTGCTGTTCCATCTCCGCGACGCCTTCCGATCCGGCGACATCTGGCTCGCGCGTTCACGCCGGTATGGCGACATCAAGCAAACCCTCGTCTCGACGCAAGCGGTCACGCAAGCTCGTCTCGTCGCGCCTTTGCGGCCCGAGGAATGGCTTTCAGACCGGCGATCACGGCTCGGAACGCGCCTGAAAGACCTCGGCCGCGCCGCTCGCGCCGGCGCAATTCCCGGCGGCGCCATTGAGAATGGCGTCCTCCATGTCGAAAGGCTCGAGGCCTCTTCCCCGGAGGGGGTGGATGATCTGGTCCTCGACTTCTACGGCCAAATGCCGCGCGCCCGAATCACCGATCTCTTGTTGGAGGTGGACGCCAGCACCGCATTCTCCGAGGCGTTCAGGCATCTCCGGACCGGAGAGCCCTGCGCCGATCGGATCGGCTTGATGAATGTCCTCCTGGCGGAAGGCGTCAATCTCGGTCTGCGGAAGATGGCCGAGGCCACCAACACTCATAGCCATTGGGAGTTGATCCGCTTGGCGCGTTGGCATGTCGAAGGCGAGGCCTACGATCGCGCATTGGCCATGGTGGTTGAAGCTCAGGCCGGGCTTCCGATGGCCGCCTTTTGGGGGAGGGGCGCATCTGCTTCGAGCGATGGACAGTTCTTTGTCGCCTCTGAACAGGGCGAGGCCATGAACCTGGTCAATGCGAAATACGGCAACACGCCAGGGCTCAAGGCGTACAGCCATGTCTCGGATCAATATGCTCCGTTCGCGACCCAGGTGATCCCTGCCACCGCCAGCGAAGCGCCGTATATCCTCGACGGCCTGCTCATGAACGACGCGGGCCGAGCACTTCGCCGACACCGGCGGATTCACCGATCACGTTTTCGCGGCATGCGCGCTTCTCGGCTACAAGTTCGCCCCTCGCATTCGTGACCTTCCGTCGAAGAGGCTCTATGTCTTTGATCCCGCCGAGGCCCCGGCCGAACTGCGTCCGTTGATCGGCGGCAAAATCAATCAGGCGCTCATCGAGCGCAACTGGCCAGACATACTGCGCATCGCCGCCACCATCGCAGCAGGGACGGTCGCTCCCAGCCAGATATTGCGGAAGCTCGCGTCCTATTCCCGACAGAACGAGCTCTCATGCGCCTTGCGTGAAGTCGGCCGCGTCGAGCGAACCCTTTTCATGATCGACTGGATCATGGACGCCGACATTCGGCGACGAGCGCAAATTGGTCTGAACAAGGGCGAGGCTCACCACGCCTTGAAGCGAGCCGTCAACTTCCATCGGCGCGGCGAAATACGCGACCGCTCTGGCGAAGGCCAGCATTACCGCGTCGCCGGCATGAACCCCTCGCCGCCATCATCATCTTTTGGAACACGATGAAGCTCGGCGAAATCGTGGGCGCGAGAACGCGCGAGGGCGCGCCCGTGTCACCCGATCTCTTGGCCCACGTCTCGCCGCTCGGGTGGGAACACATCAATCTCACGGGCGAATATCGCTGGCCAAAAACCTTAGCGTAGGATTCCGCCCCCTCCCGCAAACGACCCCAAATACGCGGATCGGCCGTATCGCGAGGGACGAGCATCCGCGCAATTCATGCGGAGGAAGGTGGTGCGTCGCGGCGAGTTCCTAAGCCGAAAAAGGTCGTTCATTCGAATGATCGGTGGCTGGCTTCAGGCATAGGGAATGATCCGCTTGGCCGCTTCATCGCCTGTCCGCGCCCCTGGCCAAAAGTCGGGATACTAATCGTTCCTCCCCCGTAATGATTCTATGCACCGTGACGTAAACTCCTTCACGCCACACTACTGGCGTCTGATCGCGAAGCGCATCTAAACTGAAACCCTTCTCAACTACTTCCTGTAAAGCTTCCAATTGAGCGTTTAATGCATTGACGCGCTTCAGCGCGTATTCGATGCTTTGTCGAGATCGATGGCGCTACACAACTGAACGCCCTCGGATCACCTAAATCCGCCCGCAACTGATTTCAGCTTAGAGAACATCAAGATGAATATCGTCTACAGCTCCTCATAAGTACTCATCTCCCTTAAAAAAAAACTCCGCTGAACTAGCGTGCCGGCAGCTCAGCCGAACGCAGCGACATTGTCTTGCGCCTTGCACGGAGCGCAGAAAATGATCCCCAATCTCTGTTCTTTCGTTGGTGACACGCCTCTCGTGGAGCTGGAAGTCCCTTTCCAAAATACGGCCATCAGGCTGTTCGCGAAGTTGGAAATGTTCAACCCCGGAGGCAGCGTCAAGGACCGGCCGGCATTGTTCATGATCCAGCAAGCGATAGCCGAAGGCAAAATCACCAAAGGTAGCCATTTGGTCGAGAGTTCGTCCGGGAATCTCGCCATCGCGATTGCAATGATCGCACGGCAAATGAAGCTGGAGTTTACGGCCGTCATCGATCCCAACATCACGAAAAGCAACCGCGATCTGATCGAGACTTATGGCGCCAAAATCGAACTGGTCGAAGAGAAGGACGAAGAAGGCGGCTATTTGCGATCGCGAATTCGGCGCGTACGCCGACTTTTGGACGAACTGCCTAACGCCGTCTGGCTGAACCAGTACGCCAATCCAAACAACCGACGATCTCATTACGAAGGCGTCGGAGCGGAAATTGTACGAGACATGCCGATCGAGCCGACACACGCCTTTATCGGCGTCAGCACATGCGGAACGATCATGGGGGTGGCTCGTCGACTGCGGGAAGCGTGGCCGACCGTTCGTATCGTGGCTGTCGATGTCGTCGGCTCTGTCATATTCGGCTCTCCAGGTGGAAAGAGACGGCTTCCGGGCATCGGCGCCAGCCGTGTTCCAGAACAACTCGACACGTGCGAGATCGATGAAGTCGTCTATGTGACCGATTGGGAGTCCATGCAGGGTTGCTATCGGCTCGTTCGCGAAGAGGGACTTCTCGCGGGCGGCTCCTCGGGCTCGATTATCGCAGCAATCGAAAAAGCGGCCCCTCGCCTTCCGCGAGGCGCCGTCATCGTCACGATCATGCCAGATCGTGGCGAGCGTTATCTCGACACTGTCTACAGTCGTAACTGGCTACCTGAGAGCGAGCGTGTGCGGCAACCTCTCCGCGAGTCGCACAAAATCCTCGCCAAGATCTCCGAATTGCAAAGCGTCACCCGATCTTAGCCGGCCAAAAATATCTTTCTCTTCCTGAGGTCTTCATCAATGAGCGCTCTCGACATCGCCCGGCATGCGCCGGCGACCACTCATGCATTGCGTTTTCTCTCCCGCACCGACATCGCTTCTCTCGGGGGCGATCGTTCCGGGCTCTACATGCAAGCGGTGGAAGACGGTTTCCGACTTCATGCTGCGGGCGACTATGCTCAGCCGCTGAAGCCCTACTTGCGCAGCCCCCGTTCCTCCCATATCGCCGACCGCATCATCGCCATGCCCGCCTGGATCGGCGGCGACGATCCGATCGCGGGGCTCAAATGGATCGGATCGAAACACGACAACCCCTCGGCCCGGTCAATCGAACGAGCCAGCGCCGTCATCGTCCTGAACGATCCCAGCACGCATTTTCCGATTGCAATTCTGGAGGCGGGTCGGATCAGCGCTCTGCGCACCGCCGCCGTCACGGGCGTGGCCTGTCGTCACCTCGCCAAACCGATATTCCATCGAGTGGCGATCATCGGTTGCGGCCCCATCGGACGCACGCAGATCGAGATGTTCTGCGAGCAATTCCCACATGTTCGAGAGATCCGTCTTCACGACGTCCATGCAGGAAACCTCAGCGAGGGAGTTCAATGGGCGCGGGCTACGTTTCCCGAAGTAAAATTCACGCCTGTCGAGCATCCTCGCGCCGCCATCGAGGGAGCGGAGGTGGTGGTGACCTGTACGGTAACCGATCGGCCATACCTGCAATTCGAATGGCTTTCGCCGGGAACGTTCCTCGCCAATGTCTCCATAATGGACGCAGAAAAGGAAGTTTTCCTGAGGGCGGACAAAGTCGTCGTTGACGACTGGGATCAATCCAACCGGGAAAAAAAGATCATCAATCAGCTCGTCGAGGCGGGCGCCTTCTCGAGGCGGCAGCTCCATGCCGAACTCGGCGAGATCGTCGTCGGCTCCAAGCCGGGCCGCGAGAGCGGCGAAGAAATTATTCTGCTCAACCCGATGGGGATGGCGATCGACGACATCGTCTGCGCGCGCGCGATTCTCCGCCGCGCCGAAGCAGAAGACGTCGGAACAATGCTCGATTTGTTCTGAGGTCGATCATGCGCCAGCCGCTCGTCGCTTCGGCCGACCCTATGCTCGCGGAGCTTCTGGAACTCTTGTGGATGGAGGATATCGCGGGCTTTCGCTCGCGGATTATGGTCGAAGCCCGAGACGGCCGAGCGCCGATCCGGTTGCGTCTCGGCGAGCACGAACTTTCGGCGGAGCTCGCCTGGGACGCCTGGCGCGAGGAGTTTCGCCCGGCGGCGGTCTTCGAGCGCTCGTCGGAGGACGTCCTTCTGCCATTAGACGCGAGAGCTCTGTTGTGGATAGTTCTTTCGAGTTTGCGCGATCTCGATCTCGCCACACTCGATCGCACCATGCGTCAACTCGACGATAGCGTTCGAAATTCCGAGCTTCTGGAGCAAGCCGCAGCTCGTCTCGTGAACGACAGCAAGCTCGCCCTCGCAAAGAACAACAACCCGATCTGGGAGCGGCTGGCCGCATGGCGCGACCGACCCTTCCACCCGCTCGCGCGCGGCAGGGGAGGCTGGGGACGAGATGAAATCGAATCCTATGGAGCGGAGTTTGGACGCTTATTCGCGCTGCGTTGGTGTGCGGTGTCGCGGCACCGTATCCGGATGTCTCCAGCCATGGAGCGAGGAGAGCCCGCGGATTTCGTCCTCGATCCATCCCAAGTGGAAGCATTGACAGAGGAAATGGCTCGAAACGGCCTTGCGGCGAGTCATATCGCGATTCCTGTTCACCCGTGGCATTTGGACACGGCGGTCGCTCTCGAATTCGCCTCCGAATTGGCCTCGGGCGAGATCGTCGCTCTTGCCTTCGTTGGCCCTCTCGTTTCTGCGATGTCTTCTTTGAGAACGGCCGCGATTGCTGCAAATCCTCATCGCCATATAAAGCTTCCCTTGGATGTCTGTACGCTGGGCGTGCGCCGGCTCATGAGCGCCCAGTCGCTTCACAACGGATTGATGGGCGCAGCCCTACTGGAGCAAGCCTGTTCGCGCAGACCGATCATCGCTGCGCGGGTTCTGATCGCCAACGAAACACGCTTCTGGACTTTCGACGAGACGTCACGCGACATATTCGCACCGCGCACGGCCGTTCTCGGATGCGCCATTCGCGACCTTCCTGTCCCCGCCGACGGCGCGGCGCTCGTCGCGCTGGCGAGCTTTGCCGTCGCGCCGTGTGCCGGATTGCCTCCGGCGATCGAACAGGCGCTCGAGATGCGGCCCGGAACAAGTGTGGAAAGCTTCCTCGAGGAGCTCTTTCGGCTCGTCATCGGCGTTGCCATCGAGGCGCTGCATTGCGGCTTCATGCCGGAGATGCACGGCCAGAACGTCTTGATCGAGCTGGTCCGCGGACAGCCTACCAGGATAATCCTGCGCGATCACGACACTGTGCGCTGCCTGCCGGAATGGCTGAGGAGAGCGGGTCTTGAGCCGCCGGCCTATCTGATCAAGGACCCCGGCCGCGCGACCATGCTCCTGGAGCGCGCGGAGAACCTGATCGCCTATGCGCAGACGCTGCTGTTCGATGTCGCCTTGCGGGCGATTTGCGAAGCGGTCGATCGTTCGGGGCGTCTCGAACTTCTCGCTTCGAAGCGCCTGCTCCGGCGCGTCACTGCGCGGGAGATCGAGACGCTCGACGCGCCGCCGGATATTCGCGAGCAACTGAGGATCGCTTTTCTCGATGATCGAGAATGGCCCTTCAAGCAGATTCTGACTCCTCTTCTCGCAACCACGCAACTCGGCCTCGGCATGCCGAGCGCGATCGGCCGGGCGAAAAACCCGCTCGCCAATGTTGAGCAGGTCCCATGAGCGCATCTTTTCAGCGCTCCCGACGCGCCTCGCTTCTCGTCGTGCAATTCGTGACGGCCGCTACGCCGCTCGCGGTCGTTCCCTTTCTGTCTCTGCAATTGGATCTGCTGACGCGAGGACGAACAGCGGAGGCTTCCTTCTGGACCGCGGTGGCTGCCGCCGCGCCCGCAGCGACCGCGGTGGTCGCGACGCCGCTCTGGGGCCGTTTTGCGCGCGGGTGCGGGATGTCTATGCTGCTGTTTTCGACTTGCGCCTTGACCGCCGCGAGCTACTTTACCATGGCCGTCGCCGATGGCGCCGCGACGTTTACGATTGGCCGCGCTCTGCAAGGCGCCGCCGGCAGCGGCATCATCCTGCTGCTGGCGATCGACTGCTCGAGCGCGCGTGCTACGCGCGGTTATGTCGACCTACAGCAAGCGTTCTCCGCAGGCTGCCTCGTCGGACCTATTCTCGGCGGCTGGGCTTTCGCGCATCAGCGTCTCTCGCTTTTGCTGTGCTTTGCGGCCGTCGCTCTGCTCGCGCTCGCGATTGCCTGCGCCTTGCTCTTCAGGACAGCCCGTTTCCATCCGCCCCAAGGGCGAGAAGGCGAGAACGGATTGTCCGAACCGGTCTTTGCACGGCGCGGTCGCAATCGCGTGCTGATCGTCGCCGCGCTGTTCGGGACGGCCGGCGCTTTCGGATTCACTCCCTTTTTTGCGGAATGGGCGGCGAGGCGAGACGCCGCCCATCTGGACCCGAGCACCGCAGGCATGGTCCACGCGTCGGCCTGGTTAGCCGCGATGATCATTCTCCCCATATGGAGTCGGGTTATCGAAAGCGTAGCGGCGACTCGTTCGATTGCGTTTTCATTGGTGGGGACGTCGGCAGCCTGCGCCGCGCTGTCCCTTTCGGCGACCCCGCCCTGGATAATCGCTTTTCGCGTCGCGCACGGAGCCTTTCATTCGGGACTCAATCCGGCCCTCTACGCCGGCGTCAGCCGATCGAACGAACACGCCGGAGAACTCGCCTCCGCCCGCACGGCTGTAACGCTTGGACAGATTCTCGGTCCTGCGTTATGCGGCGCCGTCGTTCCCTTCACCGGCATCGATGGCGCGCTCGCGCTCGCGGCGGGACTTCCCGCCATCGGACTGCTCGTTCTCTTCAGCATGCGAGGCGACCGATGACGACCGTGAACGAAGAACCCGCGGCCCTATGGGACCGTCTGGAACGAAACCGGCTGATCAACACCTGGGTGCGCGAGAGATGCCCCGAGCTCGCCGCGAGGATGGCCGAGAGATCGACCGAGGCTGCGGCGGCCGTCTGGGAAATTCCTGTCGGCAGCCAATCCCTGCTCGCCGTCTGCGGGCGCTACTCGCCCGGCGGATTCCACGACTGGAACGCAATCCGGCTCCATGATTCTCAGACGAGCGCAGACGAGATCGCGCCGTTCGATCTCGCCCGCCTCATGCTCGATTCGCTCCGTCAGGGAACTTCAGACGCGAAGAGCCAGGCCTGCGAACGGATCCTTCAATCGATCGAGTCGAGCCGCAGCCATGCCGCCTTCCTGTCGAAACAGAAACCTGTCTCGTCCGCCGAGCAAGCCGAGCGCAGTCTTTGGTTCGGACATCCTTTCCATCCGCTCGCAAAGAGCATCGTCGGTTTCACCTCCGCCGATTTCGAGAAATACGGGCCCGAACGGCACGCGCAATTTCAACTCTGCTGGCTTCTCGCCGAGCCGGATCGGGTCGAGAGCTACGTCTGCACGCCGGAGTTGATGTCGAGCGCCGACGCTGTGCTGGCCGAGGCGTCCGGATTGAGCAAGAGTGCGATCGCCGGCCGAACGCTCATCCCATGTCATCCCTGGCAAGCGGCGCGCCTGAGGAACATTCCGCATATTCGCGACGATTTGAACTCGGGAGCATTGTCCGTTTTCGGTCCGTCGGGCAACGCCGCCGTTCCGACGTCTTCGGTGCGGACCATCTGGTTCAAGGAGCACGGCCTTTTCGTCAAACTTCCTCTCGAAGCTCGTATCACTAATTTCTCACGCGTGAACACCGCAGAGCATCTGGCCCGCAGCGTAGCTGGCGCACGCGCGATCGCGGCGGCTGCAGAGCAGGTGCGCGCCGCAGGGCTCACCATTCTGCGGGAGGTGGGCGGACGAATCCTGCGCGACCGGCGGGATTCTCGCCGCAGCTACCCCGAGACTGGCTTTCTCTTGCGATTGGCCGACTTCGACGAAGGCGCCGATCCGATCGTCGTCGCCGGTTTCGTGGAGCGAGATCCCCGCACAGGTCGTCCGAACGTGTCGGCCATCGCAGGGCGGCATTTCGACGAACAGCAACGGACCTTCGAGTGGGTCGAAAGATACATGGAGGTCGTTCTGCTTCCACTCATCAGACTGTTCGCCACGACAGGTCTCTGCCTCGAGGCGCATGCGCAAAACAGCCTAGTCGGTTTCGAGAACGGCTGGCCACGGCGCCTTTTCGTGCGCGATCTCGAAGGGGTCGCCGCCGATCGTGAGGTTTTCCAGCGCGCCCGTCCCTCCGCTGTCGCCTGTCTCGACGAAGCCTTGTTCTACGAGCGCGACGTGGTTCGTCGGCGTTTTCTCTATTACGTCATCGTCAATCACGTCGCTCACGTCTTGTCCGCGGTCGCGGAGCTTTCCGGCATGAGCGAGGAAAGCCTATGGACGGCGAGCCGCAGTGTGCTCGAAAAGGAAGCGGGCGCAGCGAGAACAATTATCGAAGAGCTTCTTTCCGCGTCTTTTCTGCCCGCCAAAGCCAATCTCACGAGTTGCGTCGCCGGACGCGGTGAAACGCCAGATTACGTGATGATCGCCAATCCGTTCACCGCCGGATGCGCGAATATTCGTCCTAGAAAAGTTGAAGAGGCTTCGCCATGACCTCCTGCGAACCGAGCAAAGCCAGGACGCCCGGTAAAATCGATCTTTCCGCGTGGGTGGTCGCTGGCCGCCGAGTCGTCTCGCAATTGCTGACGGCGATCGTGAACGAAAACCTCACTCCCGACGGCATGATTTCGATCGATTCAGTCAATTCTCGAGAAGCAGAAATTGTTCTGGACGTCCTTCCGGGATCGCTTCGTTATAGGGCGCGGGCTCACCGTGCGCTCGCCTACGATCGCCTATTGGTGATCGAGAACTCGGTGCGCAGAATATCGGAGACCGAGCAAGGCGTTCAGGATCCGATGCGTCTGCTGGCCGATCTTCTTCCGGCGCTTCCAGGAACCGCAGAAACCCGAGCGCAGTTCATCGATGAAATTCTCCGTACCTGGTCGAATCACGCACAGTCGCTCAGCTTTGGCATAGCCAACGGCGCGAAGTTAGCGACGCTTCCGTTCGGGGAAGCCGAGAGCGCTCTTACGGATGGGCATCGGCTCCATCCATGCTTCAAATCCCGGATCGGCTTCTCGCCGAGCGACAATCTTGCTTATGGACCCGAATTCGCGAACGCCGTCCGGCCGATCTGGCTCGCGGTCCATCGGAAGTTGGTGACGAGCCGTGCTATTGGCGCGGCGAATGCTCAGGATCGCGCAGTTATCGCCGCGTCGATCGACAAGGCGAGCAGGCGAGAATTTTCCGCCGCGCTCGCCAGTATGGTCGACGAGCCAAACGCTTACCACTGGCTACCCGTGCATCCCTGGCAATGGGAAAGGGTCATCGAGCCGCGAACGGTCGCTCCGAGGGCAGATTCTCGCATAATCTTCCTGGGGACGTCACAACGCCGATATCTGCCACAACAATCGATCCGCACGCTGTCGGACATGAGCGAACGTCGCGCGCCTTCTCTGAAACTCTCTTTGTCCATACGCAATACGTCGACCGCGCGAACGCTCGCGCGCCATACTGTCTTGAACGCGCCTATCGTCAGCGAATGGCTCAGAACCATCGCATTCTCGGATTCGTTCCTCGCCCGCACGGGCGTAATTCTTCTCATGGAGCATATGGGCAGCGCCGTCGCTCTGCCAGAGGATGACGATCCGTTCGGAGGACTGACCGGCGCTCTCGCGGCGATCTGGCGCGACCCCATCGACATCTTTCTTACCGAAGGTGAAAGGGCCGCGCCTTTCGCATTGCTCACGCATCTCGATCACGATGGCAGGCCGGCAATCGAGGACTGGATTTGGCGACACGGCGCGGAAGCATGGATTTCGGCGTTGCTCCGTGCGGCGATGCTTCCTGTCGTTCACCTGCTTCTCGCTCGCGGAGTCGCCCTCGAGAGCCATCAACAAAACATGATCTTGGTGCATCGTGACGGATTGCCGATCCGCATTGCGCTGAAGGATTTCCACGATGGCGTTCGGTTCATTCCGAGCCTGCTCGATGCGCCGTGCCCGAGCCTCGCCTCGACGCCTGTCGAGCATGCGCGCGTCAATCCCAACTCCTATGTAGAGGCGAGCGATCCCGAAGACGTACGCGACTTCATGTTCGACGCCCTGTTCGGTGTCAATCTCGCCGAACTCGCATTCTTCCTCGATCGCCACTTCGATTTCGACGAGCATCGATTCTGGCTACTGGCGATCGACGTCCTTCGCGAATATCTGCGAGAAAACGACAGCGCGCGCGCGGGTGTGAAGACGTTTCGCTTTCTCGATCCATCGGTCGCCGTCGAGGATCTCGCGCGGCGCCGTTTGAAGCCCGACGTCACTTCGGGAAGGCTTGCACGCAATCCTCTCGCCAGTCTGGGCGGCGACATCGAGATGTTCTCATGAACGCGCGGCTGAGACTGCGAAGACTGCTCGATCAGGGCCAGCCCGCCGGAGGGCTTTTCCTTTCCCTGCCCGCCCCTGGAGTTATCGAGATCGCCGCCGTCGCGGGATTCGATTTCGTTCTGATCGATCTGGAGCACACGCTGATCGGCGGGAGGGAGCTGGAGGAACTGATCGCCGCGGCCGATCGCTCGGGAATAAGCGCTCTGGTGCGAGTCGCGGATGCACGCTCCGATCGCATTGTTCCGGTCTTGGACGCCGGAGCGGCTGGCGTCGTGGTCGCGCGCGTGTCGAGCATCGAGGACGCCAGAGAAGCGATCCGCCGAGCGCGCTACGCCCCCTTGGGGAACAGGGGATTGAATGCTGGCCGGCTTGGGCGTTTTGGAGATTGCGACCTGCCTGCGTTTCTTCGGCAGCTCGATCAAGAAACGCTCGTGATCGCGCTCATAGAGGATGCGGTCGGCCTCGTCGCCGCTGAAGAAATCGCTTCTCTGCCCGGGCTCGACGGCCTGCTCCTCGGAGCCGCCGACTACTCTCAGTCGATTGGCATCCCCTGGCAGACCACAGCAGAGCCGGTTCGGGCGGCGGACCGACAACTTGCCGCGATCGCCCGTCGAACCGGCCGCTATTTCTTCGCAATTCCGCGGCGCGACGACGACGTCGTCGATTATCTCCGCGACGGCGCGCTCGGGATCATCGCCGGTAATGACCGTGGCGTTCTGCGGCAGGCGCTTTCGTCAAAAGACCGCCTCTGGCGTGAGATCTACCGCAGGCAAGAATTAAAAGCAGGAGAATAGAGGACGAATGACCGCCTTCGCTCCATCCCTCGAAACGATAGAACATCTGGTTAGCCGCGATCGGCCGGTGTCGGCCTTCATCCATGATCTCGACGCGCTCGATCGTCACGCGCGTGGGCTCGTATCCGCTCTGCCGCCCGGGGCCGAGCTTTTCTACGCGATCAAAGCGAACAGCGATCCCGCCATACTCAGAACCTTGGCGCCGATCGTCGCCGGCTTCGAAGTCGCCTCGGCCGGAGAAATCCGCAAAGCGCGCGAGGCGATCGGGGTCGGCGCCCGCATTATCATGGGTGGGCCGGCAAGAACGGCCACGGATTTCGCCGCGGTCATAGACCATATGGTCGAACGTGTGCATATAGAGAGCATTCATCTTCTCCATCTCGCCAACGCCGTGGCCGAGTCGAGGAATGCGACGCTTCCGATTCTTCTTCGCGTCAATCTGTCAGGTCCGGTTCCCGGCGCGACGATCACCATGGGCGGACAGCCGACCCAGTTCGGAATAGACGAAGCCGAGATCGACGAAGCCGTCGCCACGCTGGCGGTCTGTCCGCATCTGCGCTTCGAAGGATTTCATCTTCACACCGTATCCAACAATCTCGACGCCGAGACTCATGCAGATTTTTGCCTCGAGGCTCTATCTCGAGCGAGACGCATCGCCGATCGTCACGGGCTCGATCTCCGCGTCGTGAATCTCGGCGGCGGTTGGGGCGTCGACTATGCGAGGATAGACTCTCTTTTCGATGTCGATTGCCTCGCAGGACGCCTGCGTGACGCGCTGGAGCCGGGTTCACCGCAAATTCAGTTCGAGTGTGGGCGTATCGTCGCTGCGTATTGCGCTGTCTATGTGAGCGAGGTCGTCGACGTCAAAACCAATCATGGGGAGGCCTTTGCGCTCCTGCGCGGTGGTTCTCACCATTTCCGCTTGCCCTCGGCGTGGCGCCACAGGCACCCGTTCGTCGTCATCAATAGGGAGAACTGGATCTGGAAATGGCCAAGGCGCGGCCACACGGATTGCCGGGTCACTGTGACGGGAGAACTCTGCACGCCGAAGGACGTGCTGCTCGAGGCAGAACCTCTTTCCGCTTTGCGCATAGGCGATCTCGTCTGTTTCCTCTTGGCCGGCGCCTATGGCTGGGACATTTCGCATCACGATTTCCTCAGCAATGCTCATCCGGAAAGGATTTTTCTGCCCGCTCGGCAGGTCGGCGCGGACAAGGAAATGAACATATGAGAACACAGCACATTCGCCTCCTCTCGCCCATGGAATTGAAGCCGCACGAGCAGACCGACAGTTGTCGCGTTCGTCATGTGATCGATCTCCTTTTGCGCGAGCAAGCATGGACGCGCCCGATCTGTGTCGAAGCGACAAGCCTTTGTGTCATGGATGGCCACCACCGACGCGTCGCCGCCATTCATTTGGGGCTCGCCGCCGTCCCTGTGATTGCCTTCACCTATGACGAGATCCGGCTTGGCGGCCGACAGCCGGGCATGAGCCTAGAGCCGGAGGAATTGATCGATTGTGCAATGCGAGGGCGTCTCTTCCCGCCCAAGTCCACGCGCCACGTCTTTCCGCCGTTCCAAATGGATGCTATCCCGCTCGAGAAGCTTCTCCCCTCACGGGCTTGCCTTCGAGCGTATCTGGAAGAGAGCCGAAGTCACCGGAGACTTGTCGGTGCGAGTTGGAATTCGTAAGCCTGCGAGCGCGCCTCTTGTTTCGCCACATCACAAAGCCCGTGACGAACAGAACGAGCGGCGCAAAGCCGGATGCGAATACCGCCAGACGACCAATCGCTCCGAAACTTGCGCCGTTGTGCAACCAGAGCTGCTCTGTAACGTATCGATCGCCCGCCGACATAACATCAGAGGTACGAGCGTGAACGATATCACCCGTCCAAGGATCGAGCCAAATCGCCCCCCGTGAACGCAGGGCCGGATCGGCTCCAGCCGGACGGAACAACACTCGCCAAGTGTTACGCGATTCGGTCGGAGGATTGAGGAGCGCGATGTCTGCACCCGGTTGCGCGGCGCGCGCGCGCTCGAGGATTTGATCAGCGGAAAGTTTGCGCGCGTTCTTGTCCAGCGGCGTTGCGACCTTCGGAGAAGGATAGGGCGTGCCGATCGAGAACAGGCTGATCACCGGCCGCATGACGTCGGGAAAAACGATTCCCACGCCGGTAGCTGCAATCATCGCCAGCACAGGCAAGGTCCACGTGCCGGCCGCATTGTGAATGTCCACGACAAAGCGCTGCGGCGAGACGCCCTTGCGGAGAGAGATCGAACGCCAGACGCGCCCCGGCCGCGGCCACCATAAGTATAGCCCCGACAGGGCCGAGCAGAGTAGACAGAGACCCAGGACGCCGACGAGCTCCCTCCCCCACCACTCGCGCAGCAACAGCGAGGAGTGCAATCGGTAGATCGTGAACGCAAACGCGTTCGTGTAGTCGCGCCGCCCGAGGACCGCTCCATTCGAGGGGTCGATCATCGTGGTCCAGAGGTCCGAATGAGACCCTTTGTCGGGCGCATGAATCGCGATCCAAACGGGCCAGGTCTTGTCGGGCGCGATGATGGATGTGATCGGCGCCGGGTCGGCCGCAGCCGCCGCTTGCATCGCTTCGGCGGCCGTAACATTGTGTTCGGAGCCGAGAGGATTGTAGAGCGCCGGATTCAGCGCAGCGTCGATCTCACGGTAGAAGACGTTGAAGCTGCCGGTGAGGCCGATGAGAACGAGCAGAGCGCCGGCGACGAGCCCGACCCATCTGTGCAGCAACATGAACGCCCCGCGTAAACGGGGCGTCCATGCGGCGGGAGGGCCAGCGACCACAGCGAGCTTCCTCTCTCAGAAGTCCACTGTGGTCGAAACCAGGAATGTGCGAGGCGCGCCTGCGGTGAGAAGACCACGTCCGGTCGTCGCCCAATAGTTGGTGTCGAGGACATTCTCGACACCGAGGCGCAGCGTCACCGGACGGCCCTCTATGTCGATAGTGTAGCGCCCACCGAGGTCCAGCCGTGTCCATTCTGGTATGCTCTGCGTGTTGGCCTGATCGTAAAACTGGGACGACGTGTAAATGACGCGACCGGTGAGTGTCGCAGTTCCCGGCGCAGACCAGAACGGCAGGTCGTATTCGCCGTATAGATTGAGCTGTACGTCCGGGACCCCGGCGGCGGTCTTGCCATTATTGGTTCCGCTGGCGGTCTTCGTCAGCACGCCGTCGAGCAGGGTGACGCCGCCGAGAAGCCGCACTCCCGGCAAAGGTTCGCCGAAGACATTGAACTCCAGACCGCGGTTGCGTTGCTCGCCATCGACCGAGAACCGCCGGGTCGTCGGATCGGTGAAGCTGCTCGGCTGAGTGATGTCGAAGGCGGCGAAGGTCAATCCGAGAACTCCGAAGTCGTATTTGGCGCCGACTTCGATCTGCCTCGCTATGAAGGCCGGAAACGCCTCGCCGGCGTTTATCGCATTCACCGGCGCGATGCCGCCCGAGGTCAACCCTTGCATATAGTTCGCGTAGAGCGACAGTTTCTCGAGCGGTTTCACTACCAATCCGGCCGCAGGGCTGAAAGCCTGATTTGTGGTGCTCGACGCGATCAGCCCCGTATTGGCGTTATAATTCTTGACGTCGATCTGCTGCCAGCGTCCGCCCAGGGTGAGGAGCACCCTGTCGTCGAAGGCCGACAATGTATCGGCGAACGCGACGCCGCGATTCATGCGTGCGGCCGTCCGCGGCGCGTCTCGCGGTAAACCGAAATCGCTTCGCGCAGGGACATAGAGAGGAACAAAAACGTTCGAGGTGATCACGCGGCCGACGGTCGAGTTGATAATCCCCGTGTCCTGCCACATACCGACAGCAGAAGCTGCGAGCTGATGCTTGATCGGACCCGTCTCGAAGCGGGTGCGTAGACCAATGTCGGTCGTATTGCTCTGCACGTCCTGCGGCGTGAGAGTGGGCGTCATGCGGAAGTCGCCGCGCGCGTTGAATATCTGCAGCACTCCTCCGAAAAACAGCTCGTCGAACCGGGAGTGGCCGAACGCCGCATAGACGGTGGCGTTTTCCGATACGTCATATTCAGCGCGCAATGCGCCGTGCCAATGGCGGGCGTTATAATATTCCCATGGCTGCTGCGGGTTGATGACCAGCGATGGCGAACTCGGAATCGGAAAGCCAGTCGATACGGTTTTCTGCCGCGTCGGCGCGTCGAGATCGCGCCTTTGGAGTTCGAGATCGGTGGTAACGCGCAATCTTTCGCCACGGTAGTCTAGAGCCAGCGCTGCGACCCCGAACTCTTCGCCTTGGAAGTCGATCGGCGCGCTGCCCTTGCGATAGGCGCCATTGAAGCGAATGCCCCACTCGTTATTCGGACCAAAACGGCGGCCGACGTCTACATGTGTGCCGAGCTGTCCGCGGGACGCGAAGCTCGTCGTAACGCGCGTGATCGGCGCGTCGGTCGCCCGTTTGGGAATGAGGTTGATCGCGCCGCCGATCGTTCCGAGCGGCGGCACGCCGTTCAGAAGAGCGTTCGGCCCCTTGAGAACCTCTATGCGCTCCATAGGCTCGATCGCCTGGCTGCGCCAATCGGCGACGCCATAGAGACCGTCGATTGCAAAATCGCCGGCGAATACGGGAAGGCCGCGGACCAGAAATCCATCGATTCCGCCATATCTGGGCGCGTTTGTGCGGATCGAGGAATCATTGTCGGCCACGTCCGTCATGCTTCGCGCCTGCTGATCGCGAACGAGCTTTTCCGTATAGCTGGTAAGGCTGAGCGGCGTGTTGAAGATATTGCGATTGCCGAGCAGGCCCACGCGAGCGCCGCTGCCAACCAGACCGCCGGCGTATGGCGCGGGCGGTTGCCCGATGACGCCCGTCGGCGGGGTTTTGTCGGCGGACGGACGAGGCGCCTCGCGCGCGCCGGCAGTCTCCGCTTGTATGTCGATGGTCGGAAGGGCTTGTTGCGCATCGGCCGGCAAAGCGCTGCAAGCGGCGACGAACAACAAAGAAGCAGCCCCGCGAGGCGCGTTGTGAGATATGCGACTCATGAAAAGCGAACCCCAGCTCAGTGCAACAATTTCGGCTGGCTGGCTCGGCGCGTCGGCCTGGCTGGCTTGCTACATATGTGCGCCGCCACTGGCGCGCATGTTGGAATGTCCACTCTTGTCTTAGCCGAGGCATGACCATTCGATCAAGGATTATGGCCGGTGACTACTTTGAAAGATTTCCAAGCGGCAAACTGCAATGCTTCCAATGAGACGCTTCGAGCATTGACCGGCGACATTGCTTTGTCGAGATTCTTTGCATGGCCGAATTCAACGATCATCCCACAAAACGGAATTTCGATCCGCAGCAGGCTTCAGAAAGCCGAGCCGTGACTCGCGAGCACCATGCGCGCGACCTCTTGGGCGAGAAAAAGGAAGCCACGATCGTCCACGCCGGAGAACGTTATCGCCTCCGCATTACTGCGAACAATAAGCTCATTCTGACCAAATGAGATGCGTACGGCCGGCCGCCAGTTCCTCGCGTCCGGAGCCGAATGTTTTCGTGGCAATGCGAGTGCAGGCGATCCGCTTTTGACGTCGAGCCTATTAACCCCGAGCACGAGCGCCAGTCATGGAATATACATCGATCTCACCTGTCACCATGTTCTTGAACGCCGGTCCGGTCGGCAAGATCGTGATGTCCATTTTGCTTCTCGCGTCGATTTGGACGTGGGCGCTGATCATCGAAGGCGCAGTCGCCGTCATTCGCATCTCCTGATCGGCGCGCATCGCGCGCAGCGGCGGACAGGCCGCTCTGCTGGCGCCGATCGAAGCGGCCGGCGCGCACGCCGCCTCCTTCGATCTGCCCGGCGAGTCGATCGGCGAGAAGCGCGAGCGCATCGCAGAGATCATGAGCCGCGTCGGCCGCGAGCTGCTCACGAGCGCCGAGGGCGGCCTGCCCAATCTCGCCGTCATTTCCTCGGTCGCGCCCTTCATCGGCCTGTTCGGCACGGTCTGGGGCATCATGAGCAGCTTCGCCGGCGGAATGCCACGCTCCGCACGCGCGGTGCGAACAACCTCCGCGGTAACCTTCCAACCGGACCGTTGAAGCACCCGACGGAGAAATTCGTCTCGCCCTTCCGCGTCCATCTCTGGCGCTCGTCTAACCGATCAATGGCGGTTGATTCATCGCCCTCACGATACGGTCGATTGACCGGTCGATCAATCCCACTTTGAGTGTCCAAAACACCTCTGGGAGTCCCGATTGAAATGCCTCGAGTGACACTTCAGTCTCACCCAAGTAATTGAAATCTAACAATACGGGAGTCCCACATTGAAATGTAAATCGACACGGCAGATGAAGGCGCTGGGGGTCGCCCGGAGCACCGTCTATTACAAGCCGCGGCCGGTTACGGCCGAGGACCTGAAGCTGATGCACCGCCTCAACGAATTGCATCTCGAACATCCTTTCGCCGGCGCGCGGATGCTGCGCGATCTGCTGCGGCGCGAGGGCGTCGCCGTGGGTCGCCGGCATGTCGCGACGCTGATGAAGCGGATGGGGATCGAGGCAATCTATCGTCGTCCGAACACGAGCAAGCCCGCGCCGGGACACAAGGTTTACCCATATCTGCTGCGCGGCGTGAAGATCGAACGGCCGAACCAGGTCTGGGCGACGGACATAAGCTACATCCCGATGCGGCGCGGCTTCGTCTATATCACGGCGGTCGTCGACGTGTTCAGCCGACGCGTGCTGGCGTATCGCGTGTCGATCACGATGGAGGCGGCGTTCTGCGTCGAGGCGCTTGAGGAGGCGCTGGCGAAATACGGCAAGCCGGAGATTTTCAACACGGATCAGGGCAGCCAGTTCACCAGCCTCGACTTCACCGGCGCGCTGCTCGATGCGAAGATCGCCATCAGCATGGACGGGAAAGGCGCCTGGCGCGACAATGTCTTCGTCGAGCGGCTGTGGCGCAGTGTGAAATACGAGGAGGTCTATCTCAAGGCCTACGACAATGTGT
This sequence comes from Methylocystis iwaonis, assembly GCF_027925385.1. NCBI lineage: Bacteria > Pseudomonadati > Pseudomonadota > Alphaproteobacteria > Hyphomicrobiales > Methylocystaceae > Methylocystis > Methylocystis iwaonis. The sequence continues at coordinate 78,762 of NZ_AP027144.1, forward strand.
CCGAGGCGCGCGCCTCAATCGGCCGGTATCTGGCTTTCTATAATGGACGGGCACCCGCATTCGAGCCGTGACGGGCGCAGGCCCGACGAGGCCTACTTCGGCAAAGAGGAAACGGCGATGGCCGCACGACCGCCGCCGCCGATTTTATCGCAGCTTTGGTCGGGCTACGCCCTCCCGACGCCGCGACAAAATCGAAGAACCCCGCGTTCGGCAAACCCCGGCAGAGATCCACTTAAAATCCGCGGGGAGCTGTCCAAACAACCGGGGCCAGCTCTAAGGGCGAGAAAGCGAATGCGAACCACGAACGCCATCGAACGGGCGGTTCCGCGAAGCGCGCCGAAGAACCCGCCACATGATGGGCGCCTTTCAGGACAAGACCAGCATGGACCGCATCCTTTTCGCGGTCTTCACCAACAAGAAAATCACAAGGCGTCCGCTGCTCTTTCTCGCTGACCCAAACAATTTGACGTTATCCAAGCTTGATCATTTCGTCGTTGTGATCTCGCATACCGCAATGCGCCACACCGATTGCGCCGTTCGATATTTCGATCCCAGTTTCCAATAGCCTCCACTACGAATACGAACTTCTGTTGTAGGATTGGACTGAGATTTGAGTTTTTCTTCTGCGTCGCGGGCCCGTCAAGGACAGAATAGAGGTGTTTAGTCGCCAAACCAATGTCCCTGTTCACCGTCCTGACGGAAATTCCCAGTTTTGCGGCGATTTCGGCATTGTCTAGTTGGTAGACCCGACTGAGAAGAAAAATATCGCGACAACGACCAGAAAGTCGGGACAATTCCGTGAGAACGGCGTTAAGCGCGAGCCAATCGTCGAAGGGTGTGTCGCTCGTCATGTTAATTGTAGAGCATTCGTCAACCCTATCGGCTTCCACCAGAAAAGCGGCGCGTGTTCGCGCCTTGCGCAACCAGTCAACAGCGATATTCAACCCAATACGAAAAAGATAACTACGTGGGTCGGCTATGGTCTCGCGCCGTTCCATTTCGAGTAAGCGGAGGAACGCCTCTTGCGCAACGTCTTCCGAGTCCTGGTGGTTCATTTTCCGCCGAGTTACTCGACACAGAGATTTATGTTCATCTCGAAACAGGGTTTCAATCGCCGCATTAGAGAGCCGCATTCAAGCCTCCCATAAATTTGGAGCGCTAAAAACAGTTAAAAAGCCGATCTTCTGCACCAAGTTCAGTTCCGACTCATCGATCGTCGCCGAGGACCGCTTCAGAACGATGGGCGCAGAACTACATTCGCCAGCACGATCGTGCGGGACAAGCGAATGAAGAACACCACCGGGACACGATGCGCATCGAAAGTCGCGAGTGATCCAAATCAATCGCTTTTTTCACGGCGCTGATGGTGCAGATATGAAAAAATGCAATGTTAGGATTGGACCGGCGGCGCGCGGGGTTGGTGAGGCGATGAACTCGAACAATAGCGCCCAACAGGGAGTGACGCATTTAGCGTATGCGTGCGCGCTTCAACCTGCGTGCGCGTCGTGAACCCGCGCGAGATGGGACGTTGGAAAAGTGATGAGCACGAACAAGAGGTAAGGCAACAAACGCCATCAAATCGGCATGCGTTGCCGGAAGCCAACGGCGGCTCTTTTAAATTGTTGGTAGAGCATATTACGTCCTGAATACCCTGCTCGTTACGAGCTACGAACGGATTGGCAGACCCCAGCCCCAAAAAAGCAGACTGGGCCAATACCAGAAACACAATGAAAATCGTACGAAACATGAGAGAATGCCGCCGCGCAGTCCTCAACCAAATCTTTCCTATCTCCAAATAGGCTAGAACGCAACCGCGGGTCCATTTCACACCACGTCACGCGCCCCTGGCCGCCTTTAACGATCTCGACGTCGATCAACATCCGCGTGCTGTCGATCGAGGCGACCTTCAGACGCGTGATTTCTCTGACACGCAAACCTGCCACATAAGCGGTCGCCCGCGCGACGCGGTTGCGTAGTCCGTCAACCGCTTCCAGGAAGCGCACGACTTCCTCGGCGCTCATGACCGCGGCAAGCCTCTCAGGCTCGCGGCCGAAAACAATCCTTTCGATCGCCTCCTTCGTCCCACGGCGCCGTGTGAAGAACCGCTGGGCGCATGTGACTTGGTTGGCGTGCCTCAGGAATGCTTCTGGGCGACGAGATGAAGGATGAGGCCGATAGGCGGGGACTTTCCTCCATCCGGATCGAGAACCGGCGCGGTCGTTCCCGCAGGCGCCGGTCCGCTCCACAATGCCTGCCAGTTTGGCTTCCTGGCCGCTCGGCGTCCGACACAAGCCTGCCGAGGGTGCGGCGGCGACGAGGAGAGACTACGGCCAGGGTCCCTTTTCGGCTTCGTAGACTGCGTTCGCCTGCGCGATTTCGACGTCGCGGGTTGTTGGCGACCAACCGCCGCCCAGCGCCTGATAGACGCCGGTCGCAGCCCGGAAGCGCGCCAGACGTGCCTGCGCAAGGCGATCCTGGCTCTGGAAGAGCGAGGTCTGCGTTATGGCGAGCGTGACGGTGTCGATGGTCCCCTCGCGCAGCCGCGCCAACGCTGTTGCATAGGCGCGGCGCCAGGCCGTGACTGAATCGGCCTGCAGCATTACCTGACGCTCCGTCTCGCGCGCGGCGACGAGCGCGTTCTCGACATCCGTCAAGGCTGAGAGAATCTGCTTGCGGTAAAGGGTCGCGAGCTCCTGATATCTGCCTTTCTGCAACTCATATTGTCCCTGCAAGGCGTAGCCGTCGAATAGAGGTTGCGCCAGTTCCGACCCGAATTGCCAGGCGACGGCCTCGGGCCGCAGCACGTTTTTCAGAAGCGCGCTTTGCAAGCCATAGAGTCCGGTGAGAGTGATCGAAGGAAAAAACGCGGCGCGCGCGCGAAGCACGGAAAATTCCTGCGAGGCGAGTCTTGCTTCCGCCAGCGCAATATCCGGACGGCGCAGCAACACTTCCGACGGCAAGCCGGGCGCGACAGCCGGAACAGCGAGCTTCGCCAGCGATCCGCCCTCGAGCAGCAAGTCCTCGGGCGCGCGGCCGAGCAGCACCGCAAGGAGGTTTTCCGTCTGCTGCAAATTTTGCTCGAGCGGCGGAATCGAGGCGCGTTGATCCGCGAGGATCGCCTGCTGCTGCGCGACGTCCATCCCCGTCGCCGTGCCGACGCCGAACCGCAGCTTGATCGTCTCGAACACCTCGGTTGCGATCAGGACATTGTCGCGGGCGATGCGGAGACGGTCGCGCGCCGCCAGAGTCTGAAAATAGGCGTTCAGCACCGCGGCGATCGTCGTAATTTCCACGACGTCGCGGTCGAAGCGGCTGGCGTTGGCGAGAAGCCGCGCGGCGCTGGAAGCGTCCTGAATCTTGCCCCAAAAATCGATCTCATAGCTTGCGGTCAGACCAAGCTGAAAGAAGCCGAAGCTGACAGCCTGGAAATCAGAAGTGGCGAGGACGTCGGAACTCGCGGGCGTCAGTCCACCCGCGCCGGATGTGGGGACCAGGACCGTTCCCGGGGTGCGGTTCGTCTGGGCGATGTTATTCACCGATAGAGACGGCCGCAGCGCCGCGCTCGACACCCTCGCCTGCGCGTCGGCCTGCTCTATCCGGGCGACCGCCGCGCCGATGTCGAGATTTTGATCGAGCGCCTGGTCGACGAATCCGGTCAGTTCCCTTGATCGGAAGAGCGCCGCGAAGTCGCGCGCAGCGCGCAGCGGCGGCGCGGAACGTGGTCTGGCTGCGCGAAATCGTTCGGGCGGCGGCGCGCCAAGACCCGGCTTCTCCCAGTCGAGATTGCAGCCGCTTCCGGCGAACGCCGACAGCATCGCGACCAGCAGCGTGGGAAGCCGCAATCTCATAGTCTACTCCCACCTCAGCGCGTCGATCGGATTCAATCCCGCCGCCCGACGCGCCGGGAGATAGCCGAAGAGCACGCCGACGCCGACGGAGACCAACAGAGCCGCCACGACGCTCACCGGAGGGACAATGAGCGGCCAGTCCACCAGGAGCGCGACGAGCGCGCTTCCCGCGAGGCCGATACCAAGACCGATGATCCCCGCGAGGACGCATAGCGTGACGGCCTCGACGAGAAACTGCAGGAGGATATCGCGCTTGCGCGCGCCGATCGCCATGCGCAGCCCGATTTCCTGCGTGCGCTCGGTGACGGAGACAAGCATCATGTTCATGATCCCGACGCCACCGACGAAGAGCGAGATCGCGGCGGCCGCGAGAGAAGCCAGGTTAGAGAGGTTTGCGTCGTGTTCAGCAGCTCGACAAATCGGGTCGAGTCGAAGACGTTGAGCTTGTCCTCCTGAGCGCCGACGAGATGTTTGCGCTCGCGTAATAGCGCAAGAACCTCCTCTTTGACCTTCTCGCGGTCGGCGCCGGGCCTGACTTTCATGTCGATGGAGCTGATTTGCCGGGGGCTCGACAATGCGGAATTCGGCAGATGCGCGCGCGCCGTCGTGATCGGAAGATAGATGTAATTGTCCATATTCTCGCCGCCCATCGAACCGAGCCTCGTCCGCACGCCGATGATGCGAACCGGAGCGGCGCCGAGGCGCACGGTCTGATTCAGCGGCGACTCGTCCCCGAACAATTTTTCTTTGACGGTCGCTCCAAGAACGACCACTTTCGCGCCGGCGCGAACCTCTTCGTCGTCGAAGAATTGGCCCTCGAGGAGTTTGACGCCGAAAACCGTCTGATAGGTCGCCTCGACGGCATAATATTTGGTGTTCCAGCTCTTATCGCCGGCGACCACGGTGACGCCGCCGTTTATTTCTCGCGACAGATATTGCAGGTTGGGGATGACCTCACGAATCGCATTAGCGTCCTGATCGGTTAGAACAACCGCCACGCCGCGCCGGAGCGCATTCTCCACCTTGGTCGTGAATACGAAAAGCACATCCGTGCCCGCGCTGGCGATCTGCCGCTCGACGAGTTTATTCGCGCCCGCATTGGCCGCGCTCATGACGACGAGGCCGCTGACGCCGATGATGACCCCGATCGCCGTCAGGGCGCTGCGCAGCAGATTCGAGCGAAGCGCCGTGGCCGCCTCCTGCAGGAGCGTGCGCGGAGTCATGCCGTCGGCTCCTTTGCGAGCGCGCCGCGCCGTCGCTGCTTGCCGCCGCTGGAAAATCGCAAGGCGTTACTTCCTCCTCAAAGCGTCGATTGGATTCAATCCCGCCCCGCGGCGCGCGGGTAGGTAGCCGAATATGATCCCGACGCTGACAGAAACCAGAGTGGCCGCCGCTGCGCCCAATGGCGGGATAATGAGCGGCCAGTCCACGAGGCGCGCCACGAGAACGCTTCCCGCGAGGCCGATCATGAGACCGATCAGTCCCGCAACAACGGACAGCGTGACGGCTTCGGCCAGAAACTGCCGGAGTATGTCGCGCCGGCGCGCGCCGATCGCCATGCGAAGTCCGATTTCCCGCGTGCGCTCGGTGACCGACACGAGCATGATATTCATGATCCCGACCCCGCCGACGAGAAGCAGGATCGCCGCCGTCGCGAGGAGAAGCCGGTTCAGCGTGGATTGCGTCGTGTTCAGCAACTCAACCATCTGCGTGAGGTCGATCACATCGAGCTTGTCCTCCTGCGCGCCGCGCAAATGCTTGCGCTCGCGCAGAAGCGCGAGAACGTCCTGTTTGACCTTCTCGCGGTTGGCGCCTGGAGAAACTTTCATATCGATCAGGCTGAGTTGCCGAGCGGTCGACATTTCCGAGTTTGGGATATGCGCGCGCGCCGTCTTGATCGGAAGAATGATGAAATTATCCTCATCGACGCCACCGAAGGAGCCGCGCTTCCTGCGCACGCCGATGATGCGGACGGGTATAGTGCCCAGGCGGACTGTCTGATCCAGCGGAGACGCAGTTCCGAACAGCTTTCTTGCGACTGTTGCGCCGATGACGATGACCTTTGCGCCGGAACGCACCTCGGCCTCGTCGAAAAACCGCCCCTCGGAAAGCTTGACGCCCCAAACCTGCTCGTATGACGCGTCGACTCCCCAATATTCGGTGATCCAGCTGGAGTTTCCCGCGACAAGCGTCACTTTACTGTAAACCTCGCGCGACAGATATTGTATGTTCGGGACCAGTTCACGGACCGCATTCGCGTCCTGGTCGGTTAGGACGACCACCGCGCCGCGCCGGAGCGCATTCTCCACCTTGGCCGCGCGAACGGCGAGCGCATCCGTGCCCTGATCGGCGATCTGGCGCTCGACGAGCTTGTTCGCGCCCGAATTCGCCGCGCTCATCACGACGAGACTGCCGACGCCGATGATGACGCCGAACGCCGTCAACGCGCTGCGTAGCAGATTCAGTCGAAGCGCGTTGATCGCTTCTCGAAAAAGCGTCTGAAGCGTCACGCCGTTGGCTCCTTCGCACGCGCGCCGCTGCGACGCTGACACACGTCTTCGACAATTTCGCCGTCGCAAAAGCGCAGCAGCCGGTCGGCATAGGCCGCGATATCAGGCTCGTGCGTGATGACGACCAGCGTCAACCCTTCTTCGTTGAGCGACGAAAGAAGCGACATGATCTCATGCGAATTATGCGTGTCGAGCGCCCCCGTCGGTTCGTCGGCGATGACGATTTTGGGATCATTCACCAGCGCGCGGGCGATCGCGACGCGCTGTTGCTGTCCACCGGAAAGCTGATTGGGCCGATGGCTGAGTCTGTCGCCGAGCCCGACCTGCTGCAAGCGCGCGCGCGCGCACTCGAAGGCGTCGACGCCCGGTCGTGACGAATAGGCGAGCGGCAGCATGACGTTTTCGAGCGCCGACATCCGCGCCATCAGATTGAACTGCTGAAATACAAAGCCGATGCTAAGATTGCGCAAATGCGCAAGATCATCGCCCGTCATCGACGCCACCGCCTGGCCGTGGATCTTCAAGACGCCGGACGTCGGCGTATCGAGCGCCCCGATCAGATTCGCCATCGTCGATTTGCCAGATCCGGACGCGCCCATGATCGCGACAAACTCGCCGCGCGCTACGGAAAAGCTCACCCCGCGCAAAGCCTGCACTTTCTCGTTCCCAAGATTGTAAGTCTTGGTCAGCCCCACGCATTCGATGGCGGGATCTGGCGACGCGGAGGACACTGTCATTTCTCCGGCGTCGCGGCGATTGTCGCCCGCAGGATCGCCGCGTCGCCTGGCTTCAGATCGCCGTCGAGAATCTCGGTCGCCGCGTCACCCTTGACGCCCAGGCGAACGGATCGCGACTTCAGCGAATTTGTCGCGTCGAGAACCCAGAGGCGTGTCTGCCCCTCGCGCGGCGCGGCGTCGTCCCCAACGGCGGCGGAGGGATGAAACCGTAACGCTTCGTTTGGCGTGTTCAGCACATTCTCGCGTCGGGCCGTCACGATCCGAACCGTCGCCGTCATATCCGGAAAAAGCCGCATGTCCGGGTTTTGCGCGCGAACGACGACCGTGTAGGTCACGACGCCGCTCGTTTTCGTCGCCGCCAGCCGTATCTGCTCGACGACGCCGTAAAAGGTCTCGACGGGAAAAGTCTCGACGGTGAACTTCACTTCGTCGCCGACGCGGATGGCCCCGACATCCGCCTCGTCGACCTGCGCCAGAATCTGTATTTGCGACAGGTCCTGCGCGATCTGGAACAATACGGGCGTCTGATACTCCGCCGTCACGGTCTGCCCGCGCTGCATCCTTCGGTCGATCACCACGCCGTTGATTGGCGATCTGATCAAAGTGCGATCGAAATTGATCTGCGCTTGATCGCATTCGGCCTGCCGCAGCGCGACAGTCGCTTTCGCCGACTCGAGGTCAGCTTGCGCCGCGCTGAGTTCATGGCGAGTGGCGCCGCTCTCCGTTTGCGCCTGATCGAGCTGCTGGCGGGAGACGCCAGCGGCCGGCGCCAGCGCGCTGTAGCGCCCGACATTGCGATCGAGCAGACCGAGCTGCTTTTGCAGCTTCGCCATCGCCGCCTCGCGCCGCGAGACGTCCGCCCTGGCGATCGCGAGATTAGCCGAGGCGGCCTGCACTTTCGCGTCGAACGGCGCGCGATCGATCACGGCGATGAGATCGCCCTGTTTCACTTTGCTGTTGAAATCGACCTTCATCTCCGTGATCGGCCCGGAAACTTGCGAACCCACATCGACCGTCACCAGCGCTTTGACCGCGCCAGACGCCGTAACGCTCCGCTCGACGACGCCGCGGCCAAGGAGTTGCGTTTGGTAGAGGCGCGTCGCGTCGGCGTTTCCGCTACCGAAAGACCACCAGAGAGCCAGGCACAAAACCACCGCAGAAAAAACGAGCGCGCCGACGATCGAAATTTTCTTTCCCTTTGCGTCGATCCTCATTGGAAAGAAACTCCAGTAAACGCCAGTATACGACAAATCACGCGCGTGATCCTTGCCGCCGTACCCCGTTCGCGCGCTCCGATCGTTGTCGGTAATCTATTCGAGATTCGCGAGAGCGCATTTGAAAACTGATTGTCCCGGCCTAAAGAGAGCTGGCTCAGCGGCGCGACGAAGGAGCGTCCTTGCCCGTCCTCCTCGATCGTGAAACGGCACATGAGTTCATGATCCGGTCCGCCGTTGATGACGCCCGGAAGCATCAATCGCGGCGACGCCGAAAGGGAAACGAGCCGGTCGCGCAGAAACGCGATAAGCGGCGCGCGCGCATAGGCCAAAACGCGCCGGGCGCGAAATTCTGCGGCGGAGCAGTTGCATATCGATATTGCGGGAGCGCATAAATTCCTCCTTAGCGTAAAAGCCTGAAATACTCAGCGGGTCTCCTGCTCGCCGGCACACCCGCAAGCGTAGCTCCAGTTACGTGGCGCTTCCGCGCGCGCCGCTTCCGCCACCAGATGTAAACGCCCGTGCCGGACAGCATCGTTATGACGAGGCCGAGGGCGCAGACAAAAATCTTGTAAGGCATGCCGAACAGATTTGCGGTGTGAAGCTGTACGAGCCACGTCGTCACCGTCGTCCCGCTCTGCTCTCCCGTAGGGATTTTGACGCCGAGCAACTTTCCTTCGAAGGCGTCGAAATAAACCGACGTCGATCCATATTTGTCGCCAATGTCTCTTGACGAGCGCACGCGATACTCCCAGCCGCCGAGCTGCTTGGAATTGTATAGCGCGAGAACGCGTTCGATCGTTAAGCCGCGCTTGGTAGCCTCGGTCGCCATCAGGCGCTCTCCGGTCGCCAGCGCCTCGTCCCATGACATCGGCTCCCGGCCCGACGGCGCCGGCGGCTTGACGTCACTCCGCGCCCACATCGGCTGCTCATAATCGAGCACGAATTGCGTCACGCGCGTGTAAACGAAATTGAGATCCATATAGACACTGGACCAGGCGAATATCAGCAGCATGACCCAGAGCCAAAGTCCGAAGGCGCGGTGGAGATCGAAATTGACGCGGTAGGCTGAAGAGCCGCGCCACTTAATGAGCCAGGCCGGCTTCCAGCGCGCGAGAAACCCTTTGCGCGAATGGCCGGTTGGCGTTGGCAGCGTCAGGTAGACCCCGACGAAGCAGTCGACCGTCCATAAGAGCGCGACAACGCCAAGTATCCAGTCGCCGATTCCGCTCATCGCCAGATACATGTGTAGGGCGTAGACGAAGGGCATGATGTCGGTCTTCGTCTTCGGCAGTCCATGCCATGCCGCGCGCCCGCGTTCATGTCCGTCGATCGAATCGAGATGGATGTATTCAAAATCGAGCGGCGCGGCGCCCACACGCGCCTCCATGCCGATCATCACCGAGCCGGGATAGCCGAGATATACGGTCTTCGTTTGCGCCTGCGGAACGATCGCCTCGGCGCGGCGCGCCAACGTCGCGGCATCGAGCGTGATCCCGGGCCGATCGCCCGGATACATCTCCGGCGTCAGCCAATGATTAATTTCGAGCCAAAATGCCAGCAGGCTTCCCGTCAGCCCGACGACGATGAGAAAGCCAGCCATCACGAGGCCCGCCCAGCGGTGAAGCCAGACCCAGAACGCGCGCGTCAACATCAAAAGGCTCCTCGATACGAGAGGGGCTAAGAGACCGCCCCGTTTCGGGACGGCCTGAGGTCGCGAAGGTTCGCGCTCACCATTTGAAGCTCAGCGCTCCCACTGCCGTGAACGGACGAGCGGGAATCCTGAATTTGGGCGCCGTGTTGTAGTTGAACGTATCGTCGACAGCGTCGAAGTAACGTACATTGTTGATGTTTTGCAGGTTGAGCTGCGCCGTTACCCTGTGTCCGTAGAGTTCCGCCGTGTAGCTGGCGAATCCGTCGAGCCGCGCAAAACCGGGCATAACGAACGTATTCTGGAGATCGCCCCACCAATTGGTGGAGGCTGTCACGCCGCCGCCGGCGCGAAAGCCAAGACCGTTGTCCCCGAAGTCGTAAGTGAGAAACAGCTTGCCGCTGTGACGAGGCGCGAATTCGAGATGGTTGCCGAGAAAGCCGCCTTGTGCGCCGAACACCGCACTATCAAGAAGACCGAATGGATTCAGCCGGTTCGGCGCATTGTCGTCTATCACCTTCGCGTTAATATAGGCGTAGTTGGCGATAACCGTCATGCGATCCGTCAGCGCGCCGATCAAATCGAACTCGACGCCGCGGCTGCGCTGCAGACCTGCAAGCTGTGACACTCCAACTGTTCCGAGTAGCGCAGTTGCGACGTTGGATTTCGTGATCTGGTAGAATGCAAGCGTGGCGAGCAGGCCGGGAAGCGGCTGCGCCTTGAAGCCGACTTCCCATTGCAGGGCACGCTCCGGCGGGAGGGCGACGCTTTTGGCGTCGAAAGCGGCCTGTGGGCCGAAAGATCTGGAATAGCTGGCGTAGGCGCTGAGTTCGGGCAGAATGTCGAAGACGGCGCCGACGCGCGGGCTCCAGCCGGTAGAGATGGTGGTTGGCTGACGAAGGCGAGCCGCGATCGCCAGTTCCTTGTCGGACGCCAGAACCGGGAACAGATCGAAGTTGGATCGCGACTTGCCTCTCGTTAGGTCAGCTATGTCGTAGCGCGCGCCGATCATCAGATGCAGCCGGTCGAACCAGGTAATATAATCCTGAACGTACATTCCTTTCTGACGCGCCACGACCGAGGAGCTGGACTTGTAGCCGCGCCCGATGACTGAGTCATAGAACGCCGAGTTCGGCACGGTTCCGTAAACGGGGGCGTAGATGTTGATCGGATAATTATCGAACCCAAAATTATAGACATAGTCGTAACCTAGATTCGCGTAATCCAGCCCGAACAGAAAATTGTGCTTGGCGCCGAGCGCCTCGAACTTGCCGCTGAGGTCGATATTTGTCGAAAGATTGTACCTTTTAAAGTCCTGAAACTGCGTTTGCCTGTTCATCTGAAAAAACTGCTCGGGGTTGAAGCTCGTGTCGTAAGCAAACTGGCCAAAGCCCGCGTTCGACAACATGTTCGAGGCAGAGCGACTGTCCTGATAGAGAAAACGATTGGTCACCTTCCAGTCTTCGTTGAGATTCTGTCGGAAGTTATAGCTGACGAGATATCGATCGAAAGTGTCCTTCGGGTCGTTCGCCTCCTGGAACGAACGCGTGTGCGGGAGTGGCGCGATCAGGGGGCCAAAAAGCGAGCCGCTCGGAAGTCCGAGATCCTGCTGTATCCTGGAGGTCAGGAGTTCGGCCTCGGCCGTGAACTCTGTCCAGGCCGACGGGCTATAACGCACGACCGGGGCGAGAAACGCACTGCGTCCACCCTGAAACTGGCGAAACGAGCCATTATTCTGATAAGCGCCCGACACCCGGTAGGCGAGGCCGGGAACCTCGGCGATGGGCGCCGAGACATCCCACTGAGTTCTGTAGTGATCATAGGAGCCGACCTGCTGGTCGACGCGATAGAGCGGCTCATCAAGCGGCTGCTTGGTGACGATATTGATGACGCCGCCAGGATCCGCTCTGCCGAAAAGTATCGACGAGGGGCCCTTGAGCACCTCGACGCGCTCGACATTGGCGGTGTCCACAAGCATTGGCATACTGGTAAATTGCGACAAGGACAGCGCATTTCTGAATATGAAGTTCTGCCTGAATCCACGTATATGGAACTGCGCGCCGAGGCCCTCGAGATTGTTCGAGAGCACGCCGCTGGCATTGCTGACCGCGTCCTTGAGGTTTGTCACCTGTTGATCGACCAGCACCTGCCTGGGGATCACTTCGATCGATTGAGGAATCTCCTTGATCGGAACGTCCATCTTGGTCGCCGAATCGGCATTGCGAACGATATAGGCCTCGGTCGGCGTTTTCGGCTCGAGCCGCGGGCCGGACGTATTGAGCGGAACTGCCGTCGAAGGCTGCCCGACCGAACCGACCGAAGCAGCTTGGCCGCGTTGCGCTGGCGTGCGTGCAGCCGCCGCACGTCGCTGGCCGCCCACGTCGATCGTGGGCAGGGACTGCTGGGCGACGGCCCAGGTGGAGAACGCAAGAGTGAGCGCGCCGGCGGAAACGCCGCGCGTGAAGACCCTGAGAAGCATAGCCATATTCCTGATGCGGCGTTTGAGCCGCTAATATCTCAATGGGAGCGAGGCGCACGGCCTCGAACGGCGATGAGAGTCAGGAGGTACGAGGAGGGGCCAGCGCGGACCAGGAACTCAGCCAGCCAGTACGCTCAACGTCAGCAATACGAGTATCGTCAAAGATTCTGGGAACGGCAGGCTGATGATTTGAATAGGCTTGGTCGTCAATCCGTTTCGAGCGGGTGGGAGCCAAAAATTGGTCATCATCGCCGCCATGATGAAAAACACAGCATAGCGCAATTTGTTTACCTGCTGGAGGCGTCGATTTATCTGCAATGTCAATCGCCGAGCAGTTTGACAAGGGTTGTGACAACGACGAGTCAATCTGAGCGTGCGCCGAACCTGCTGGAAGATGTGAGAAGCAAAACCCGGCAAGCACCTGCAGAACGAATAGCCAAGCAGCCGCGCCGACGGCGAGCCGACTGGTCCAGTTCCCAGCCACCCCACGGGCCCGAATCGTCTTGGATGCCACCTTTCCTACCCCTGTGGTCGAATCTGGGAAGCGAGATTCACCGCGGCTCCGACGATGAAATCGTCGTCGAAACTACGGTAAAGTTCAAGAATTGAATCGAGCATTACGGAACCGAACTGCCACACTGTTGCAAAATTGTTACTCAGCCGCGTATCAAATCATTCCAGCATTGCTTCATGTTTCGCCGATGAGGCGTCGGCCGCGTGGCCACGCCAGATGGCGGTCAATGCATCTCGAATTTGCGCATGCAAGATCGGGTCCGACACGATCGAGGTATGGTCGCCGGCTACGATCTGAAATTTCAGACCGCTTTGCGTAATCTGAGACCACTCGGATTTTGTCGTTACGTCGGCCTTAAGCGACTGCTGTGCTGCCCAATAATGGATGGGCGCCCGAATTTTTTTTAGATCGTGTTCGCAAATCATTCTGATGGCGTTCACGGTATCCGTGTAAATGAAATCAATTAACTCGCTGGATACCCCTTGCCAGTAGCCCCGTTCTTGACCCCAGACCGCGATGTATCGGACTTGTTCCTTGGCCGATAACCGATCAGACATAGCCAAGAGATGCTTGCGATCTTCGTCCGTCAAGAGTTCATCCGGATTCTTGCCTTCCAATATAGCAAATTCTCTAAAACCGTCCAGAACGGCGGTCGGACCGTTTGCAATATCGACACCACCGCCAAAGCTAGGAAAATCAAGAAATGAATCGATTACCCCAACGAAAGCAACTTTTTTGCCGAGCGCTTCCAACTTCTCCGCGATTGCAACTGCTGTAACGCCAGCGCTGCTCCAGCCCAGTAGAAAATAAGGCCCTTGAGGCTGATAGTCACGAATCTGGCGAACGTAGCATTCAGCCATTTTCTCAATCGATTCGTCGATATGTCGATCATCAAATATGCGACGCGATTGAATGCCGTTAACCGGTGCGAGCCCCTGCAGCGAATCCGCGAACGCCTGATAACGAATTGGCGACCCTCCCGCAGGGTGAATGCAATAGATCGGCGGATTTTCTCCCCCCTTACACAGCGGAACAACGAGAGATCGATTATCGTTTTGATGACCGGAGATCATCTCCGCAAGCTCTCTCGCCGTTGGCGCTTGAAAGATCGCCATAGTGGGCAAGTCTCCGCTGATCTTGCGCCGAATTCCATCGATCAGCTTTATTGCTGTCAGCGAATGACCGCCGAGTTCGAAGAAGTTGTCATCGACTCCTATTGATTCCAGACCAAGAACATTCTTGAATTCCTTTAGGAGCAGCCACTCCGTGGTGGTTCGTGGCGCGACATAGGCCCGCGTCCCCTGCGCATCGAAATCCGGCGCGGGCAGCGCCTTGCGGTCGACCTTGCCATTGGGCGTCAGCGGCAACGCTTCGAGAAACATAAAAGCCGACGGGATCATATAGTCGGGCAGTCCGCTCATCAGCGACCCGCGTAGCTGCTCAATGTTCGGTTCGGCCCCATCTTTGCCGACAATATAAGCCACAATCCGCTTGTCGCCCGGCGCGTCTTCTTGCGCCAGCGCCACAGCGTCGCGCACCGTCTCCAGGCGCCCCAACGCGGCCTCGATCTCGCCAAGCTCAATCCGGAAGCCCCGGATCTTCACCTGGAAATCGTTGCGGCCCAAAAACTCAATATAGCCGTCCGACCGCCAGCGTCCCAGATCACCGGTGCGATACATCCGTCCGCCAGCCTCTCCCGAAAACGGGTCTTCAACAAAACGCTCCGCCGTAAGATCCGGACGGTTCAAATAGCCCCGAGCAACTCCCGCGCCGCCTATGTAGATCTCCCCATAAGCTCCGATCGGACAGGGCTCGCCAAGCGCGTCCAATATATAGATTCGCGTATTCGAGATCGGCCGGCCAATAGTTTCAATGAATCCTGCATCTCGCGTCATTCGCAACCATGTCGAGTAAGTTGTTGTTTCTGATGGGCCATAAAGGTTGACGACGTATTTGATCCTCGTTGTTCCAAAGATACGCTCGACTAAATCGGCACTCAAAGGCTCTCCCGCCAAGTTAATAGTCATTGTTGATTCGGGCATCGAACGCGCCTCCAGCAAAGCTTTTGCTGCCGACGGTACCGTATTGATAATAGTTGCTTGCAAATTCACGCGCGTCAACTCGACTGTATCTCTTACTAATAAGATTGTTGAGCCACAACTAAGTGCAGTAAAGCACTCATACACAGATAAGTCGAAATTTATTGAAGTCCCAAAAAGAATTTTAGAGCGTTCTTCGTGAGAAAACTCCGTTAGCGACCAGGAGAGCAAGTTAACAGCATTCTTATGCTCTACCATGACGCCTTTTGGTTTACCTGTCGATCCTGAGGTGTAGATGACATAAGCGAGGTTTTGGGGACGCGCGAGATTTTTGGGATTGTCCGCGCGGTTTGCGGCGATGGACGGCCAGTCGGCGTCGAGGCGCAGCGTCCTGGCGACCTCCGGCAGACGCTGGCGCAGGTGATCTTGCGTCAGCGTCAAGAGCGGTCGCGCGTCGGCGAGCATGAACGCAAGCCGATCGGCCGGATAATCGGGATCGAGCGGCAGATAGGCGCCGCCGGCCTTCAACACGCCGAGCAGGCCGACGATCATCTCCAGCGAGCGCTCGACGCAGACGCCAACCAGCGTCTCGGGGCCAACCCCAAGTCGACGCAGATGATGCGCCAACTGATTGGCCCTGGCGTTCAAGTCGCCATAGGTCAAACTTTGGTCTTCGAACACGACCGCAACAGCTTCAGGCGTCTTCGCCGCCTGCGCCTCGAACAGATCGTGAATGCAGCTATCCTTCGGATAGTCGGCGGCCGTGTCATTCCATTCGACAAGAAGCTGATGACGCTCCGCTTCGCTCAGCACATCGATTGTCAGAGCCGGCCTCTCGGGAGCCGTTTCAAGAGCCGCCACAAGGCCTTCGAGCGCGGTCTGCATATAGCCGCAAACGACACTCGGATCGAGTGGATGCTGCGTCTGCGCTTCCAGGCGGAAACCGTCCCCAAAGTCGTCAACCGACAGCGTTAAGGGATAGTTGGTGCGTTCTTGGGCGTAGAGTTCGGTTACGCCTTCGAACGCCGTTGACGATTCCGTCTCCGGCGCGCTGTGGCGATAGTTCAGCAACGCCGAGAACAAGGGGGCCGGCGCTTCGATGCCGCTGCAGCGCTGCGCCAACGCCAACGGAGCATGTTCGTGCCGCAAAAGCGTCGTCAAACGATCTTGCACGAGGCGCGCGCTGTCCCTGACGCTCTCCTGACCAACCCGCACGCGGATCGGCAGCGTGTTGATGAACAAGCCGATGGCCCGGTCCGCCCCCTCGCCGCCATGCATGCGGCCGAACAGAACCGTGCCGAACACCACGTCGTTGCGCCCCGAAACGCGCGCCAGAACTTGCGCAAAGGCCAGATGCCACAAGCTCGCAACGCTCACGCCAAACGCGCGCGCTGCAGTGCGCGCGCGCCGCGCCAGCGCCAAGTCGACATCTAGCCGAGCTTCCTCGACGCCAGAGCCGTCGCCCCACACGTCCAATAACCCGAACGGCGTGGTCGGCTCCGTCACGTCGCCAAGCATCGCATTGAAAAACGCTTCATGCTCCGCTTGGCTCACGCCAAGACGCGCTAGCGCAACAAAATCCCGGAATGGCGTCGGCGCTGGCAAAGAGTCGCTCCGCCCGGAAAGCTGCGCCTCCGCTTCTTCCTTTAGAATTTCAAAGGTAGAATGGTCAAAAATGAATTGATGCGCCAGAAGCAATAGCAGCCAGCGGTCGTTGACCGTGTCGTAAGCCCAGAACACTCGCATCATCGGCGCCTTCCGGACGTCAAGACGGAACTGACGCGGATTGAAGCGCTCAAGTAGTTGTTGGGCGACATCGCCCGCCCTCGGACCGAATTGCACTTCCTCAATAATCAGTGCAGCCTTGCGCAACACCACCTGAACCGGTTCGCGCAATCCTTCCCACATCACGGCCGTACGCAAGATGTCGTGTCGGGCGATCACCGCCTGTAGCGTCTGACAGAAACCCTCAAGCCGCGCCTGCGTATCGAACCCAAGCAGGACGGGGACTATGTAAGGATCGCCTTTTTCCGCCATGAGATGATGGAAGAGTATACCCTCCTGCAGCGGGGTCAGCGGATAGATGTCCTGCACGTTTGTCGCGCCGCCCGGAACCGCCGCGACAATGCGGTCGATCTCCGCTTGAGTAAGATCCGCCAGCGTTAGCATCTCGGGCGTGATCGCGTCGCAGCCAGCAGGAATGAGATTGGGCGGAACGACGATCGCGCTTTCCCGTCCGACGACGACGGCCAGTCCAGCTGGCGTCGGCTGGACGAAGAGCGAGCGCACATCGCTGCGCAATCCTTCACGCCGCATCTTCTCGATCAGGGTCATCGCCAACAGCGAATGTCCGCCGAGTTCGAAGAAATTGTCGTTGACGCCGACCCGTTCGAGCCGAAGAACGTCTGCCCAGATGCGGCACAGCGCCGCCTCGATCGGCGTGCGCGGCGCGACATAGGCGCGCGCCGCCAGCGCGTCGAGGTCGGGTTCGGGCAACGCCTTGCGGTCGATCTTGCCGTTGGGCGTCAGCGGCAGGGCGTCGAGGAAGACGAAAGCCGACGGGACCATATAGTCCGGCAGGTCGCGCGTCAGCGACGCGCGCAGCTGCGCAACGCTCGGTTCCGCTCCGCCCTCGCCGACGACATAAGCCACAATCCGCTTGTCGCCCGGCGAATCCTCCCGCGCCAGCGCCACCGCTTCACGCACGGCCTCCAGGCGCCCCAGCGCCGCCTCGATCTCGCCAAGCTCAATCCGGAAGCCCCGGATCTTAACCTGATGATCGGTGCGGCCAAGGTATTCGATGTTCCCGTCCTGACGGTAGCGCGCCAGATCGCCCGTGCGATAAAGTCGCTGCCCGGGAGCACCAAACGGATTGGGGACAAATCGTTCCGCCGTGAGGTCGGGCCGGTCAAGATAGCCACGCGCGAGACCCGCCCCGCCAATGTAGAGCTCTCCAGAAACGCCAACCGGAACAGGCTCAAGAGACCCGTCAAGAAGATATATTTGCGTGTTCGATATCGGGCGGCCAATCGGAACGGAAACCGCCTTTTCCTCCCGGCTCTCACATTGGTGTACCGTACTCCAAACGGAGCACTCAGTCGGTCCATATTCATTGTAAAGCCTGACATGCGCGAGCTCACTAAAATGCCGGAACACCAGATCGCTTTTGCACTCCTCGCCAGCAACGATGCAGACTTGCAAACTAGAACCGCTATGAGGCCCGAGAGATTCCAAAAATGCGGAGAATAAAGAAGGAAGACATAGCAAATGCGTTATCTGTCGCTCGGCAACCAATTGCGCAAGTGCACGCGGATCGCGGCGTCTTTCTTCCGAGGTGATATGCAGCGCTCCGCCTTGACAAAGAGTTCCGAATAGTCCCGCGACGGAGCTGTCGAAGGCGAATGACGAGATCAGCAGAAAGTTTTGAACGGAAGCGCCGTAATAATGAGAACGGGAAGACGTGGACGCAACAACACTGCTATGTGAAATCGGCACCCCCTTAGCGCGCCCAGTGGAACCTGACGTATAAATCACGTAGGCCGTATTTTGTCCGTTTGCCCGTCGCGGCGGCGCCGATCTTGGAAGTGACCCAAGCTGAAGTGAGTCGATTCCCATGGCGACATTTGGATCTGGCAAATGGGCGAGGCTGCCGGCAACCTCTTCCGAGGCCAGAATCAACTTTAGGTTGGCGTCCTTCAATATGTATCTGGTACGCTCTAAAGGGTACAATGGGTCGATTGGAACGTATCCGCCATCGGCCTTGAGGATACCAAGAATTGCGATAACGAAGTCGGCTGATGGCGTCATGGACACGCCAACCAGCGACTCGGGCCCAACGCCAAGACGACGTAGATGATGCGCCAGTTGATTGGCTCGGGCGTTCAGTTCGCCATAGGTCAGACTTTGCTCCTCGAACACGACCGCGACAGCTTGAGGTGTTTTCGCCACCTGCGCCTCGAACAGTTCGTGAATGCAACCATCCTTCGGATAATCTGCCGCCGTATCATTCCATTCGACGAGAAGTTTATGGCGCTCCGCTTCGCTCAGCACATCGATTGTCAGCGCCGGCGACTCGGGCGCCGTTTCAAGAGCCGTGACAAGGCCTGTAAGCGCGGCCTGTATATAGGCGCAGACTGCATTGGGATCGACCGAGCATCGAGTTTGGACATTCAAGCCGAAACCGTCGCCAAAATCGTCGACCGAAACATCAAACGGATAGTTGGTTCGCTCGTCCCAATAAAGTTCGGTAGCACCTTCCAGCCCCTGCGAGGCGAGCATAGACGCTCCCTCATGCGCGCTGTGGCGATAGTTCAGCAACGCCGAGAACAAGGGGGCCGGCGCTTCGATGCCGCTGCAACGCTGCGCCAACGCCAAAGACGCGTGCTCGTGCCGCAGCAAAGCTGTCAAGCGATCATGCATGCCGCGTGCGCTTTCCCCGACGCTTTCCTGTCCGATCCGCACGCGGATCGGCAGCGTATTGAGGAACATCCCAATCGCCCGGTCCGCGCCTGCGCCGCCGTGCATGCGGCCGAACAGAACCGTGCCGAACACCACGTCGTTGCGCCCCGAAACGCGCGCCAGCACTTGCGCAAAGGCCAGATGCCACAGGCTCGCAACGCTCACCCCAAGCAGACGCGCGGCCCCACGAAGGCGTCTCGAGAGACGCGGATCGAGATCGAGCTCGGCCTCCGCGACGCCAGAGCCGTCGCCCCGCACGTCCAATAACCCGAACGGCGTGGTCGGTTCCGTCACGTCGCCAAGCATCGCATTGAAAAACGCTTCATGCTCCGCCTGACTCACCCCCAGCCGGGCCTGCGCAACAAAATTGCGGAAGGGAATCGGAGGCACCAGTTCGTCGGCGCGGCCCACCACATAGGCTGCGATCTCGCCAAGCAGGAATTCCTGAGCCGCATGATCCAGGACCAAGTGGTGGACAAGCAATTGCAATACGACTCGGTCGTTTGCCGCATCTTTTGCCCAGAAGACACGAATCATTGGCGCCTGACGAACATCGGCTCTAAATTGGCGAGGACTGAAGCGCTCAAGCAGTTGTTGCGCAGCATCGCCCGCCGCCCAATCGAGGCTAACTTCCTCCACGGCAAGCGAAGCCTCCCGCCACACAACCTGCATCGGCTCCCGCAAGCCGTCCCACATCACCGCCGTACGCAATATGTCGTGGCGCGCGATGACTGCCCGCAGTGCGTTGCAAAACGCATCAAGACGTTCGCGGCTATTAAAGGCGAGGATAGTTGGGTATAGATATGGATCCCCCTTGGTCGCCATGAGATGATGGAAGAGTATACCTCCCTGCAGCGGGGTCAGCGGATAGATGTCCTGCACGTTTGTTGCGCCGCCCGGAACCGCCGCGACTATGCGGTCGATCTCCGCTTGAGTAAGATCCGCCAGCGTTAGCATCTCGGGCGTGATCGCGTCGCAGCCAGCAGGAATGAGATTGGGCGGAACGACGATCGCGCTTTCCCGTCCGACGACGACGGCCAGTTTAGCTGGCGTCGGCTGGACGAAGAGCGAGCGCACATCGCTGCGCAATCCTTCACGCCGCATCTTCTCGATCAGGGTCATCGCCAACAGCGAATGTCCGCCGAGTTCGAAGAAATTGTCGTTGACGCCGACCCGTTCGAGCCGAAGAACGTCTGCCCAGATGCGGCACAGCGCCGCCTCGGTCGGCGTGCGCGGCGCGACATAGGCGCGCGCCGCCAGCGCGTCGAGGTCGGGTTCGGGCAACGCCTTGCGGTCGATCTTGCCGTTGGGCGTCAGCGGCAGGGCGTCGAGGAAGACGAAAGCCGACGGGATCATATAGTCGGGAAGCGTTTGCTGCAGATGGCGCCGCAGTTCGTCGATCTCAATGGCGCCGGCCTGTGCGACAACATAAGCGACGAGTTGATAAACGCCCGGCGTGGCCGCGCGCGCAATGACAGTTGCGGTTCCAACTCCGGGATGGGTCAGAAGAGAGGCGGCGACTTCGTCGGGTTCGATGCGATGGCCGCGGATCTTCACCTGATGATCGACACGGCCAAGGAAGTCGATCACGCCGTCATCTCGCCAACGTCCGAGGTCGCCGCTGCGGTAGAGCCGGCTCCCAGGTGGCCCAAAAGGATTGGGCGTAAACGCCGCCGCCGTGAGATCGGGCCGATGCAAATAGCCGCGACCAACCTGAACGCCGCCAATGCAAATCTCGCTCGCGACGCCGGCCGGCGCCGGCTCCAGCCAGCGGTCGAGCAGATAGATCTGCGTATTGTCGACCGGCCGTCCGATCGGCACGCTCAGATCATCGCCCGCGGGCGGCGTTTCGATCGGAAAGTAGGAGACATCGTCGGAGCATTCGGCCGGGCCGTAGGCGTTCAGCAGACGCACCTGCGGATAGCGCGCCATGAAGCGCCGGCACAGTTCCGGTGCGAAGGCTTCGCCGCAAGGCAGCAGCCAGCGCAACCCCGCAAGCGGCATCTCATCGTCAAAGGTGAGATCCAGCAGCGCGCGGATCGTCGAGGGCACCGCTTCGAGGATGGTGACGCCGCGAGCGGCGATCTCAGCGCCGAGGCGTCGCGGATCGCGCGAGATCGCATCGGGGAATATCTCGACGCGCGCGCCGATCGCGAGCGCGGTGAGGAACTGCCACACCGAAATGTCGAAGCATTGCGACGCCGTCTGGGCGATGACGTCGCTCGTCGTCAAACCCAGCGCAGGAACCTTCGTGATCAAATTATTGAACATTCCGCGATGCTCGACCATCGCGCCCTTCGGTTTGCCCGTCGAACCAGAGGTGTAGATGATGAAAGCAAGATTATCGGGGCTGTGACAACGGGGCGGGTTGCTCGTCGCGCCGCGCTTATTTTGAAGCGCTTCGAGAGCCAGAAGCTGTGGCTGTTGCTGCTGCGCGGCGTCCGACAGCCCCGACACAATCGTCTGTCCGCGCGCCAGCATGTCGCGCCCGACAAGCAAAAACGTAGCTCTGCTCTCCTCCAGCACCTGTGCGATGCGACCGTCCGGATGCGCTGGATCGAGCGGCAGATAGGCCCCGCCCGCCTTGAAGATCGCCAGCAGCATCATCAGGAAATCGAGCCCGCGCGCGTCGAGAAGCGCCACAATCACATCCGGCCCGCCCCCCTCTCGGATCAGAACATGCGCAAGCTCGTTCGCGCGCTTGTTCAGTTCTCCATAGTTCAGCGACACGCCTTCACAACGCGCCGCAACAGTCTCAGGCTTACGAAGCGCCTGCGCCTCAAAACGGTCGACCAAGTCGAGAGGAGAACCGTAGTCAAAATCGCGTCCACCCGATATCTCCAATAGTGTGGAATGTTCCTCCCGACTCAGCAATGAAACTTCGCCGAGCGGGCCGTCGAATTTGGCTGCAAGTTCCTCGACGGCGCGTTTGAAGCGTTCGGCGACGGTTTCGATGAAGGCGGGGTCGAAGCGCTCGCGATCGTAAGTCAGCCGTAATGTGAGATCGCCGTCCGGAATCGCGACGAAAGTGAGCGGATAGTTCGTGTGAACGCGCAGCTGCAGAAGATCGATATCCAGAACGTCCTTCTCACTACGAAGCGATGGATCGATTGGCGCATTCTCGAAAGTCAGCAGATGTTGAAACAGCAGGCCATCCGCGCGCGAGATCGCGCTGCAGCGCTGGATGGCCGGTTGAGACAGAAACTCATGCTGGCGCATTTCGAGATTGTCAGAGAGGATGTCTCTCAGCCAATCGACCACCTTCATGTCTCGCCGCAACTTGACGCGCAGCGGCAGTCCGTTGATGAAGAGCCCCAGCGTCGACTCGACACCAGGCAGGTCGATGGGGCGTCCGGAAACGGTCACGCCGAAGACGACCTCCTCGCGCCCCGAGAGGACGCTCAGTAGCAGAGCGAGCGCTCCCTGGACGAAGGTGTTGACCGTAAGCTGGCTCTGCTGTGCGAGAGTCTTCAGATTTTCGTAGCTCTCAGGAGAAATGCGAACGATCGCGTCGGCGACATTCTCGGCGGCGTCCTGCGAAGGGACGGTCGCGCCGACAAGGGGCGTCGGCTCTGAGAACCCCTCGAGATAGCTACGCCAGAATTTCTCCGCTGCCGCGACGTCGCGGATGCGTAGCCACGCGATGTAATCATGGAAGCGCCCTGCGGGAGCAGTATGCGGTGCCTCGCCGCGCAAGGCCGCTGCATAATGCTGACGCATGTCGAGAAGCAGCGGCGACGTGCACCAGTCATCCATGATGATGTGATGGAAGCTGCGAACGCAGATGTGGCGGTCAGCCGACAATCTGATGATTCTGATGCGCACGAGAGGCGCTTGCGACAGGTCGAAACCCTCGGCGCGTTCAGCCTTCAACTGGTCGTCGACATAGGCATCCTGTTCGTCTGCAGACAGGTGATCAATCGCGTCGACCGTGACGTCAAGGCGCGCCCTGCCGAGCACGATCTGATGAACGCGACCATTGGCGGCGGCTCTAAACGACGTGCGCAAATTCGGATGCCGATCGACGACGCACTGCCAAGCTTCGGCGAATTTCGGGATATCGAGAGCGCCTTTGATCTCGTAGCGCTCCTGCATATGATAGAGGCCGGTGCCGCTATGAGACAGAGCGTGGAAATACATGCCTTCCTGCATAGGCGTCAGCGGATAGGCATCCTCGACGTCGCCAAATTCGAGGCGGAGGCCGGCGATCTCCTCGGGATTGAGTTCGGCCAGCGCGAAATTTGGCGCGAGCGCCTGCAAAGCCCGCCGGTCATTCTCGACTTGCGCGTCAGCGTCGCCCAACCGTCGCAGCGCCGGCGCGAGCGCCACGGCAGTCTGCCGTTCGAACAATTGACGGGGAGTAACCTCGTAGCCGGCTTGCCGCAATCTCGCGGCGACCTGAATGGCCCTGATCGAATCGCCCCCGAGGCGGAAAAAGCCGTCATGCGCGCCGACGCGCTCGAGACCCAGCGCATCGGCGAAGGCTTCGACGACTGCCTCTTCTTCCCTGCTGGCCGGGGCGACATACTCGCCGGCGGACGAGGCGACAGCCCTATGCGCAGGCAAGGCCTTCCGATCGATCTTGCCATTCCGCGAAAGCGGCATCTCATCGAGAGCGACGATGAAATGAGGAATCATGTATTCGGGGAGGCAGCGTTGCAGACCCATCCTGATCTGGTCGACGTCGACGCCGGCACCAGTGACGTAAGCGACGATGACCCTGCCGCCACCATGCGCGGGCGGCACGACCGCCACAGCTTGCGCGACGTTGTCCAGAGCCGAAAGCGCCGCTTCGATTTCGCCCAGCTCGATCCGGAATCCTCTGACTTTGACTTGATGATCGCTTCGCCCGAGATATTCGATTTCCCCATTTGCTCGATAGCGTGCGACGTCGCCGGTGCGATAGAGTCTTCCGCCCGGCTGATCGAAGGGACTGGGGACGAAGCGGTCCGCCGTAAGATCGGGACGCCTCAGATATCCTCGGGCGAGACACACCCCGCCAATATAGAGATCCCCTGCGACGCCGATCGCCGTAGGCTCAAGATTCGAATCGAGGACATAGAGCGAGACATTGGAGACCGGCCGCCCAATCGGGATGCGGTGGCCTTCGCATGGCGAACATTGGTGGGCGCTAACGTCGATGGCGGCTTCGGTCGGTCCATAAAGATTGTGTAGTTCGCAATTCGACGCGGTCTGGAAGCTCTTCACGAGAGTCGCGGAGAGCTCCTCTCCGCTGCAGAAGACTCGCTGGAGAGAGGGCGCGTCGCGAAGGTCGACCGCGCTCAGAAAGGCCTGCAACATGGACGGCACGAAATGGAGCGTTGTCACGCCGTAGCGATTGATCGCCTGCAGGACTTGATATGGATCACGATGCGCGTCCGGAGAGAGGAGTATAAGGCGCGCGCCCGTAGATAAGGCCCAGAAGAACTCCCACACCGAGACGTCGAAACCGAAGGGCGTTTTCTGCAATACGGCGTCTGCCTCACTGAGCCCATAACGCTTCTGCATCCAGTGGAGCCTGTTCACAATCGCCTGATGCGCCATGCCGACGCCCTTCGGCTTCCCAGTGGAGCCGGAGGTGTAGATGACATAAGCGAGATTGAGTGGGCGCGCGATCGCTTCGAGGTTGTAACCACCTTCGCTCGCGAAGCTCGCCCAGTCGCCGTCGAGCGCTAGGGCGTACACCTCGCCCGGCAAACGAGGCTTTAGCGCGGTCGACGTCAGAACGAGTGCGGGAGCCGCATCATCGATTATGAACGCCAAGCGCTCGTCGGGATTGTCGGGGTCGAGAGGGAGATAGGCGGCCCCCGCCTTCAGGACGCCGATTATCCCGACGACCATTTCGATCGATCGATGGAGGCATAAACCGATGGTCGCTTCCGCTCCGACGCCGAGACGTCGCAGGCCATGCGCAAGCTGGTTCGCCTTCGCGTTCAATTCGCCATAGGTGAGCGTTTGGCCTTCGAACGCCAGCGCGAGAGCGTGCGGCGCGCGCGCCGCCTGCGCCTCGAAAAGCTGATGCAGTGCGAGATTACGTGGAAAGTCGTCAGCGGTCGCATTCCAGTCGACAAGGATCTGCTGCCTCTCGGCGTCGTCGAGCAGACGATAGCGTGCGATTGCGCCATCCGGATCTCGGCAGATTTCGTCCGTCAACGCTTTGAAATAGCGGGCAAAGCGTTCGACTATCCCAGCGTCGAAGGCTTGGGTTCGATATTGGAAGGAGAGAAGGAGCTCGTCGCCAAGCCTGGCGCCCATAACTTTCAGATCGAAAAGTTCAACGCGGTCGAGCAATTTTACGGTTCTGGCCTCACCCGCTCCAAGCGAGACGGAGGCCCCTGCTTCTCCGAGCGCCAGCGCCGCGTACTCGGCCGGAAGATCGGCGTTCGCTTCCTGAAGGACGAACCAGGTCTGGTAGATTGGCAAATGTCCGCCGTCGCGCTCGGGCTGCAGGCGTTCGACGATGACGGGGAATGGCATGAGCTGATGCTCAAGTACCTCCCTCATTTCCATACGGGCGCGCCGCAGCACGTCCGTGAAGCGATCGCTCCCGTCGAGCGCGAGGCGAATTGGAACAGGGTTGACGCAGTTTCCGATCAGCCGCGCGGAACGGCGGTCGAGTCTGCCGCTTGTCGGCGTCCCGACGATCAGATCCGTCTGACCGGTCAAGCGATGCAGCAGTACGAAATAGATCGAAGCGAGCAGCGTATGCAGGCTCGCGCCGTTCTTTCTGGCAAGCACTTCGAGGCGCCGAGTCGTCCCGGCATCGAGACGAAGCGGAACCGATCCGCCGCTATAGTCCGGCGCGCCTTGCGTGGCTTTGCGCTCCGGCAACGCAAGAACCGGTAACGGTCCCTCGAGGCGCTTCGACCAGAAGGCCCAGTCCGCCTCCGCGGCTCGTGAGGAGAGAAATTCCTGTTCGCGGGCCACGAAATCGCTGTAATCCTCGGCGATCGTCAGGTCAGAGCCTGCATCTGACCTCAGCGCGACGTCGAGCTGTTTCAACAGCAGGAGCAGCGACCAAAGATCGATCGCGATATGATGCGCGACAAACAGCGCCATCGTCGGCCTGCCCGGCCGATTATAGACAGTGACGCGCAGCGGCGGGCTTCTCTCCAGATCGAACGGCTTGCGCGCCTGTGCGGCCATCGCGCGCTGGAGGTCGGCGTCGGACACGTCGTCTGCATTTTCTTGCGTCAGCCATGCATTCGACGCGTCAGAGGGAAGAGCCTTTTGAACGGCGCCCAGAGGCGCGGGCGCGTAAACCGACCTCAGCTGGGCATGACGCTGCACGACATCGCGGAGGGCAGAACTGATCTGCGCGCCGGAAAGCTCTCCCTTCAGTTCGAGCGCGAGGTGCAAATTATAAGCATTGCTCTCGGGATCGAGATGATGGATGGTCCACATCGCGGACTGGGCGCGCGACAAAGCCGCCTTCTGCGAGAACGGGGACGGACTCGCTTCGGTTTCCGTCGGGACCGAACTCAGACAATCCGCGAGGGCGGACGCAACAGAGGAAATCGGAGAGTCTGATAGAAGCAGACCGATCGGACTTTCGATTCTCAACGTCGCGTCGAGGCGATGCTTGAGTTCGATCGATCGGATGGATGACAAGCCCGCCCCCGGCAGCGTCGCCGATGGAACGATCATGCTTTCGGGCGTCTTCAGAAGGGCGGCGGCGCTCGTTATCAGCAAGCGCGTCAGCGCTTCGACTTGCTGATCGCGGGGCAGATGTGGCAACGCCTTCGCGATGAATGCCTCGGGCGACCATGCCGGCGGCTCCACTCCGGCCCCCGCGGCCAGAGCCAGTCTGGCCGAACGCGCCAGAAGCTTCAATTCGCCCGCAAGAAATCTTCTCCGGCATTCCGACCGTCGGACTTTTCCGCTCGACGTCTTTGGCAGGGAGCCGGTCAGGATAAGCGCGATGACGCTCGGCTCTATGTCGACCGCTTCGACCACGCAGCTTCGAATCCTAGCGAAAAAGTCCTGCGCGCCGCCTTTTTCCAAAGCGCCCGCAATGCTTCGATCAGGTTCGAGAATGACCGCGAGAGCTTCCTGGTCGTCTTGCGTAAAAGAAAACGCGACCGAACAGCCGGGCCGAACGCCGGGGGTCCGCTCCTCGATAACGCTTTCGATGTCCTGGGGATAGAAGTTGCGTCCGGCGACGATGATGAGATCCTTCAGTCTTCCCGAGATGAAACAGTCGCCGCCGCTGAAAAAGCCGAGATCGCCAGTGCGCAGATATTGACGGCCTTCGTCCCCGTGGATCGTCGCTTCAAATGTCCGCGCGGTCTCCTCCGGTCGCTGCCAATAGCCTTTCGCTACGCCGGGGCCTTTGACCCAAATTTCACCAATTTTGTTTTCCGAACAGCGGACAAAAGATTCTGGATGAACAACCTCGACATGAGTTCCCGACCAGACGTGTCCACATCCGACGATATCGACAGATTTAAGGCTGTCGCTCGGCGCAACATTAAGCGACTCGAGGGCTTGGCGGTCGACTTTCAATACGGGAGCCAGCTCGCCGCGGCGCGGCGCGGTGACAACGAGCGTCGCCTCGGCCAAACCGTAACACGGAAAGAAGCTCGTCCTTGAAAAGCCGACATCCGCAAAAGCGGCCGAGAAACGGTCAAGCGTCGACGCGCGAACCGGTTCGGCGCCGCTGAAAGCGATCCGCCAGCAACTGAGATCGAGTTCTTTTTTTCCTTCTTCCTTTACTTTACGAACGCAAAGATCATACGCGAAGTTTGGTCCGCCGCTTGTGTGGGCTCGGTATTTCGAAATTGCCTTAAGCCAGCGCACTGGTTTTTCGAGAAACGCCATCGGCGACATCAGGTAGGCAGTGGCGCCGACATAGAGCGGCTGCAATACGTTACCGATCAAACCCATGTCGTGATAGAGCGGCAGCCATCCGACAAGATCGCAAAGATCGTCATGCGCGAAACTTTTCTTGATGAGCTCTTCGTTGCTCAGCAGGTTGGCGTGGGTGATCATCACGCCGCGCGGATCGCCCGTCGACCCTGACGTATATTGCAAAAATGCGATTTGATTGGGATCTGGCGTATATCCGTCCCAGGACTCCGCTTCTTCGACTGCTATCTCGTCTGTCGCCGCCCAACCGCAGGCAATAGCGGAAAGCGAAGACTGCGCTTCTGTTTCGAACCGATCGCGCAACGCCGCCGTCGTAAGGATCATCGATGGTGTCGCATCGCGGAAGATCGACTGTAGCCGCTGGATATGGCGCCCGGACGGCGGATAGGCCGGAACCGCGACGACTCCGGCATAAAGGCAGCCGAAAAAGGCTTCGATATAGGGGAGGCCCTGAGGATAAAGGAGTAGGACTCTCTCGCCTCGAAGGCCAAGAGAGGTCAATCGCGCGGCGATCGCGCGCGCGCGGCGATCAAGATCCGCGTAGCCGAGACGATCCCCTTCCCTTTCGCCATCTTCCAAAAAGACGTAGGCAAGCTTCGAAGCCTGCTCGACGGCCCGCGCTTTGAGCAGATCGACGAGATTGTCGGCTGCGTATGGCGACAGCTGCTTCGAAGATGCTTCGAAGGAAAATGTCATGTTGGAAGCCCCTGCTGCTTTCGTGAATGTCGCGCGCTGCGCGCCATCACGAGACGTAATTGAGATAGGACCGGTAATACGGGAAAATCCGGTCCCGACGCACGCCGGTCCAAAGTCCGAATGCGATGAGCGCGTTGTAGTAGACGTTCTTCAGCGGCATACCTTGCGTTAAGGCGAGAATGCCTCTGGCTGCGCTACTCTTCGTGTGCCAGTCGACATTCAACGACATGGCGGCGTCGAGACTGCGCACATGGTGCAGCATTCCGGATGGCATGAAGAAGACGTCACCCGGCTCGACGATGACCTGCTGCGGCCTCGCGTGACGAAAAAGTGGATGCATATCGAAATCAGGGGACTCGGGATCGACGGCGGACCACCGCCAATCATGGACGTAACAATAGTTCCGCTGATCGTAATCCAACACAGTGAAACACTTTCTTCCGCGCAGTTGGAAGAAGAGGTTGTGTGTCAACAGACAATCGAAGTGCAGCGGCGTATAGCTCCAGGATGGGCCCAAAAAGAACTGTGCGAAGTCCGTCCAACTCGCGCCGTACCAGCTCGGAAAGAAATTCTGCGGAAACGCCGCAAGGCCCGCGGCGGCGTCCGGAAAGACGCTCGTCAACGGCATATCATGCAGATAAGCCGGTCTTCTTGCGCGATCGTCGCCAGCCGACCGTCTCATTTCATATTGTTCGATCTCGTCGAGATATGCGGCGATCTTCGATTGTCGCGTCAATATCGCGCCACCTGTGCGCCAATCCTTCAGCAAAACGGTGTTACCGCCGGATTGTTCCCGGAGACGATCGAATGTCCAGCTTTTGAACGCCACAGTGTCCGCAAGGGCGCGTTTAATGAGCACCGGCCGGTTCTTCGCCACATAGCGATCGGCGAATTCCACGCTAGTCAGATGCGGCACCGTATCGACGCCGTGCCCGTCAATTTCATCCTGCGCGGCGATGTGACTGCGCGACTGCGCTGTCTCGGTCGTAATGCTCATTGCGCGGAGCCTCGCGCGTCGGCGTCCATCTGCTTGCGCAGGCTCAAGGGGCGCATATCGGTCCACACTTCCTTGATGTGAGCGAGGCACTCGGCCTTCGGTCCGGACTTGCCGACTGTGCGCCAACCAGGCGGTAACGGCTTGTATTCCGGCCAGATTGAATATTGCTCTTCGTCGTTGACAACGATCGCGTAAATTGTTTGATCTTCTTCGTCCCACGCCATATCGCCCTCCTGCTCATTATTCCCAGCAGCAATTGCCGCAACCCTCGCCGCAATTTGCTACTGACGACGCGCTGCGACGACAGATGCGCCGAACCGCTCGAGAATTGCATCGATCTCATCCTGTGCGATGATCAGCGGCGGCAAGAATCGGACGACGGCTCCAAAGCGGCCGCCGAGCTCCAGAATCAGGCCACGCCGCAAGCATTCGTGTTGGATTGTTTTAGCGAGCGTTGGCGCGGGATCAGGCGCCGGCGCGTTCGTCGCGTCTCCATCGACAATCTCGACCCCCACCATCAGGCCGCGTCCGCGCACGTCGCCGATGCATGGATGCTCCTCCGCAATAACCCGAAGACCCGCCATGAGACGCTCGCCCATCTTCGCGGCGTGCGAATCGAGAGAATTCTGTCTGACGTAGGAAATGGTCGCCGCGCCGGTCGCGAATGCGAGCTGATTGCCGCGGAATGTTCCTGCATGCGCGCCCGATTTCCATTGATCGAGGTCGCGATGATAGACCACCACTGAAAGTGGGAGACCGCCGCCGATCGCCTTCGAGAGAACGACGACATCTGGCTCGATTCCGGCATGTTCAAAGGCATAAAGGCGGCCCGTTCGGCCAAGCCCGGTCTGAACCTCGTCAACGATGAGCGGGATTCCACGCGCCTTAGTGATGTCCCTTAGTTGACGAAGCCATCCGTCCGGCGCCGCGATCACCCCGCCTTCGCCCTGAATCACTTCGATTATCATTCCCGCGGGCGTCAGAACGCCGCTATTCGGATCGTCGAATAGGGTCTCGATGTATCTCGCGCTGATCGCCGCGCTCGCCTCGCCGCCGATACCGAAAGGACAACGATATTCTGAAGGGAATGGGAGAAACTGCACCTCTGCTCCTAGGCCCCCAACGGCGCGCCTTGGCGTCGGCTCCCCTGTTAGGCTTAGGGTCGCGTGCGTCATGCCATGATACGCCCCGCTAAACGAAACGAGCCCTCTCCGGCCAGTCGCTGTTTTCACCAATTTTAGCGCGGCTTCGACTGCGTCAGCGCCCGAGGGGCCGCAAAACTGGATCTTGTAATTTTCCTGGAATGCCGCCGGCAGACTGTCAAAGAGTTCACGCGTGAACCGATCTTTTAAGGGAGTTGGCAAGTCCAGAATTTGAAGCGGCGGTTCTTCCGCCAGAGCGGACTGAATCGCCTCAATGACGACCGGGTGGCTGTGACCAAGTGCGAGCGCGCCGGCGCCGGCAAGACAATCGATAAAGGTTCGCCCTTCTGTGTCTTCGACGTAAATTCCCCTGCCCCGTTTTAGCGCAAGGGGAATTTTGCGCGGATACGTCCTCGCATTGGATTCGATCTCAGCCTGACGCGTCAGAAGGTCGTTTCCGAAGGATGAATATAAGGGAAATTGCGCCTTGTCGGCGCCGATCTGCAAGTCTCGATCGAGTTCATCGATCGATCCTGCCTGCACGCCCTGGGGGTTGAACGTCGACTTCAAATCACCTGAACGCGGCGCATCACCGCCTGCCAGCGTTTGCGCTCCTTCCGCCATGGCGCACCTTCTTTCACACTTACCGGCTGACGCAAGATGACGCCCCCTATTGGGTGAGACGATTTTCGACGACATTCACGCCAAAAAAAATCAGGATGGGCTTTCCGAGCTGACGACGCAGCTTGCGGGCTGGGCGCGCTGGTTGACGCTCTGAATTAATTTGGCCGGATTCGGTCGCTCGAAACGTCTCTCTTAGCGAGAAGAGAAGCGGCGCTACGCGTTTGTGCCGCGAAAGTGCTGGGAGAGGCGCTTGTTCGACGAAGCAGCGGCAACGAGCCCGGCCTCCGTGCTTGGCCTTATGCGCGTTTTCGCAGCGTCCAAGCTCCTATTCTTATCTTCTGTCGCGACCGGGTTGATCGGCGGCTCCGCCAGCGCATGGCTATTGGCCCTTGTCACTCAAACGATTGAGTCGCCTCAAAAAGAGACTGTGGATCTTGCGTTGTCGTCCTTTGCGCTCTGCTTGCTCTCTCTTGCTTCCAGCGCCGCTTCGCAGATTCTCTTGTCTCAAATCGCTCAAGAAAATCTTTTCAAAATCCGGCTCTGGCTCAGCCACAGCGTTCTCGCCGCGCCGCTTCGCAACATTCAGATACTCGGGCCCCACAAATTGATGGCTGCGCTGACGACCGACGTTGATAATGTCGTGACCGCTCAAGAAGTCCTTCCGACGCTTTTCATCGAGGGTTCAAAAGTTCTAGCCGTCTTTGTCTATCTTTGGTCCGTCTCGCCGCCGTTCCTCCTATTTGTCTTCGGCTTTGTCGCGTTGAGCGTGTTTATTCTATATGTCCCGCAGAAATGGGCATGGTCATTCCTGGATCGCGCACGTCTAACGGAGAACGCTATATTTGGGCACTTTCGCGCCGCCACGGAAGGCGGCAAGGAGCTCAAGATGAGTGCGGAGCGTCGGCGCGCTTTTCTCGACGATGAATTGCTCCGCTCCGCTCATGCGTTGAAGATGCAACGCATGAAGGCCTTCGTTATTTTTGTGTTGGTTGATCGCTCGGCGGAAATGTTATTTTTTATTCTTCTCGGCGTGATGCTCTTCATTGCGCCGCGTTACGCTTCCGTTTCGCAAGGCACTTTGACGAGCTTCGTGCTCGCCATCATTTTCTTAGGCGGTCCGCTTACCGCGGTCGGCGGCGCGCTTCCTACAATAGGGAAAGGCGTCGTTGCTTTACGTAACATTGAGAGACTGGGTCTAAGCCTCTCCAAGGAGACCGATGTTAACTTTCGTACAACGCCCACCTTTGCGCTCACTCGGCCTGCGGCCCTGGAGCTCAGCAAAATTACGCATCTCTATCGGAATGAAGAATCTGAAGTGCGTCATCAACTCGGCCCGATCAACCTTCGCATTGACCCTGGCGCGCTTCTGTTCGTGACGGGCGGCAATGGGAGTGGAAAAACTACGCTGGCGCTGATTTTACTTGGCTTGTTTCCCCCCGATGACGGCGAGATCAAACTGGGTGGCCGCCGGGTTACGGACGAAAATCGCGAATCCTATCGCCAGAATTTCTCGGCGGTGTTTGCGGACGCATACGTGTTCGATTCCCTTCTTGGCTATTCCGGCATCGAGTCGCAGGCGCGGGCGCAGGAAATGCTCGTTGCGTTGAAGCTCGAAAACAAACTTCAGATCAGTGACGGCCGATTCTCAACGACGGAGTTATCGCGGGGGCAGCGTAAGAGACTTGCGTTGCTAACGGCGTATGTCGAAGATCGACCGTTTTATTTGTTCGATGAATGGGCAGCCGAGCAGGACCCGCAGTTCCGAGACGTTTTTTACCACCAACTGCTGCCGGAGCTCAAGGCGCGTGGCAAGACCGTGATCGTCATCACCCATGACGATCGCTATTTCCATATTGCTGATCAGGTATTGCGAATGGACGCCGGCAAAATCGTATCTTTTGCCGAACAACCTCGAGCGACCGAGTTGCAATCGTGATAAGCGCCGCTAGTAGAACCATGCTTCGGAGAAGCGCGCTTGTCGTGTTTGGCGGCACCGCCTCCTTGGTTATCGCCTGCTACGCCGCAGTGTATTCTCTTCCATCTATTCAATTTCCCTCTGGACCACGGAACGCGCCCGGGCTTAGCGCGGCTGTTTCCATCAATCTGGATCATTACGGCGTCCCGCATATCGAAGCGCGAACACGCGAGGACGCCTTTACAGCTCTTGGCTACATGACGGGCCGGGATCGTCTTTTTCAAATCGACATCATGCGCCGCAAGACCGTCGGCCGGCTCGCGGAGATTCTCGGCGAGCCGCTCGTGGAAGATGATCGCTTGAACCGCACCTTCGGCTTTTCGCGTCTGGCGGAACAGATCCTTGCGCGGCTGCCAGAGTCACAACGGACGGTGCTCGCCGCTTACGCGGCGGGCGTCAATCAGGCGATGGACGATCTGTTGACGTTGCCGTTCGAATTCTGGGCGCTCAATTACAAACCGGAACGATGGTCGCCCAAGGACAGCATTCTCGTGGCGCTCAATCTTTCAACGCTATCTTACGCCGTCGAGGAGGAACGCATGGCGAGCGTCATGCGTGAAGCGCTCCCGGCGGCTGTCGTTTCGTTTTTGACGCCGGATAGCGACTGCTACAATGAAAAGGTCGCTCCAAGCGGCGCAAACATTTGCGCCGATACTTCGCGCCCTCCTGATGAACTGCGCACGCTCCTTCATCAATCGACCAAAAGAGCCACCAAATCTGGTGCGATCCGAGAGATGAGAGCTGCGCGCGGTTCAAACGCCTGGGTCATTGGCGGCGGCAAGACACGTGATGGTCGCGCAATAGTCGCAAACGACATGCATCTCACTCTTGGATTGCCAAACATCTGGTACCAAGCCGATCTCCGCTACGGCCCGCATCGCATGGAAGGGCTTTTTCTGCCAGGCTTGCCGATGATGATCGTGGGATCCAATGGTCATATCGCTTGGGGGCTCACCAGCGTGGACGGCGATTTTTCGGATCTCGTCCGGCTGCGTAAAGACCCCGGCGACAACAATCGCTATGCGACGCCGAAAGGCGTTCAAGCATTTTCTTCCCGGTCGGAGAGCATCGCTGTAAGAGGCAAGGAGAGCGTCTCCGTCGACGTTCGGGATACGATATGGGGACCCGTTCTACCTCAACCGCTTCTCGGGGAAGAAGTCGCGGTTGCATGGTCGATGTTGGACGCCTCGGCGACGAATCTCAACCTGTTGCAATTGGATGAGGCGCGGACAGTTCGTGAAGCTCTGTCGATCCTGCAATCCGCGGGAACCCCGCCGCTAAATGGTTTGGTGGCTGACGACCGGGGGTCGATTGGCTGGACGCTCATGGGCAAAATCCCAGCGCGGCGCGGGCTTCGAGGAATTTATTCGGAACATTGGGACGCCAGCGAAGTTGGTTGGGACGGTTTTCTATCGCCTTCGGCGCTTCCAACGATTGTTGATCCTCCAGAGGGTTATATCGTCAGCACAAATCAGCGCATGTTGCCAACCTCAGTGTTTTCGACGCGCTTGAGTCAAGATTATCCGGGCGGATTTCGCGCTTGGCGCGTTGACGACGCTCTCAGGGGTTCATCGAAGCTCGGCGTCGCTGAAATGGTCGCCTTGCAGCTCGATACAAAGACCGATTTCTATCGCTTCTATCGGGACATTGCCCTCAGAGCGCTAAAGGGCCCTGCTTCACAAGGCCAGCCCGAAGCCGCGCGGCTTCTCGCGGCCTTGGAATCTTGGGACGGTCGCGCAGAACCCCCAAGTAAGGGGTTGGCGTTGATCACGGAGTTCAGGCAAACTCTGCTCCAAGAGATATTGTCTCCAATTTTCGAAGATTGCCGGCGGTTGGATCCGGGTTTCACCTACAGATGGTCCAACTCCGACGTCCCGTTGCAAGCCATCATTCGCAGCGGCGATCCGTCATTCCTGCCACAGTCAGAAAATTCGAGCGATTGGACCAATTTTCTGCAAGCTGCGCTGGCCGAAAGCGCGAAGCGCCTTGAGGCGAAACACGGTCGTCCAATATCGGAAATCAGTTGGGGCGACATAAACCAAGTCGCGATCGCTCATCCATTTTCGAGGGTGGCTCCATTTCTGTCAGCACTTCTTGATTTGCCGCGTTCGCCCGTCGCGGGCTGCCCGCAATGTGTGCGACTATATGAGGTTGCCGACGGCGAGGGAGTCGGTGCCACCGCCCGAACCGTCATCGTTCCCGGGGAGGAACAAAAAAGCGTGATCCAATTCGCGGGAGGCCAATCCGGTCAGTTCGGCTCGGCGCACTACTCTGATCGGCAGCAGGACTGGGTTTCCGGCCGCGCTACGTCTCTGCGCTCTCAGGAAGTCGTTTCCACGATCCTGTTGACGCCGGCGGGCGCTCGCTACAATCAATAGCGGCTTGGAAGCGCGGCACTGAAACCAGCCGATGTTTGAGCGCGATCGAAAGTCCCTGTCGCTATACTGTTTTCCATGCGCCGGCGGGAGCGCAAACTCGTTCCTGCGATGGCACCCGAGTCTTCCGCCATGGATCAGAATTCGTCCGGTCGAGCTACCGGCTCTGGTGCAAACGGTGGGAGAGGGGCATACTCGCTCGATACGAGGATCGATATCGCCGGGGTGAGCACGATGCTGAGCGTCGATGATCTTTTCAAAGGCCGCCATTTCGATCGCGAGATCATCACTCTCTGTCGGGAGCCATTTTGGCGTGACAATACGCATTTAAGAAAATCACGTACTTAGTCATAGCCATCATGCTTGAGAATATCCATTTAATTGGGTCTTCCTCACTTTCTGTTGCAGTGGTTACACAGGAAGAAGGCGCGCACGGAGGAGTTCTGGGCCCGCGCGACCATACATCGTCCGCTTGAGCGCTTTCAGGCGATTGATCTGTCCTTCCGTCTGGCCGTTGCTCCAGGGCTCAGTGATCGCATTTCTAACCGCGTCGATATCTCTCTGCGCCGTGCGCGCGAACCGTTGCATCGCGTACAAGCCCGACTTCTGTGCGTCCTTCAGCCAGGCGCCAAGTTTGCCGACGTTTTTGCTTTTTAGCATGCCCCTAAATCGCATAGCCAGTCGACGCATCGTCGCAAATTCTGGCCAGTCCTTTTTCATCGCTTCGACTTTTGCAGCTTGGTTGGCAGTCAACAACCCTCGCGGCTTGATGCAGAGCGCCGCAGCCACAATTGGCGAGATAGAACGTCCTGTCACGGGATCGACAGGCCGCGGATTCGGAACAGTCGGTGTGGCCGTCACCTTCTTGCATTTCGGATTTCGCCATTTCGCCAAAAGTCGCTCGAGGTTTGAAAAACTTCCAGTGTAACCGCGCGCTTTGATTTCCTGGAAGAGGCGAGGTCCGCGCACGCAACCTTCTGACCAGCGGCGCGATAAATAATCTTCAAAATGTCGCGGCGACGTCGTCTTTGGCGCGGCAGCGCAACGTTCGGGAAGCTTATCGGCTCGAATCCATTTGGTGATCGTGCGGCGATCGAACCCGGTTTGTTGCACGATCTCACGGACATTTCTGCCTTCGTTCCAGAGGGCGCGAACATGGTTGAAAGCCGCTTGCCTCGAATGCTGGTTCGCCATTCTGGATAAGCGGCGATGCTCGGCGCCGCCGTGCTTATCTCTCACGCTGGCGACCTCGTCGCCGTCCGTCGGCAACAATGGACGCGCAGAAAATCCAGCCGCGCGGCCGAGTTGCACCTGGACTGCTTCGCGCAAATTCTGCACGATATGAAAGCGGTCGGCAATTTGCCGCGCCTGCGGCGCGCCTTCTTGCGCGCCTTGGGCGAACAATCCGCAGCGATCGCGGCTGATGATCTCAACGTCAGGATGTTGCCTGAGCCAATCAGCAGTCATGCCAGCGGCGCGCTCCGGAAAGAGATCGAGCACCTGCCGTCGCTCCAGGTCCACGATTATGGTCCCGTAAGTGGAGCCCTTGCGCCATGCCCAGTCATCGACACCGACGACCCGTGTTTTCCCTTCGGAGCTGCGCTCCTTTACCCGTCGTTTGACACACCGCAGGATCGTATCATCGCTCGTCGGCATCCCCATTCGCTTGATCAAGCGCTCTCCGGGACGCCCGCCGACGCCATGGCCGAAAAGGTAAACGAGCTCGGCCGCTCGATCGGTTCGTCGCGCTCGAGAAGCCGCCACCTCGGGCAGTCGCGTCGCAAATGTCTTACGCTCGCTGGCTTCGTTTCGACACTGCCAGCGCTGGAGACGGAGCTTTACGGTTACAGAGGCGCCTTGCGCCGGCAAATCTTGTAGATGGCGCTCATGCCAGCCATGCCGGCGTGTCGATCGTGCCCCACAGTCTGGACAGACACCAGACCCGATAGCAATCGCCGAAATCAGCCATTGGCCATCGAGCCGCTCCGCGTCCAAAATTCTTACGCCCTTTCCCAGGGACCAAATCGATTTTCTTTCCACACGGCCAAGTTATGGCTCACCGCTCAGATCGGTCAAGCGAGCAACAGAAAGTGAGGAAGACCCATATTGATTGAGCATTGGCGCGCGGATCGGTGACTTTGATGAGATTGTCGTTGTTGTCGTAGACGAATTGGTAGCTTTGCGAGCCCGCGCCGATCGCGCTCACTACGCGCCCCAGCTGATCGAAGGTCTGCGAGCGGGTAGAAGTGCTGAACTTTCATCATGCGGCCAGGCGGGGCTCACCACCCGGCCATTACTTTGCGACAGTGGACACGTCGAAGCGCGAATTGCAATCGCGGGCGCTTCAAGCGCTCCAACATGAAGGCTACGCCGGGCGAGGTGAATTGACGGTGATTTCGGACAGCGCCGAGATCATAAAACGACTGCCAAAAGAGTTGCCGAAGCCCACGACGCACATCAT
This sequence comes from Methylocystis iwaonis, assembly GCF_027925385.1. NCBI lineage: Bacteria > Pseudomonadati > Pseudomonadota > Alphaproteobacteria > Hyphomicrobiales > Methylocystaceae > Methylocystis > Methylocystis iwaonis. The sequence continues at coordinate 117,350 of NZ_AP027144.1, forward strand.
CGATTGGTTTCACATCGTCATGAAAATCCAACCGCTGCGGTAAGTGGCTGACCACATTGACCGAACGAACGCCAGTCGAAATGGTCGGGCCATTTTGATCGGCGACGACATCCGCTTGGCGAACTGGAAACTGTGGCACGGTCAGACAGATCGAGCCATTGATCGCCTTGAAAAGATAGTGGCTGATTTAGCGATCCAACGTAGCCGTGCAGACGCATCATACGGTAACCGGTTGATTACTTCGGCTTGGCGATTTTGGGCCACCAATGGAAACCGGCTCGGCTTTTGATGATGTCGCGCTCGTTCGTGAGCGCGGCGCATCTTTCGCCGATGATTGCGTCGAGTTCGTCGATCGTTCCGACATGTTTGTTGACGATGGGCTCGTCGACGAGCGCCCATAAGGTCTCGGCGGGTTGCAGCTCCGGCGTATAGGGCGGGAGATAGATCAGCCGCACGCCGTCTGGCACGTTCAAGCCCGCCTCGCCATGCCAGCCGGCGTTGTCGAGGACGAGCACGATGGTGCGATCGACGCCGGCCCGAGCTTCGCGCGCGAAGGCTTGGAGCAGCGCCGCGAAAAAAGGTTTCGAGACGCCGTCGTGCACATACCAGAAGGTCTCGCCGCTCGCCGGCGAGACGAAGGCGGTCACGTAAAGCCAGTCGAAGCGGTGATGGCCATGCGCCGTCGGCCGTTCGCCTCTTGCGGCGAGGCGGACTTCGGATTTTTGGGGCGTGGAGCCTGGATCGACATGCCGCAGGCTTTCAACGCCTCCCAGCCGCGTTGAGCCGCGACCTTCTCCAATCCCAATTCGCGCGCGAGGAAAGCCGCGACTTTCCCGCTCGTCCACAAGCCGCCGTCGTCGGGCGGCTCCTTCAGCCGAAGCCGCAATTTGTCGAGCAACTCGGGTTTCAACACCCTCGCCGACGAGCCGTTGCGCCGGCGCAAGTCGCCAAGAGACTCCGGGCCTTCTGCGTTGTAGCGCGCCGCAAGCTGTTCGATCCAGCGCTGGCCAAAGGATGTCATCTCGGCGACGTCGCCGAGCGTGTGGCCCTTGGCGAGCAGCCAGATCGCATGGAAATGCCGCGCCTCGCGCGCGTTCGAACTCGAAACATACCGCTCACGCAACGCATCGACGCTCAAATGCGCAGCTATCGTCGCCATGATCCGCCTCCAGCGATTCATGACGACGCAGCCTAGCTGCTTCGATGCCAAACGGGAATCCCCGCCGCCGACTCAATCAGCCGGAAACCGTATCAGACAAGCGTCGCCTCGATCTTGCGCAGCCCTTGCTCACCTACGTTCGTTCAAACCGAAACGCTATCGTCAATTACGGCGCACGCTACCGATCGGGCCAACGGATTGCGTCCTCGCTCGCTGAATCCGCTGTCAATTCCCTTGTCGCCCAGCGAATGGTCAAAAAGCAGCAGATGCAATGGACGCTCAAAGGCGCGCATCACATGTTGCAAGTTCGCGCTGCCGTTCTCAACGGCGACTTGCGCGAGCGTTTGGCTTGGCGACCTCCAAAGCCGACGCATCGATATCGCTTGGCCTGGATGTTCGAGCCGACACCGCCATTGCTAAAAGCCGCATGAAACCCAGTTAATTTATCGGTCCCTGATCAGCGCGCTTCTGGAGCGATCGCAAGCGAACACGATAGCACGCTACGCCGTTCGAAATTTGTCCAGGCCATAGTCTCGTCCGCTTCGACGAGGCTACCGCTCGCCCATCCCTCGAGGCGCTCTCGCGCTCGATTCCGCTGCATTCATCGGCGCATCCGTCCGAGCCCGCCCTCGAAGATTTGGCGCACGGTGACGAACAGCAGGGGAACGAAGAAGATGGCGAGCCCCGTCGCGGCGATCATGCCGCCCATGACGCCGACGCCGATCGAGTTTTGCGCGGCCGATCCGGCGCCGCCGGCGAAAGCGAGCGGCGCGACGCCGAGGATGAAGGCGAAGGACGTCATGACGATCGGGCGCAGCCGCTGGCGCGTCGCGAGCAGCGTCGCCTCGATCACCGCCATGCCCGCCCGTTGATGGTCGATGGCGAATTCCACGATCAAAATGGCGTTCTTGGCGACGAGCCCGATCGTCGTCAGCAGGCCGACCTTGAAATAGACGTCGTTGGCCTGTCCGAACGACAGCGCCGCGACGAGCGCGCCGAGCACGCCGATCGGCACGCACAGCATGACGGCGAGTGGGACCGTCCAACTTTCGTAGAGCGCGGCGAGGCACAGGAAGACGACGAGGACAGAGATCGCATAGAGCGCCGTGGCCTGACTGCCGGAAAGCCGCTCCTGCCGCGAGAGGCTGGTCCATTCATGGGCGAATCCGGGTGGCAGGCCGGCGACGAGATGGTCGATCTCCGTCATGGCGTCGCCGGAGCTGGCGCCGATTGCAGCCTCGCCCAGGATCTGGACGGCGGGCGATCCGTTGTAACGTTCGAGGCGCGGTGAGCCGAACGCCCAGCGGCCGGTCGCAAAGGACGAGAAGGGCGCCATTTCACCCGAAGCGCCACGGACACGCCAGCGATCGAGATCGTCGGGCTGCATCCGGAAATCGGCCGCCGATTGCAGATAGACCTTCTTGACGCGGCCACGATCGACGAAGTCGTTCACATAGGCGCCGCCCCAGGCCGTCGATAGCGTTGCGTTGACGTCGGAAAGGCCGATCCCTAGGGCGCTCGCTTTTTCCTGGTCGATGTCGATCGCAAATTGTGGCGTGTCGTCCTGGCCGTTCGGGCGCACGCCGTTCAAGAGCCTGCTTCGCGCCGCCGCGGCGAGCAAACGGTCTCGCGCGGCCAAGAGCTTTTCGTGGCCGGCGCCCGTCAAGTCCTGGAGATAGAAATCGAAGCCGCTGCTCGTCCCCAATCCCTCGATCGCCGGCGGCGCCAGCACGAAGACTTGGGCGTCGCGGATTCCCGCGAGCGCCGCCGTCGCGCGCTCCGTCACCGCGGCCGCGGACAGGTCGGACGCCTTGCGCTCCGCGAAGTCGCGCAGGCCGACGAAGGCCATGCCGACATTCTGGCCGAGGCCGCTGAAGGCGAAGCCTCTCACCGTCATGACGCCATCGACAGCCTTGCTCTCCTGGTCGAGGAAATATCGCGTCACCCGATCGAGCGCGCGTTCCGTGCGGTCGCTGGTCGCGCCGACGGGCAGCTGCACGCTGACCATGAGATAGCCCTGGTCCTCCTGCGGCAGGAACGAGCTCGGCAGGCGCGTGAACAGCGCGGCGGCCGCGATTATCATCACGGCCAGAGCAGCAAAGCCTCGTCGCGGGCGCTGCAAAGCGGCGCTCGCGCCGTCTCGATAGGCGCCGGCGCCGCGCTCGACTGCGCGATCGAACCAACGGAACAAGCCGGCCTTCTCGGCGTCCGGCCTCGGCGGACGAAGAAGCGTCGCGCAGAGCGCTGGCGTCAGTATCAGCGCGACGCCGACCGACAGCGCCATGGCCGAAACGATGGTGACCGAGAACTGACGGTAGATGACGCCGACCGAACCGCCGAAGAACGCCATCGGCACGAAGACCGCGGACAATACCGTCGTGATGCCGATGAGCGCGCCGGTGATCTCGCTCATGGATTTGACGGTGGCCTCGCGTGGCGACAGCCCTTCCTCGCGCATGATGCGCTCGACATTCTCGACCACGACGATGGCGTCGTCGACCAGGAGTCCGATCGCCAGCACCATGGCGAACATGGTGAGCGTGTTGATCGAATATCCGGCGACCGCCAGAACGCCGAAGGTTCCGAGCAGCACCACCGGCACGGCGAGCGTCGGAATGAGCGTGGCGCGGATATTGTGCAGAAAGGCCAGCATGACCAGGAAGACGAGCGCGATCGCTTCGATCAGCGTGTGGGTCACCTGCTCGATCGAGATTTTGACGAAAGGCGTCGTGTCGTAGGGAAAGACGACTTTCAATCCTTTCGGAAACATCGGCGCGAGCCGATCGATCGCCGCCTTGACCGCGGTGGCCGTGCGGACTGCATTCGCGCCCGTCGCCAGATTGACGGCGAGGCCGGTCGCCGGCGCGCCATTATAGGTCGATGCGCTAACGTAATCCTCGGCGCCCAGCTCGACGGTCGCGATATCGCCGATGCGAACCAGCGAGCCGTCGGCCGTGCTCTTGAGAATGACCTCGCGGAATTGCTCCGGCGTCTGCAGGCGGCTCTGCGCCGTGACGGTGGCGTTGAGCTGCTGCCCTCTGCGCGCAGGCAGACCGCCGAGCTGTCCTGCCGACACTTGCGCGTTCTGCGCTTGAATCGCGCTCGCGACGTCGCTCGGGATCAGCGCATATTTGGCGAGCTTGTCCGGATCGAGCCATATGCGCATCGCATAGCCGGCGCCGAAGAGCTGCGTGTTTCCGACGCCTTCGACCCGCTTCAGCGTGTCGTTGAGGGCGCTTTTGACGTAATCCGACAGATCCGTGGCGGTCATCTTGCCGTCGGTCGAGACGAAGCCGACGACCATCAGGAAGGCGTTCGACGATTTGGTGACGGTGAGGCCATTGGACTGGACCATGGTCGGCAGCAGCGCGGTGACGAGCTGCAGTTTGTTCTGCACCTGCATCTGCGCCACATCCGGATTGGCGGCGTTGGTGAAGGTGAGGGTGATGTCGGCCTGGCCGGTCGATGTCGACGTCGAGGTCATGTAGTCGAGATGGTCGAGGCCGGTCATGCCTTGCTCGATGATCTTGGTGACCGAATTCTCGACCGTCCGCGCATCGGCTCCGGGATAGTTGGCGGTGATCTGGATCGTCGGCGGTGCGATCTCTGGATATTGCGAAACCGGCAGGCCGGCGAGCGCCAGCAGGCCGCCGAGCATGACGACGATCGCGATCACCGAGGCGAAGATCGGGCGGTCGATGAAAAACGCCGAAATCACGCGCGTCAGCCTTTTGCCTGGGCTTTGGCCGTCGTCGGCTCGCGCTCGCGCAGCTCGCCGGTGGCCCCGTCGATCACGACCTCGACGCCTCTGGCCTGCTGCCCGGCGCGCACGAGCTGCAGGCCTTCGACGACCACACGGTCGCCGTCGCCGACTCCCGCCGTGACCAGCCAATTATTGCCGATCGTCCTGCCAACCGCGAGCACGCGCTCCTCGATCTTGCCGTCCTTGTCGAGCACCAGAGCCGTCGCTTCGCCCCTGATGTTGCGGGCGACTGCGCGCTGAGGGATGAGGAAGCTGCCCGGCGCGACGCCTTCCTCGACGAACGCCCGGACATACATCCCCGGCAGCAGCAGGCGCGACGGATTGGGGAACGCCGCGCGCACCGTCACGGTTCCGGTCGTCTGGCTGACTTTCGCCTCCGTGAATTCGAGCCGGCCCGTCATCGGATAGACCCTGCCGTTCTCGACCTCGAGCCTCACATCGACATTGTGCCCCGACAGACTGACGCGGCCCTCGTCGATGGCCCGCCTCAGATCGAGCATTCCGGCGCTCGATCGGGTGAGGTCGACATAGATCGGATCGAGCGTGCGGATTGTGGTGAGCGTGTCGGCCTGACCGGCCGTCACCAGCGCGCCTTGTGTCAGCGAGGATTTGTCGACGCGGCCGCCGATGGGCGCCTTGATCGTCGTATAGTCGAGATTGATCTTCGCGCTCGCGACATTCGCCTCTGCCGTCGTCACATCGGCTCGCGCCTGGGCCAGCGCGGCGACGGCCTCCTCGAGATCCTGCGTGCTGACGGCGTTCTTCTTGATCAATCCCTGATAGCGGTCGACCTTGGCTTGCGCGCTGGGCACGGCGGCCTCGGCCTTCCGCAAGGCGGCGACGGCGCTGTCGTGAGCGGCTCGATAGGGGGCGGGATCGATCTGATAGAGCGGCGCTCCCTCGGCGACCTCGCCACCCTCCTGGAACAGCCGCTTCTGAATGATCCCCGCGACCTGCGGCCGGACTTCCACCACGAGCGAAGCGACGATGCGGCCAGGCAGCTCGGACGTGATGGCGACATTTCGAGGATGCAAGGTGACGACGCCGACCTCGGGACGCGCGGGCGACGCCTCGCTTCGGTCGCGCGATTGAAAATCGCAGCCGGTGAGCGCGACGGCGGCGGTGACGGCGACGATCGTCGGGCGAATATCCATGGGGCGCGCTTTCGAGGACGTGGCTGGATCGCCTCGGCCGGAGCCGGGGCGAGAGGTGTTTGTCTTCGATCGTGACCTACCCCGCCGCTGTTCGTGGATCGTGCAGATTCGATGGAGATTTGATGGACACCCTGGAGCCTGACCGGACAAATGATTGCTGCGATGTCTATGTTTCATTACTGACAGTTGAAGTTGATCCTTCATTGACTCGTAGTTGGGTCGAACCGCGGACGCAGCCTGCCTGTGAAGCCGTACCAAAACGGTCATTTGTCTGGAGGCGTGGTGCAAGAAGCGATACGGACGATATGGCGGCGCGTCTGCGTGATCGCAGCAAACGAATCGACATTTCAGGCAGGAATATTCTTCCTATCGTCGTTGCAGGATATGCGCGCCGCGGCGGCCTGGCTGAACTTTCTCGAGTATCTCAAAGACAAACATCCGTTTGGAGCAGCTCCGACGCAATGTATCAGAAAGCCATTTTTCAATTACGCCATGTATCGTCTCTCACACTCCCAGCGCGTGTCGATTTTAAGAGATCACTATAGCCTGATCTGCGATGCTATTCCATCTCTGATCGCCGTTTCTTGGGGAGTATGTAGTGCAGAGCTCGGCCTCCTATGCGGCAAGAACGGTGAAATTTATCGGTTGTCGCTACGCAGCGCAGAATATTGCTACAAAGAGGGGGAACTGAGTTTCGTATTGACCGACACGGCGGACGGTCTCGAACTCGCGACTCTGACCTTTGTGCTCGGCAACGGAGACGAGGGAGCGCCCTCCGTTTTGATCGGGGGACTGCAAGGACCATCGTCGCATTGCGGCCCTGACGCCAAGGCGCGGATCGTGAAAGCGACGCGGGCTCTCTGGGGGTTGCGTCCCAAAATGGCGGTCTTTCTGGCGGCGGCGGCCTTCGCCCGAGCCTTGGGCGCCCGGCAGATCCACGCGGTATCTAATGACACGCATTCGATCAACGCCGACGCCTGGTGGCAGCGCCGGCGAATGCGCGCCGATTACGACGCTTTTTGGCTCGAACGCGGCGGATTACGCGCACGTGAGGGCTTCGTCTTACCCGTAATATCGGCGACGAAATCGCAGAACAAGCGACGTGAAGAGCAGCGGGCGCATATCGACGAGTTGGTGGGTCGACTTTTCACGGAAGAGCCGTGCCTGGGTATCGACATTCGTGACAACTCGTCGATACCGGCAAACGGAAACTTACGGGTTATCAATCAAACATTTCCACAGACCCATTTCTTGGCGGGATATTCAGGGGCGTCTCCAGCAGCCGGAAATTCGGCCATATATCGACGCGGGTGACCAAAGTCGTTCCGCGAAACGACATTGTCCGATGTGCGGGGGAACGATATGAGGCCAGCCAGCAAAACGCCGAGAGCTCGACAATGAACGAACTCGTTCTCATCGCCGATGACGAGCCGGAAATCACCGCGATTCTGGAAGCCTATCTAGCGCGGGAAGGACTGCGAACGGTGAGCGCGGCGGATGGGCGGATCGCTCTCGATCAACATGCGATTCTGAAGCCGGACATCGTCTTGCTGGATGTGAACATGCCGAATGTCGACGGCTGGGAGACGCTGGCCGAGCTGCGACGCCGCGGCGACACGCCCGTCATCATGATCACCGCGCTCGACGAGGACATCGAGCGTCTTCAGGGATTGCGTCTCGGCGCCGACGATTATGTGGTGAAACCGTTCAATCCAGCGGAAATCGTCGCGCGCGTGAAAGCGGTTCTACGGCGAACCAATGCTCGCGCCGGCAACCCCGTCTTGCGGATCGGCAAGCTCGAGATCGATCTCGAAAGCTTTCTCGCCAAGGTGCGAGACGGCGATGCGACGGCGCCGCTGCCCCTGACGCTGACAGAATTCCGGCTCCTCGCCCATATGGCGCAGTCGCCTTCGCGGGCGTTCAGCCGCAGCGAGTTGGTCGACGCCTGCCTACCTGGCGGCGACGCGCTCGAGCGGACCGTCGACAGTCATATGAGCAATCTGCGCCGCAAGCTCGACGAGGCCGGCGCGACCGGCCTGATGAACGTCGTGCGCGGCATCGGCTATCGGCTGACGGCGCCATGACCCGCCATCGTTTGAGCCGACAGATCACGCTGTCGATGAGCGCGGTCGTCGCCGTCGCCGTCATGATCGTTTTCGTCGGCTCCTTCACCTTCTACGGCATCTATCTGACCTACTACCCGCCGCCGCCGGGGCCGCCGCCGCTTCTTCCCGAGGCGCCCGACTTCGTCTTGATCGCAGTCCTGCTGCTCTTCACTCTCGTCATCGCAATCTTCGCGGCGCTTCGCTTGACGAAGCGGATTCTCGTGCCTCTCAATTCGCTCGCCGAAGGCGCGCGCAGGATCGCCGCCGGCGATCTCACGGCGCGGGCCTCGCCCGGCGACAGATCGCTCGGCGAAACGGCTCGACTGGTGGACGACTTCAATGCGATGGCGCAACGCCTCGAGGATAGCGTCGCGGCGATGGCCTCCTGGAACGCCGCGATCGCGCATGAGCTCAGGACGCCATTGACGATCCTACGGGGCCGGCTGCACGGCCTCACCGACGGCGTGTTCGAGCCGAGCGACGAATTGTTCCGCAATCTCCTGTCGCAAGCGGAAGGCCTCTCCCGCCTCGTCGACGATTTGCGGATCGTCACTTTGTCGGAGAGCCACCGGCTGGAGATGCGTTTCGAGCCGACCGATCTCGAGCAGGAGATTCGGCAGGCCGTCGACGCTATGCGGCCCGGCCTCGTCGAGGCCGGCTTCACGATCGAGCTTGATGTCCGCCGCGTCATTCTGACCTGCGACGGGGTTCGTTTGCGGCAGGCGCTGCTCGCCCTTCTCGAGAACGCAAAACGCTATGCGGCGCCGGGACTCTTGCGCGTTTGGACGAAAGCGGAGGAGGACGAACTCGCGATCGCAGTCGAGGATCGAGGGCCGGGCCTCAGTCCCGACTTCGCGCCCTATGCGTTCGATACATTCAGCCGGGCGGAAGCCTCGCGCTCGCGGCGCCACGGCGGCGCCGGCCTCGGGCTCTCAGTGGTGCGCGCCATAGCGGAGGCGCATCGTGGCCGCGCGCAATACAGAACATCCACGGCCGGCGGAGCGATCTTCGAGCTCGTTCTGCCGCTCCCCCGTGCGCACGATCGTATCGGCGGCGACGAGCCCGCCGAATGACGGCGCGCCACGATGCTAATCGAACAAACACGGACGATCGAATGACCGCCTCAGCTGCAATGGACCGGCCCGAGAACAATTACGAGAAAGTCGCCGCAACGCATGTGTCTCTGCGCCGCGTTCTCGAACTATTCAGGCCTTACCGCGCCAAGATCGCCATTGTCGTTCTGTTGATGCTCCTCGGCGCGGGCGCGGGCATGTCGTCGCCATTTCTCCTGCGCGCGATCATCGACGAGGCTCTGCCCAGTTCCGATCTGCGCCAGCTCGTCGCGCTGGTCGTCGGCCTGCTGCTCATCGTTGTCCTATCGACCTGCCTCAACACGGCTCAGGTGATTCTGTCCGTCCAGATCGGGCAAGCGATCATGCATGATCTGCGGGTGAGGGTCTATTCGCACCTTCAATCCTTGTCTCTCGGCTTCTTCACGGCGACGCGGGCGGGGGAGATTCAGTCGCGCATCGCCAGCGATATTTCCGGGCTGCAATCGCTCGTGACCACCAGCGCCAACGAGCTGGCGCGGTCTTCGGCCACAGTGGTCATGACCGCCGCGGCGATCCTGCTGCTCGAATGGCGATTGGCTCTCTTCGTCTTGCTGATCGTTCCCGGAACGGTCGCGATCAGCAATCGCGTCGCGCGAATGCGCGAAAAGCTTCTTTTCGAGCGGCAGGAGCGCATCGCCGACATGTCGTCGGCCATCCAGGAAACGCTTTCGATTTCCGGGGTGATCCTCGCCAGAACGATGAACCGCGGCGAGCATCTGTCGCACCGCTTCTCGAGACTTTCTGGAGAGGTGGCGAAGCTCGAAGCCCGCGCGCATACGGCGGGCGAAGGGCAATGGGCGCTCATCAACCTCGCGCTCTCGGCGCTTCCGGCGCTGACGCTGCTCATCGGCGGACTGCTGATACAGGCCGACACGCCAATCAGCATCGGCACGCTCGTCGCCATGATCGCACTGCAGGAGCAGTTGCTGTGGCCGCTCGAGCAGCTTCTGGAAATCGGGCGGGAGATGCGAACGACTCGCGCGCTCTTTACGCGAATCTTCGCTTATCTCGACAGGCCGGTCGAGATCACACAACAGGCAAACACGGTCACTCTCGACCGCGCGAATATGCGCGGCGCGGTCAGGGTGGAAAATGTCTCCTTTTTCTATCCTGGCGCCACGACTCCGGCTCTGCGCGACATCTCCATCGACATTCCGGCCGGCAGCCATGTAGCCATCGTCGGCGCGACCGGTTCCAGTAAGACCACGCTCGGCTATCTCCTCGCCCGACTCTATGATGTGGACACGGGCGTCATCTCCTTCGACGGCGTCGATATTCGCGCGCTTCGCTTCGAGACGCTCGCCGACATGCTGGGCGTGGTGACGCAGGAGCCTTATCTGCTCAATGCGACCGTCGCCGAGAATCTGCGCTTCGGCTGTCCGGAGGCGTCCGACGATCAGCTCGCAAGGGCCGCGCGCATCGCCCAGATCCATGAGACGATCATGGCCTTGCCCGAGCGCTATGACACGCTTGTCGGGGAGAGAGGCTACCGCTTTTCCGGCGGCGAAAAGCAAAGGCTGGCGCTCGCGCGCGTCATTCTCCGCGATCCGCCGATCCTGCTGCTCGACGAAGCGACCAGCGCCCTCGACGCCAAGACGGAACACGCGATGGCGTCCGCGCTGGCCGCGCTGTCGCAGGGGCGCACGACCATCACGATCGCCCACCGCCTCTCGACGGTGCGGCAGGCCGATCAAATCATCGTCCTGCAAAAGGGCCGGATCGTCGAGCGCGGCACGCATGACGAGCTCGTTTCGCGGGGACGAGCTTATTTCGAACTCGTGATGCGATCGCATCTCGATCGACAAGAGGTATGACTTCTTAGCCAGTCGCAAATCCTCGGCGAGCGCTGCGAACACGCCTACCGCCATCCAGAGGCGCCCTGCTGATACCCAGCGGACCATGGCGGAAGATCATTGAGCATGGCGCGCTAGACCATACGGTTTGCGAATAGCAGCCACCCCATTCCATTAATGCAATCAATTACAGAAGTACCTAACGCCCTCTAGACGACCTACCGGAACCAAACATTATTCCCTGCTCCCGCTCGCACCAAATCCGAAGCGGAATCGTGAGGAAACGCCGCCCTCTCACTGTGAGAGCCGGCAACGGCATGTAGACGCGCGACGGCGGTTATACCTTGCACGAAATCGAAAACCGATTCTGGCGGCCGGCCCCTCTTCCGCCAACTCCGTTTAGATGATCTTGCTGCTCTTCGCTTTCGGAAGCGGTATTTGCGGCATTTCGATCGAGGGCCCCCGCAGACGCGATCGACGTGTGAAACCTGTGCTCCTTTTGCAGAGAGAGAGAGAGACGGTTAGGCGCGATGGCCATTTCCGCTGTCGGGAGCTATTTTGGTGTAAGAATAGGCTCTTAGGGAAATCAAACACTTAATCAGAGCCAGCATGCTTGGGGAATATGCATTAAATTCAACAATATCGCTGGGTTCGACCTGATCTTAGGTTCCCATTCGCAGTTGCGCGCGCTGGCTGAGGTCTACGCATGCGCTGGCTCGGCAGCGAAATTCGTGAAAGAATTCGTAGCCGCATGGACAAAGGTGATGAATCTCGATCGATTCGAATTGGCGTGAGTCGTTCGGACTTTGGCGGCGATATAAGCAGCCATGTCGGAAGACTCGTTTCGACATGGCGCACATGACCGAGAATGTGGAGGACAGAACATGGCGAAGAAAAAGGACTCGATCGACATAGGCATCGCGGAAGACCAACGCGCACGTATCGCGGACGGCCTGTCGCGTCTGTTGGCGGATTCCTATTCCCTCTACCTGATGACGCACAATTTCCATTGGAACGTGACAGGACCGATGTTCAACACGCTGCATCTCATGTTCATGCAACAGTACACGGAGCAGTGGGCGGCTCTCGATTTGATTGCGGAGCGCATCCGTTCCCTCGGATTCCACGCCCCCGGCACCTACAAGGAACTCTCGAAGCTCGCCTCAATACAGGAAGTTGAGGGAACTCCGAAGGCTATGGATATGGTTCGTCATCTCGTGAGCGCGCAGGAAGCGACTGCGCGCACGGCCCGCGGGCTGTTCCCGTTAGTGGAAGAGGCGAGCGACGAGCCAACATCCGATCTCCTGACGCAGCGCCTGATGGTTCACGAAAAAACCGCGTGGATGTTGCGCAGTCTACTGGATGAATAAGGGTCGCTAGTTGTGAACCCGTAACGTCGATGACTCAATGCTTCCGACTTTGACCTGCCCCCGAACTTTCATCCAGCAGCAATTAGAGTCCCTGCATTTGATACGCCCGAGGGCGCAGATGTAGCAACAGGCGATCGGCGGAGCTGGTCGGGGTTGCGCAGCCGATCGCCTGTTGCGGTGAGATTGGCCGCATAGTCCGCTGGCGTCGCGTAGCCGAGCGAAGAATGCGGGCGTCGATGATTATAGTCGCTTACCCATTCGCCGATCTTCGCCCGCGCGTGGTCGAGGCCGAAAAACAGCGTCTCATTCAGAAGCTCATCGCGCATGCGCCCGTTGAAGCTCTCGCAAAAGCCGTTCTGCATCGGTTTGCCCGGCGCGATGTAATGCCATTCGATCCTGCTTTCGCTTGCCCAGGAGAGAATGGCGTTTGAGGTGAACTCCGTCCTGTGATCGGAAACGATCATGCCCGGCTTGCCGCGCCGCCGGATCAGCGCCGACAGCTCACGGGCGACGCGCTTGCCGGAGATCGACGTGTCGGGGATCGCCGCCAGACATTCCCGCGTCACGTCGTCGACGATATTGAGGATGCGGAAACGCCGGCCGTAGGCGAACTGGTCATGCACGAAGTCCAGAGACCCAGCGCGCATTCGGCTTCGCCTCTGCGAGGATCGTCGCCCGCGTTCCGACAGCGCGGCGGCGGGCGCGGCGCTTGCGCACCGTGAGCCCTTCCCCACGATAGAGCCGGTAGATGCGGTTCTTGCCCGAGCGCTCGCCTTCCTGACGCAGCAGGACGAACAGCCGCCGGTAGCCGAAGCGGCGGCGCGCGTTGGCGAGTTCCCGAAGCTTTTCGCGCAATGTCGCATCGGCTTGACGCTTCGCGACATAACGAACCGTCGTGCGGTCGACGGCGACGATGCAGCAGGCCCGACGCTCCGACAGGCCCATCACGGCCCGCAGGTGCGCGACGGTTTCGCGCTTGACGGCGGGCCCTACCATTTTTTTCCCAGAAGCTCCCGGAGCGCTGCCGCCTCGAGCATCTGATCCGCCAGGAGCTTCTTCAGCTTTGCGTTCTCCTCCTCCAGCGCCTTCAGCCGCTTCGCTTCCGAAACGTCCATGCCCCCGAATTTGGCTTTCCAATTGTAGAGCGTCGCTTCCGAAACCCCGTAACCTGCTCCCGACTTTCATACAGCGGCGAGTTGAGTCCTTTGGGTTGTTGAAGCGCATGGGAATGGAACCGCGCCGTAAAAACGCCGATGCTCAATATTTCGGCGAAGTGCTTTATATATGTAATTGAAATACATAACGCGTAGACTTCAGATGCGCCGGCCGCCGGTCGAGATCTTCCGTTCCCGGATCGGCGACGATAAGGGGTGAACACAATGGGCCGAACAGCCGGCATTTCGATCGAAGGCCCCCGCATACGCGATCGACGTGTGACGCCTGTGCTCCTTTTGCCGAGAGAGGGACGGTTTGGCGCGATTGGTATTTCCGCCATCGGCGTGAGTCTCGCGACGCTTTCGATCTCGGCGGTTCGTGCGCAGGTCGCACCGACCGAGCTCCCGACCCTCGATGTCGCCGCGGAAGGTGCACCGACCAACACCCCGACGGATGTCGCCGCGGGAGACGCGCCGACCAACACCGCGACCGTCGAGGGCGGTTATCGAGTCAAAAACGCCTATGTCGGGCCATTCGGCGAGAGGGCCCTGGTCGACACGCCGTTCTCGATCAACGTCGTGCCGCTCGATCTCATGAAGAACCAGCAATTGCTCAGTCTGCGCGAAGCCTTTCGACTCATTCCCTCGGTGCAGGGCGAAAATATCCGTCCGCAGACGCGCGGCATGCAGGCGGGAGTGGTGCAGAACACGCGCATCGACGGGCTGAATATTGCAGCGACGACCGATTATCCCCTCGAGCAATTCGAGCGCATCGAAGTGCTGAACGGTTTGTCGAGCGCGATCTATGGCCCGTTCAATCCGGCAGGCACCTTCAACTACGTCCTCAAGCGGCCGACGGAAGCGCCGTTGCGCGAAGTAACTTTATCCTATCTGTCGCGAAGCGCCTGGTTCGGTCACGCCGATCTCGGCGGCTTTCTCGACCCCGAACGCCGTTTCGGCTACAGGCTGAATCTGCTCCAGCAAAATGGCGAGACCTATGTCGACGGCAGCCAGTCGAAGCGCCAACTGGCGAGTCTCGCCTTCGACATTCATGCGACGCCAAACACCGTGCTCGAAACCAATGCGAGCTTCTACAATTTCGTGACCAAAAATCTGCCGGGCACATTCACGCTCGGTCGCAAAGCCACGATATTTCCTGCGGCGCCCGATCCTACTCGGCAGGGCTATGGACAGACCTTCGGGGGCGACGACAATCAGACGGCGATCTTCAGCGGCAGGCTGCGTCATGATTTCGATCAGGACTGGCGTCTGACATTGGGCCTCTTGCGTCAATCTAACGATCGCGCCTCGACTGTTCCGACCAATACGCTGACCGACAATTTCGGGAACTATACGACGACGGCCGCGACGACCACATTCTCCTTGGACACGGTGCTCAGCAATCAGGCCGCCCTAAACGGGCGTTTCTTCACTGGCCCTGTCTCTCATGATGTCGTCTTCGCCAATAATGGCTTCCTCTGGGACCGCTATAGTCCCTATGTGCTCGGCCCCGTCACGCTCGGCAGCGCCAATCTCGCCAATCCGGCCCTGTTTGCAGCCCGTTCCTTTCCCGATTTCAAGAGTCGCTTTCTTTCGGTCGAGACCTTGCAGCAATCGTTCACCGTCGGCGACGTCATCGGCTTCGGCGAACATTGGGGCGCGCAATTCGCGCTATCACAGAGTTGGATCAATGCGCGGAACCTGAACAGCGCCGGCGTGACGACCAGCGCCTTTAACACGAGCGGCGTGAGTCCGACGGCGAGCCTATTATTCAAGCCGCTGCGCAATCAAACCGCTTATCTGACCTATTCGGAAAACCTGCAGCAAGGCGACACGGCGCCAAATGGCGTCGCCAACGCCGGGGCCGTTCTCGCCCCCTTCCGCGCCAAACAATGGGAGCTCGGCTATAAGATCGATCTCGAGCGCATCGATCTGCGAGCGGCTCTGTTCCAGATCGAGCGGCCCTTTGCCTATACAGTCAACAATGTCTATGGCGTCAATGGTAAGCAGATCAATCGCGGCGTCGAGTTGACGGCGTCAGGAAAGGCGACCGACGACCTCACCGTCTTCGCCGGTCTCTCCCTGCTCGACCCGAAACTCTATGACACCGGCTCGGCGCTAACAAGCAACAAGCAGATCCTCGGCCTGTCCCACATAGTATTCAATATTCTGATGGATTATAGGATCCCGTTCGGGCCCGGACTCGCAGCCAACGCTAATATCAATTTCGCCAGCAACCGGCCCGGCAATTACGCGAACACGACCTTCGTCGACGGCTACACCGTCGCCGATCTCGGTCTACGTTACAGCACGCGTCTGATGGACCGCGAGGTGACGTGGCGCCTAAATGTCTACAATATTACGAACGCGCATTATTGGGCCAATGTCGCCCCGACTGGCCAGAATGGTTACAACAGCACGGATTTCGGCACCGGTACGCTCGGCGCGCCACGCACGTTGCGTTTTTCCATGCAGATGGAGTTCTGATCATGCGGATCTCACGAGTCCGGCACATCGTCGCGATGTCACTCCTTCTTTCGCCACTCCCGCCATGCGCCGCGGAGGAGGTTCCTGGCGACCCCTCGCTTCACATTCATGCCGCAGGCAGCCTCGGCGGCGCCCTGCGCGCCATCGCCGCGCAGTACCAACTGGAGACGGGCGAGAAAATCACCATGGTTTTCGGCCCTTCAGGCCTGCTGCGCGAGGGCATAGAAAAGGGGAATGAGGCCCATCTCTTCCTCTCCGCGGACCGACAGCATCCCGAGAGGCTCGCCGCTGAAGGAAAGGCGGCGGCGCCGGTTATTTTCGTCCGCAACACACTCTGCGCCACGGCGCGCGCCGACCACACGCTGACTACGGACGGGCTTCTCGATTATATGCTCGATCCGGCAACAAAGATCGGCACATCGACTCCCAAAGCTGATCCCGGGGGTGATTACGCGATGGCTCTGTTCGCCAAGGCCGAGACCGTGCATAAGGGCGCAGAGCAAATCTTGCGAGAGAAGGCGCGAGCGCTCGTGGGCGGAGCCCTGCCGAAGCCATCGGATATGCAGCCAAAGGCGGGAGGCGAACAAGGCGCCCCGGCGCCGACAAAACAATTTCTGCTCAACGGAACGGTCGATCTCTTCATCGGCTATTGCAGCCGGCGGGAGACGCGTCGCGATCCAGATCTCATCAGCGTGCCGGCGCCGAAAGCGCTTGCCGTACGCGCCGATTACGCCTTGGCGTTGCTGCGCGACAAATCGCCAGAACGGCAGGCAGCGGCGGCTCGTTTTGCTCTGTATCTGATGACGCCGCGCGCGCAGGCGATCTTCGCCGACTACAATTTCACTCCAATCGTCGCGCCGTCGCACCTCGACTAAGGCGTGATCCACGCTTCCGAAATGGGCGCGCGGATCTCCAACAATAAAATGGGTGTCGGGGCGCGTCATCGAGCGGAATTCGCCAACCCCCGAAGCCCAAAAATGTTGCCCCACGAAATTGCGGCGACGTTCCGCATAAACTCGCGCCAAATGGATCGCGCTCTTACCCTTGATGTAACCCACGACCTGAAAAACCGCGTATTTCGGCGGGATCGCGATCATCATGTTCACTGATCGGGTGAAACGGACCGATCGATAACGCGCAGCCCATGATCTCATGGCTATTCGCGGAGACAGTTTGAATTATATCGTTTGAGTCTTTTAAGCCGAACAATTGGACATATTTGCATTTCCTAAGATGGAAACGGCGATCGAAATTGACCATGGAATCGACCATCGATAGTGAGTTACCTGGGCCGTAGACTCATAAGCGATGGAGCCACAACCGCATTGAGGCGAGTTGGACCATAGCAAGGAAGTTCTCGGCCAATTTGTCGTATCGGGTCGCGACCCTACGGAAGTGCTTCAATTTGGAGAAGAAGCGCTCGATCAGATTTCGCTCGCGGTAAAGCCAGGTGCTGAAATATGGTTTCGACCGTCGGTTGGCCTTGGGCGGGATATAGGCGAAGGCTCCTTTTTCGCGGAGGGAGGCCCGGATGCGATCGGCATCATATGCCTTATCGGCCAGCACGTTCCGGCGGCAACATGATCGAGCTCGCCAGCAGCTTGGCCGTCATGGTTTTGCTGGCGGTCAGGCTCAGGCGGATCGGGAGGCCTTGCCCGTAGACGACCGCATGGATTTTGGTCGTGTGCCCGCCTCGGGAGCGACCGACACAAAGATCTCGATCCCCCTTTTTGCCGTCGCGGCCTGCTGGTGAGCGCGAACAGAAGTGCTGTCGATCATGTGGATGTCGCCATCGTGCGGGGCGGGGATGGCATCCATCATTCGATCCCGCACGCCTGCTTTCCGCCATCGCACAAAGCGGTTGTAGCAGGTTGTGCGCGGTCCCTAGCGTTCCGGCAGGTCGCGCCACGGCGCACCGGATCGCAGAAGATGCCATTCAGCACGCGACGGTCATCAACGCGCGGCACGTCTCGCGGTTTGTTAGGCAACAGCGGTTCGATCACGTGTCATTCGAAGTCTGTTAGGTCCTATCGGCTCATTCCGCGGCTGAGTCAGAGTTTCGGGCGAAGGGAAGACGTCCTCTGCCGTCCTGATTGTTAAACCCCTCAGCCCCATCTAAGCTTACCATATGAGTACCTCTGACGCCGAATTGCTGATCACCAAAATTGTGGCGAGAGTCGAATCAGCCATCGAACTGGCACGCCATCGCCTCGAGACCGAGACGGTGGATTGGCGGAGCAATTGCTACCGGAATCTCGCAACCATCCTGGAAACACACAAAACATCGTTGCAGCAAGGGCAGCTCAGTACTCCCGGCGCTGGGGTAGGCTGGGGGGCTGGCAAAGCCATTTCCGAATGGGGACTGGATGATGCCGAGATCAGCGCGGCCGTTGAGGCGGCAGAAGGACTCTATCGCGAGGGCCGTTGACATTCCCGCATGCGCCTGCCGATTACTTTAATGAGTTCACGGCCTAGATCCTTCGCCCCCTTTATATTTGTTTATTAGGCCCCTCTCCCCATTTCTGACGCTCGGCGCCGGCCAGCCCGGCGCAACCCTCGATTAGGACATCCTATGGAGCGGGCACCATTGCTTTTACCCGGCGGACATAGGGTCTAGCGCGGTAGAAGATGCCCTATGCTGCGCTCTACCGCCAAAGCAATGCGCGCCTCGAGTCCCTCGTTGCTGACCTCGTAATTTGTGAAATCGCCGTCATTTGCAAAAACGCCGATCGGCAGTGTCAAGGACTGGAAGAAGCTGAACAGCGGTCGAAGCTGATGATCAATGACCAACGCATGGCGATCGCTGCCCCCGCAAGCCGAGAGCAAGACGGGCTTACCGATCAAGGCTTCGTGGTCTATGAGATCGAAGAGATGCTTGAAAAGCCCAGTGTAGGATCCCCGATAGACCGGCGTCGAAACCACGAGCGCGTCTGCCGACTCAATTCTACGGATTGCTTCGGCGATGAGCGGGGGCGCGCCTTTCGGAGAGAGGACGCCGCCTAGTTCGGGGGCCAGATCGGCGATCTCTACGGAATGGATGTCGAAAGGTCCGTGACTGGCGAGCTTTCTCGCAATGGTGGCGGCGAGGGCAGCCGAGCGTGAAGGCCGACTCAAGCCGCCCGAGACTGTGACAAGTTTCACTATGCTCATCTCTATCCTTGGTCTGTTTCAGTTTCAGGCGTTTTGGAGTTGAGCCAAGGCGGAAGAGGCGACTCGAGTGAGGTCGAGTTGATGACGCATCCGTCGGCTCTTGGTTTCCAAATAGCGGATGTTTTCATGCGTTGCCGCCGCATGGAGAGACACAACCTCCTTGACTGCGACGCCCAGCGACGTCAGCGCTTCTGTCTTGGCGGGATTGTTGGTCATCAGGCGGACGCTGGTCACGCCAAGGAGACTCAGGATTCCCGCCGCGGCGGCATAGCTTCTGCCGTCGACCGGCAAACCGAGCATCAAATTCGCATCGACTGTGTCCGCTCCTTGATCCTGTAGCTCGTACGCGCGTAATTTTTGCGTCAGTCCAATCCCCCGCCCCTCGTGGCCTCGGAGATATATCAAGACTCCTCTGCCCTCCTGCGCGATACGCTCCAACGCGAGATTAAGCTGGGATCCGCAATCGCATCGCAGGGAGCCAAGAAGGTCGCCCGTCAGGCACTCTGAATGCATTCTGACCAACGTACCGTCCCCTTCGACTGGCCCCATGACAATCGAAAGGTGTTCTGCCCCGTCCGCAGCTCTGAAAATATGGGCGGTAAAATCGCCATGACGCGTCGGCAAACGTGAAACGGATATGCGCTTGGGCAGCTCATTTTGCTTTTGCCGATAGGCGATGAGATCACCAACTGTGATTATTGGAAGTTCATGACGTTTCGCGAATTCGATTAGCTCCGGCCGCCGCGCCATTTCGCCGTCGTCGCGAACGATTTCACAGAGTGCGCCAACGGGCGCGAATCCGGCGAGGGAGGCGAGTTCGCTGGCCGCCTCAGTATGCCCAGGGCGACCGAGGATACCATCAGGGTGTCGCCGCAGAGGAAAGACATGGCCTGGACGCAGGAAACTGTCAGCCCCTCTCGCCGAGGAGCCAAGCGCGCGCACGGTGGCGCTCCTTTCGCTCGCGGAGATGCCGGTGGTAGAGCCCTGAAGATCGACCGAGACTGTAAAGGCGGTGCCATACGCGTCGTCGCTCCGAGGAACCATCAATGGAAGCTCCAAGCGGTCCGCCCATTCATTCGGCATGGCGACGCAGACGACGCCACTCGAATGACGAACGAGAAACGCCATTGCTTCCGCCGTCATTTTCTCCGCGGGGAGAATGAGGTCGCCCTCGTTCTCCCGGCTCTCGTCGTCAACGACGACGACAAATCGCCCGAGCCGTTGCGCCTCGATCGCCTGCTCAATTGTCGAAAAACTCATGCCTTCGTCCTTAGGAATAAAAGGAAGGCGTTGGATAGACGCCATTCAGCGCCCAATCGCCGATTTCTTTGAGTTTGTGATCGAGCGGATCATGCAGCGTATGCGTTCGCGCATTTCGCCAGAAACGGTCCAGCCGAAGGCGCGCCGTCGTCGCTCTAGCCCCCATCACATCGAACACACGGCTACCGACCTCGAGCGCTGCACGCGACCCAACGACTTTCGCGCTGGCGATCTCAATCGCCAAGGCGCCCCGCTCATCGGCCGAGATGGCGTCGCGCCTCGACCATGCATGTTGAAAGGCGGCTACTGCGTTGCTAGCAAGAGCTTCCGCAGCTTTAACCTGCGCCGTGAGTTCACCGAGCGTATGTAGGTTGAATGGATCCGAGCCGATGCGAGCGGCGCCGTCCGCGGGCAGGCCAAGGATATATGCAATTGCTTCACTGAGCGCGCCACGCGCGAGTCCCGTGTAGATGTTGACGAGAATGAGCTGGGCTAGACAGGGCCGCAAGGCGCCAAAGGGTGAACCGAGCGGCCCGGGCGAAAGGAGGAGCTCGTCCGAAGTCACGCTGACATTCGAGAAGGAAACCGAGCCGCTATCGGTCTGCCGTTGTCCCATATTGTCCCAATCATGATGAACGGTAACTCCCGCTCGCCGCGTCGGGAAGGCGGCGACTTTGAGTTTGCCATCTACATCATGCGCGGAAACGATGAGCATGTCAGAATCAGTTGCGCCCGAGCAGAAGCTCTTTTCGCCGTCGAGTCGAAATCCGTCTGCGTCAGCCCACAACTTGAGGCGCGCATCCTTCGGATTGAGCGCGTTGCCCCAAAACCAATTCTCGCGCGCGCTGCACGCCATCAGATTGCGGGACTGTTCGGCAGAGCCGAAAAATTGTAGCGTCGCGATCATGAGATGATGAAACGCAAAGAGATGCGCGAGCGAACTATCAACCGCGGCGATCTTTCTGACGATCTCGAAAATGTTGATCCAGTCGGCCCCAGCCCCCCCGAGTTCCTTCGGAATCGACAGTTGCAGCAACCCGCTCTCACGAATGAAATCGCGTTCGCGCTTCGCCGTCCCGCCTTCACGATCGCGCTCGGCGGCCGTCTTCGCTAAAGCGAAGAGAAGCTTGTCGAGAACCGCTGCTTCGTCGCGAGCGTCGCGGCTTGAAGATCTCGTCATCTCTTTTCTCCGCTTATACGGCCGATGGCGCCGCGGCGGACGAGGTCTTCGCGGTCGCGGCGATGCTTCCGAACGGGCCGGTAATTTTGCGACCCGGCAGAACCCCACGGGGACCAATCCCAAACCTCGGGAAAAGTAATTCGGCAAAGCGATAGGCTTCTTCCAAATGAGGATAGCCCGACAGCACAAAGCTATCGACGCCGAGCGCTTGATATTCGCGCAGCCGGGCCTCAATTTGATCGGGATTTCCGACGAGGGCCGTCCCGGCGCCGCCGCGCTTCAGGCCTACGCCGGCCCAGAGGTTTGGACTGACCTCGAGATCCTCCCGCGCGCGGCCTGCGCCTTTCCGCAATTGCAACATGCGTTGCTGGCCCACGGAGTCCATGCGTTCGAAGGTCGAGAGCGCGTCTTTAACCGCCGCGTCATCAAGCCGGCTGATCAACTGCTCTGCGGCATGCCAGGCTTCTTCTTCCGTTTCCCTTACAATCACATGCAGGCGAACCCCGAAGCGCAAGGTGCGCCCATATTGCGCGGCGCGCGCCTTGACGTCGGCAATTTTTTCAGCAACCGCGGCCGGCGGCTCGCCCCATGTGAGATAAGCGTCCACCGATCGGGCGGCGAGATCATGCGCCGGCGCCGACGAACCCCCGAAGTAAAGCGGCGGCCTTGGCTGCTGTACCGGCGGGAATAGAAGCTTACCTCCTTCAATCGAGAAGAACTCGCCCTGAAAGTTCACGCTACCTTCCACGTGGCTCGCGCGTAAAATTTCATCCCAAGCGTCGACGAATTCAGCGGAGAGGGCGTAGCGTTGCGCATGATCCAAAAACAGACCGTCTCCTGCGAGTTCCTCCGGATCGCCGCCAGCCACGAGATTGATTAGCAGCCGACCCTGCGAAAGACGATCTAGCGTCGCCGTCATACGCGCGGCGAGCGCTGCTTGCATGAGGCCAGGTCGCAGCGCGACAAGGAACCGAAGGTTTCGAGTCGAGCTGATGAGGCTAGAGGCTACAATCCATGGATCTTCACATGAGCGACCACTCGGGATCAAAACGCCATAGTAGCCCAGATTATCCGCAGCGATTGCGATTTGCTGATTATATTCAAAGTTCGCCGTACGGGCGCCTTCCTCCGCGCCGAGATACCGAGAGTCGCCATGCGTCGGAATGTACCACAATATTTCCATGATGCGTTCCATGATCGAGGGGAAGGCCTGCAGCCGCCGCGATTGTTGCCTGAGCATTCCAGGCTATTGGCGCAAGACTTGGGCCAGCATCGAAACCTTGCAATTGCGGGAGGAATCAATATGCGCTGCTGCAAATGCAGCAGCGCATATCGGGCCTCTGCGGCGCCTGCAACAGTAGCGCCTATGCGATATCGAGGCCCAAGACTCTGACCGCGTTGCGCCATGCAACCTTCTCCGCAATTTCATCTGGCAGACGAAGCCCCGCGAACTCCGTGATGCTCTGCCCGATCGGTCGGAACGGGTAAGACGAACCGAACAGAAGCTGGTCGCTCAGAAATCCCTTTGCAGCCTCGGCATAACGCTTGCCGCCCGGCGCAAAGAGATACATGTCGGGGGAAACGAAAACATTTTCATGCCGGAACGCCACGCCAAGCATGGCATCGATCTGCGGATAGAAGGCATGACAGCAGATGAGCGAGAGATTGGGAAAAGCCCTCGCGACCCGGTCGACAGCAAGCGGGTCATTGTGCCGCAAATCGGGTGTGGTCGGACCTGACATCAAAAACACCGGCGCATTCTCCTTTTCGCAAGCCGCATAGATCGGAAAGAGCGTTTCGTCGTCATGAGCGATCGGCCGACCGTAAAAACCGGGATCCACATTGATGCCGATCAACTGCAGGGAATCCAAGCAACGGTGAACCTCTCGAACCGCCTCGTCGCCTGGAAGCGCCTGAGGATCAACCGAACCAACGCCGAGAAGACGCCCCGCGGAGCGTTGAGATAATCCCGAAAGCGCATCGTTCGAAATTCGCACCTGCGGCGTGCTTCGGCCGACCATGATCGCGACGTCGATCGACGCCTGCTCGATCTCTTTTATGAACGACGGCAAATCAGGCGACCGCGTGAAGTGGTCTATATCCCTCGAGCCCAAGCGCCGATTGACCCAGCGAACTGTCTCAAATTCCGGGGAAGACGGATCCGCCCCGAAGAATGGATGAAGAAAAGAGGGCCGCGCGCGCATGTCCACGACATGCCGCGTCAATTTTTGTGAAGTCATTTCGCCTCTTGATCTTTCCCGTTGATTTTAGCGCGACGCGCGCTCTGCGGGCCGACCAACTCAGCAAGCATGGCGCCGCGCGAACGACGCCGCAATTTTCGGGTCGCAACAGACTTCTCCGAAGCGCTGCTGCTGCAAATGCAGCAGCATAACCGGCGCCCGTTGTTGCAATTGCAAATTACGCCGCTCGAAGGTCGGGGTCATCCCATTGATTTTACGCAGTCATAAGCTTTGGCACGCCGCCTGCTGTTACCGACTGACACACAGGCCGCTCCTCCTCAAGCGCGTAGCGCATGAAGCCGCGGTACGGATTCCATGCGGCTCTCACGAAAGGAGACGGTTATGACTGGCGCGTCCTCGCCTTCATCGCAGCAGGATACACAACCCATTAAATTCGCCTATTGGGTTCCCAATGTTTCCGGCGGTCTCGTGATCAGCAAGATCGAACAGCGGACAAGTTGGGATATCGACTACAACCGAAAGCTTGCTCAGATCGCGGAAGCCTCCGGCTTCGAATATGCTCTAACGCAAATTCGCTTCACTGCGGGATATGGAGCAGAGTATCAACACGAATCTGTAAGTTTCTCCCATGCTCTGCTTGCCGCGACGGAAAAACTCAACGTCATCGCCGCAATTTTGCCGGGTCCTTGGCATCCCGCGGTGATCGCGAAGCAAGTGGCGTCGATCAGCCAATTTACCGGTGGTCGGCTTGCGGTGAATATAGTTTCAGGATGGTTTCGCGGTGAGTTTCAGGCGATCGGCGAACCTTGGCTAGATCATGACGAGCGTTATCGCCGTTCAGAGGAATTCATCCGAGTCCTTCGTGGCGTCTGGTCCGAGGATAATTTCACCTTCGCGGGGGACTTTTATCGCTTCCGCAATTACACATTGAAACCCAAACCTTCATCCCCGCCGGAAGTCTTCCAGGGCGGCAGCTCCCGCGCCGCCCGCGACATGGCGTCGCGTGTGTCCGATTGGTATTTCACCAACGGCAACACGGTCGAGGGCGTCAAGAAGCAGGTCGACGACATCCGCGCCAAGGCGGCTCAGAGCGGCCATCATGTAAAGATCGGCGTCAACGCTTTCGCAATCGTAAGGGCGACGAAGGAAGAGGCGAACGAGGTCCTCGACGAGATCTTGTCTGGCGCTGATCCTGAGGCCGTGCGCGCGTTCCAACACGAAGTGCAGAACGCCGGCAATGCTTCCCCCGAGCGCGAGGGCAACTGGGCGAAATCGTCATTCGAAGATCTGGTGCAATACAACGACGGCTTCAGGACAAATCTCATCGGCGCGCCTGACGAAGTGGCGCAACGCATAGTCGAACTGAAATCCGTCGGCGTCGATCTCGTTCTCCTTGGCTTCCTGCACTTCCAAGAGGAAGTCGAGTTTTTTGGCAAGCACGTGATCCCCTTGGTGCGTGCCTTGGAAGCAAAAGAAGCGGCGCGGACCGCCGCCTGAACCCGGCAAGCATGCCGGGCAAAGCGCATATCTCCCTAGGAAGGCGTGAAAACATGTCGGACAATAAAAAAGAGGCTTTCGCGAAACTCGACGACGTCATCGAGAAGGTCGTGGCAGCCAATGCGGAACGCAACGATGAGCAATCCATCTTTCCTAGGGAAAACCTGGATGCGCTCGCGGTCGCAGGTTGGACGCGTGTCTTGATCCCCGAGGAATATGACGGACTGGGCTTCGATCACCTGGCCTTTTCCGAGGCGGCATACCGTATCGGACAAAAGGACGCCTCGACCGGGCTCGTCTATGTCATGCATGTCGGCGCCGCTCAGACGCTCAATCTCTATGGCACGCATGATCAGAAGTTGCGCTGGTTGAAACCGCAAAATGGCAAGCATTTGCTCGGCACCTATTCGACGAGCGAACGCGCCTCAGGTGGCCATTGGTGGTATAATTTTTCGGAAGCATCCCGCGATGGCAGTGACTATATCGTCAACGCGGAAAAGTCCTTCACCACCTCCGCGGGCAAGGCGGATTACTACATCACGCAAACGCGCACGCCTGGCGCACGTGACCAATCCGACATCTCTTTCTTCATCGTGGATAGCGCGACGCCTGGAATCACGCCTGGTCCGTGGAACGCGTTGGGCGTGCGTGGCAATCACTCTGGCCCCATTCGATATGACGGCGTGAAAGTGCCGCAACGGGATCGGCTTGGCGCGGAAAACCAGGGAAAAGACATTATCTACAACGGCGTTTCGCCGGTCTATCTGATCGGACTCGGCGCTGTTTGGGAGGGCGTCGCCCGCGGCGCCTATGATACGGCGGTCGCGCACATCAAGAACTCGATCCATAGGGACACCAACAAGCGTCTCGCGGATTATCAGGCGGTCAGACAAGAACTCGCAAAAGCGAAAGTCCAGATCGAGTCGCTTGGCCCCTGGCGCCGCGAGCTCGCCGCGCGGCTCGACGCGCTGTGGCGCGCCAACGCTCCACAAGCCGAGCTGTTGATAGCTCTGACGGAATTCAAAGTCCACGCTTCGGAAATCGCGAATCTTTCCGCTGGCGCGGCCCTCACTGTCACTGGAGGATATGGGTACAAGAAGGGCGCCTTGGAGCGCTATTTCCGCGACGCCCGGGCCGGCATCGGAATGGGACCCTCCAACATCATCGCGCGGGACTGGATCGGCAAGGCATCCGTGGGGCTGCCCTTGGAGTTGTTCTACGAAAACGGTGAATAAGGCTTCCCCAACATCCACAATTTTACATCAAGGAATGGAGGCGGATTCCTTCATTCCATGACCTCCAAGGAAAGAGTCCATGAAAGAACTCGCGTTCTTATCGTTCGCGGTATACGCTCTCGCATCCAACGTTGCGTCGGGAGCGGATCTGCCGAGCAAGAAGCTTGCGCCCCCGCTACCTGCCGTCGCCGTCGATGATTATCAACCGTTCCAAATTCGCTTGCGTGCGACGGCGCTCATCCCCGACGGCTCCTTTACGATTTTCGATCGTTACGGAATTGTGCCCAGCGGCACAGGCATCGTGTCGGGCGTGCCTGGCGGAAAGATTTTTGGGGCCGGCGTGGATGTATCGAACTCGGTTATTCCGGAGATCGATCTCAGCTATTATTTCAATAAGAATTTCGCCGTCGAAACCATCGCGGGATATACGCGGCATAAGCTGACGGCGACAGGTCCGCTCGCCAATATCCCCGTTGGCTCGACAAACCTGCTCCCGGTGTCCTTACTCGCGCAATATCACTTCACTAATCTCGGCGCGTTTCAACCCTATATCGGCGTCGGCGTCACTTGGGCCGTGCCTTACGCTTATGGGCCCGGAAACGGCTGGACCCCGCTCGTCACCGCGCTTGGCTTCACCGGATTCAATTCTGTGCGAGATTTGCAAATCGGCCAATCCGTCGGTGTGGCCGGTCAAATTGGGTTCGATTATATGATCACGCCAAATATTGGCATAAACGTCGATCTTAAACGCATCATGGCTCAGCCCACAGCCTACGCGACGATTTACAACACTGCGCTTAATCAGAATATTTATGTCCGGGTGCAATCCAATCTTGACCCATGGCTCGCGAGCGTCGGCGCGACCTTCCGTTTCGGGGGCGCCTCTCCGGCGCCCGTGCTGGCAAAATATTAAGGAGGCGTCGCGGCTCGCTCTACGAGCCGCGCCACACCGCATCGGCAATAGCGGCTCGGGCGGGCAATTGGCCCGAGCTGAGGTAAGCGTCAGCGATTGCTTGCTGCTCCTCGATGATCTCATCGTCGAGAGGCTGCGGTCGGAACTCTAGCCGATTCAAATGACGCTCTGCGGCAGAGTGGTCGAGGTTCAAGCAACGGGCAATCGCCCTGAGATCGTTTGGCTGGCGGTCCGCTCGGCTCGCGCCCAGGGCACGAATCTCCGTGAAGATCGCTTCGATAATTTGTGGATGCCCGACGGCGAATAAGCGGCGCGCAACATAGAATTGTCGATTTACGACATGTTCTGAGCCATCGAGGAGAATTCGCGCGGCGTCATTGTCCCGCGCCACACTCAGGAGGGGCTCCCAAATCCCCCAGGCGTGGATAGCGCCGCCTTTGAGGTCGTCGAGCAAATCGAGACTGGGAGGGATGTATATTGGTTCAATATCCGCGCGCGAAAGCCCCCTCCTCTTCAGGGCCGTCATCAGGAAATAATCCGCATTCGACCAGCGGCTGAACGCGACTTTTTTTCCTCTCAAATCGTCGACGGTGCGGATGTTTCGATCTGCGACGACAATCGCGACGTCGCTGGGCGCCGGTGGCTCGAATCCTACGTAGAAGAATGACACCCCCATAGCGACGGCGAACACGGTTGCTGCTTCGCCGGTAACGCCAAAATCAATCTCACCGCGGCCTATTGCATCGAGTATGTCGGGCCCGGAATTGAACTCCCGCCATTCAGCGTGAAAGCCCAAGGACGCCAATCTGGCGTCGAGAGAGCCTAATGCTTTCAGGGCCGCGAGAGTGCCGAATTTCTGATAGCCCAGCCGGGTGACATTTACGTCTCTATCTCGGAATGAGCCCGTTTTCCCGGTCGGCGCACGGAATTTCTTGCGTGGTGCTATCATGCCCATATGAGCAAGATGCGTGCGCAATGCGTTGCGTGTCAGTCCGAGCTTTTCAGCGGCGTGCACTTGATTTCCGCCCTCGCGTTGGAGTGCGGTTGAGACAAGCGACCGAGTAACGAGCTCGAAAAGATTTGTTTCACCCCGAGAAATGGCCCCCTCGAAGAGTTGGCGAAGTTGTTCTTCGAAATCTATCGATGGTTCGAATTGAGCAGCCGCCGACTCGACGATCGGCACGTGCTGAACGAGCGAGCCATTCGTTAGTAGAAGTGCGTTGTGTAGAACGTTCTCAAGTTCGCGAATATTCCCAGGCCAACTATAATTCATCAGCTTTCGTAGCGCGTCAGGGGTCAGCTCGACATCACGTCGACCAAGCTTCTCTCCGTAAAGCTTTAGAAAGTATTCAGCTAGCGGCTTGACGTCCCCTTTTCGCGCGCGTAATGGCGGCAAATGAATCGTCGCGACATTCAACCGGTAGAATAGGTCGTTGCGAAAGGTCTTCGCTTGCACGGCCGCATCAAGATTGACGTTGGTCGCAGCGATGAGCCGAACATCAATTGGACGCGGGCGACGTGAACCGACACGAACGATTTCTCGCTCTTGCAAGACGCGCAACAACTTCACTTGCATGGGCGGCGGGAGGTCTCCGATCTCGTCAAGAAGCAGCGTGCCTCCGTTGGCGGCCTCGAACCAACCCATCTCTGTCTTCAAGGCGCCCGTGAACGCTCCTTTCTCATGCCCGAATAGTTCGGCTTCGATGAGCGTTTCACTGAACCCCCCGCAATTCACGGCAAGGAATGGTCCGTTTTTACGCTTGCTGTGGGCATGAATGTAACGTGCGACCAGCTCCTTTCCGGTCCCAGTCTCTCCGATGACCAAAACGGTGGCGTCACTTGGCGCGACTCGGAGGATGTCATCCTTCATCTGCAGCGACAATGGATCTTCGAACACAATCGCAGTGGCGCGACTTGTGGCGCCGCGTGGCACGCCGGAGACGGTCTCCACGCCCGCCCGGCTCTTGTCCTGAACCACAACAGAGAGGGACGAGGGGTCGCAAGCCATTTTTCACGCTCCGAATTGTTTATAATTCCTATAAACTAACTTTGCATCTATTTCAAACGGTTCTGTCGCAAATTTCCCATTCGGCAGGGCGCGAGGCACCAGTGCTCTCGAGGCCTACGCCGCAACAGCGTAGAATTGCCTCGTTCGGCTCATGTCCATGAGCTCGACGCAGGCGAGCGTCGTCGCGGCTGAGCGGCAGATCGGACGATGGGCGCGGCCTCTCAAGCGCAAGATCAAACACGCAGCCGTTGCGGCGCTGCCCCTCTCTTTCCTTCCGGCGCTTCTGGCGGGCCGTGGCGCAGCCGAATACGAATCGACGCCGATTTCGAGGCTACGCGGCCCGGACGCCGCTAGCGGCGCCCGACATTAGCGCCGAGCTTCGGGGTGCAGATGTCTTTCGTCCGTGCGCCCAAGGCACTTCGTTCGGTTCGTTACCACACCCCGCACGCGGCTTCGCACGCGCGCTCACAATTCGCCGCGCAGCGTCACCATGAAGTTCCGTGGATCGCCCGGCGTGTTGTAAGTGTTGGCGCCGCCGACGCGCATGTAATATTTCTGGTCGGTTATGTTGTTGAGATTGAACTGCAGCGTCAGATGGTCGTTGATCTTGTACGACGTCATCGCATTGATGACGGCATAGGCCGGCCCATGGCGGGCCTCGTTCAATGTATTGATCGCGCCGGACAGCCCGCTCTCCGCGACGACGCCTGCGCCGATCGTCAGCCCTTTCCACTCCCCCTCGAAATCATATTTGCCCCAGATCTTGAACATATGGGTCGGATACCACGAACTGATCGGACGCCCTGGACTGTTTTTGTCTACGAGGAGCTTCGTGCGCAGATAGGTATAGCCTCCGACGACGTCGAGCCCTGGCAACGGACTTTGGATGATTGGCAGTTCGATATCCGCAAGAGGCTTCCCGGAGAATTCTACTTCGACGCCAGTGGATTCTGCCTTGCCGGCTTGGAGATAGTAGCCCGGGTTGGCGGGATCCGCGTAAGGACGATTTCGGTCGTTGATCTCGAACCACGCGGCCGAGGCGTTGAGCTTCTTGTTCAGGAACTCGCCTTTGACGCCGGCTTCGAACTGTCCGCCGACCTCCGGATCGAGTGTCGCTCCGTCAGCTTTCTGTTTCGTCTGCGGAATAAAAATATCCGAGTAGCTGCCATAGATATTGATTTCATCAGTCACCCGGAAAATGCCGGCGAGATAGGGAGAGAAGCGGTGGTTGGACTTCGCGCCATATGACCAATTTGTAGGCGCACTCGGAAAAACGTTGCGGTTCTTGGCAAAGAAATTCGTCAATCGACCGCCGAAGACGAAAGTCAATGGCTCGATCGGCGTCAAGCGGAGTTGGCTATAGGCTCCGTGCTGCAAAGTTTGATTCTGACCGCCCGCCGTAAAGGGGTTGAGATTCGGACCGATTGCATTCGGCCAAAAGACGGGGATGTTGTTCACATAGACGCGCGGGGCACCCTTATATTCATAAGTGAACCGGTCGTAGTTATAGCCGATGGTCAATGTGTTCTTGATCATCGCCCAAGGCAGCGTGCCGGACAGATAGGAGTCGAGACCCGTACGATGATAATAATACATGTAATGGCGGCGCGCATATTGCGCCGTCCAATTGGAAGGATTGACACCGCTGCTTGGATAGGCGTCCGCGAATTCGTCGTTTATGTCGCGTCGATTGAAATTCACCTTCGCCACCCAGTCGTCACCGAACCGATGTTCTAGACGGACATTCTTGTCCTCCGTGTCCCATTTGACTTGGGTCCAATCTGGATAGGGATTCCAGGACCTGGGCACATTGAGGAAATAGGGGCTCGTCCCGCCGAAATAAGAAAGCGAAGCGACCGGTTGCCCGCTGTAGGCGGGGTCACTGGTGCGCTGGCGTGTGTAGGCGACGTTCAGCAGCGTATTGGGCGTGATGTCATATTCGAGCGAGCCATAGCCCAGCCATTTGTCTTCAGGCTGCGACGGCGTGAAGAAGAAGTGCTTGTCCTGGTGGAGCACCAGCGCGCGATAGCGAAGGGTCCGCTCTTCGTTTATCGGGCCTGTCACATCGATTACGCCACGATAATTATCCCACGAACCGGCGCTGAATTCCGATCTGAGCTTGAATTCGTCCTGCGGCCGTTTTCTCACAATATTGACGACTCCCCCTGGATTTCCTGATCCAGAGAGCAGGCCCGACGGACCTTTCAACACTTCGATGCGATCGTAGACAGCGAGATCCAGCTGCTGATAGCCGGCAAGACCATCGTAGGTCGGGACGCCGTCATAAGCGACGTCGAGCGTGTAGCCCCGTGAGGCCGGCCATCCTTGCGTAGCGTCGTTAGCAATCGTCGAGACACCGGGCACCCAGAACATCGCATCCTGCACGGTGGTGAGCTGCATGTCAGTCATCTGTCCCCTCGTCATCACCGAGACAGACTGCGGTATCTCCTTTCTGGGCAGCGGCACCTTGCCGGCGACCGTCACGAGCGGCGTCGTGTAGGTCCGCGTTCCTTCGGTGATAGCGCCGCGGTCGGCGCTATAGGCCTTCTTGTCGTCCGGGCTCGTCGCATCGACGTCGGTCCGCTTCGTCGCGCCCACGTCGATCGGCGGCAGCGCCTGGAATCCCGCGTCACTGCGCGCGCCCCTATCGTTCTGGGCGAGAATGATCGACACCGCCTTTTCGTCCGGCCCCCCGAAGCGATAGGACAGACCGGTTCCCTCGAGCAGCCTATCGAGCCCTTCGCGCATCGAGAAAGCTCCAGAAAGCCCCGTCGTGCGTAGCATCCGCGTCACGCGCGCATCGTAGAGCAGATGCAGCCCGTTCTTCACGGCGAAGGCGTTCAAAGCCGTCGCCACCGATCCTGCGGGAATGTCGTAGACCATTACGACGCCGCTACGCTCTTGCGGCGAGAGGGACGCCTCCGCAGGTGTTCCTCCCAACGCGAAGGCGCCGAAGGTCATTGCCGCAATTGTCGAACCCAACGCCGCACCCTCGTAACACAGACCTTTTTTCGTCATCGCCGCTTTCCACCGAATGTGCCCCGGCCGTCTCCGCCCGTGACCAACTCGACGCTCTCATGACGATTTCGGAATGTGGGTTGACAAAAAAGATTTCGGGAAATGCGGGCGGCTCTTGGTCCGGTGCGTCACTCGGTTAGAAAAATCAGGTAATTCGTGAGATGGATCGCGCGCAGGCCGAGGAAAAATTCGATCTCGCGCAGCGTCGTGAGCGGCTCGGCGGTCGAGAAGACGCCGCTCACCCGTCGCGCGCAGGTCGAGGCGCGCAGGCAAAACACATATCCATAGCGATAGCGGCCGAGGATCGTGAGCGCCTCGCCGAGCGAACGGTCCTCGACGACAAGCGCGCCGCGCCGCCAGGCTGCGACATTCTCGGCGGCGACGCTCACGGGCGCCCGCGCCGGCGTATCCGCCTCGTATGAGGTCTCCTGTCTCGTCTCGACGATCAGCCGCTCGCCGCCGCTCGCGACCGCCACCGCATGTTCGCTCACAGCGACACGCGCGCCGTTTTTCTGGAGCGCGACGTCGAAGGCAGTGCCGAGCGCCGTGACCGTGCCGCCCGCCGCCTCCACGACAAAGGGACGCGAGGCGATGGGCGCGACCTCGAACCAGGCCTCTCCCGAGAGCAGCGTCACGCGCCGCAATCCCGCCTCGAAGCGCACGGCGATCGCCGAATGGGAGTCGAGCTCGACACGCGAGCCATCAGTGAGCGTCACCGTCCTGCGTTCCCCGACGCCGGTCGAATAATCAGCCGGATGACGGTTCGCGAATTCGGCGAGCCAACCGAAAAAAGCGAGAGAGGCGGCGAGCGCAACGCCGGCCGCCGCACGCCAGGTCCGTCGCACGCCGTGTACCTGCCGATAGCGGGCGCGCCGCAGCCCCTGCGCCTTCGAGAACATTTCAGTAATGTCCGTATAGGCCTGAGCATGGGCGGGATCGGCTGCGAGCCAGGCCTCAAAGGCAATACGGCGCTCGCCGTCGATTTCGCCGGCCTTTTCCTGCAACCACCATTCGATCGCCGCGTCATGGCCGTCGTCACGGTCGGAGGCGTCATCGTCCATTCTCTTCATCATGCCGACGTCGTCCCCCGCTCTCGGACAACCTCCACCCATCGCCCAATACGACGCGCGGATGCGAAAAAAGGAAGGTCGAACCGTAAATCTGTCATCTGATCGCCGCCCAGCAACGCTGCATGGCTATCCTCATATGTTGGCGCACCATGCGCTCTGTGACGCCGAGCCGCCTCGCGACATCCGGGAACGGCATATCCTCGAAGGCGCAGAGCTCGAAGACCTCGCGGCAGCGTGGCGGCAGCGCCTCGATCGCCGCGGCGAGACGTTGCGCCCGCCGGTCACGATCGGCGATCTCGTCCTGGGGCGCGTCCCAGCTCGGCGGATCGCCGAGGATTCGGTCGAAGCTCAGATATTTCGCTTCTGTCCTACGGCGACGCCCGAAGTCGCGCGTCAGATTTGACGCGATCCTCTGGAGAAAGGCCGGCGGATCGGCGACGTCATCGAACCGGTCGTGGCGCAGCGCGCGCACGAAAGTCTCCTGCAACAAGTCGTGAGCGGCCTCGGAGCCGACGCGACGCGCCAGATAAGCCGTTAGCGCGTGTCTGTTACGCACGAACAGCTCGTGAATGAGATGGGATTTCTTTTCCGACATACGCCGCCGCCTGCAGCGGTCGTCGACATCTGCTCGAGGCGGATATCGAGACCAGCGAAGAGATCAATAGAGTCGAGAGCTCGATCAGGCGGCCGGCGGCGGCGCACGGGACGAAAAGACGCGCGACCCGCCGGTCCCCTCCGGCGGCGGCAGGCGGTTGCGGGAGAAAACCGGCTCGCCGGAGGCGCCCGGATAGAGGAAGGCGATCACATAATGAAAAAACGCAATCGGATCGGCGTCGGCCGTGTCTTGGTGCGGGCAGATCCGGCACAAGACGCAATGGCCATGGCCGTCAGCATGGTTCCGCGGCTCGCGATCGCCGGAAGGCGCGCTGCAATCCTGTCCCGCCGCCGCGACGGCGACATCCGCCGAGCCGATGCGCAAAGCATGCGCCTCCGCCACAACGGCAAGGAAGAGCTGGAGGAGCAGCAGCCAAGCCGCGGCGCCCGCGGCGAGCGCGCTCCTCAGCCGGCCGTGATGCGCCCAAAACGAAGCCATGCCGCCAGTGGAAACAGGCGCGACCTCGGCCGTCAAGGGGGCATCGCAGAATCTGCGGGTCGGTCGCGAGATTTTTCGACTTACCCTAGCGGCGCTTCATGAAGCGCTCGCAAGAGGAGCCCGAATATGACCCCTGAACGTCGTGGCGAGCACCGCTAGCAAGATGATTTCAAAGGGCTGCATTCCAAAGCACCATTCAGGCGATAACGTGGTATCTGCCCTATCCATCGAGCTGCCGTGATCTCGAAAAGATAAGTCAAAAGGCAGCGTCTAAGCCTGGGGTTTGCGCTCCGATAATCCACCGTCGAAGCTGGCGTCGGAGTGACAACACCCTCAAAGAGCGGGAGGTGCTTTCTCAAGCCTCGATGTCGGGTTCGTAAAGCTCATTTTCCGCTGGCTCGTCGTCCGCTTCTGCCCCGATGTCCACCCCCAGCATGTCATCGAGCGCCGCATCGACGTCTTCATCCGGCTCGGAGCGCGTGAGCCCGCCCGCCTCCAGCGCTTCGAGATCGGGCAGATCGCGCAGGCTATCGAGCGCGAAGATTTCAAGGAAGCGCTTGGTCGTCACCCAGGCGATCGGCGCGCCTGGCGCCGGGGCGCGCGGGCCGGCGTCGATGACCCCGCAGCTCTTCAGCCGGCCGATGACGTCGCGGCTGATCTCGCGCCCGGCAAAGCGGGAAAGGTCGGCCCTTGTGACCGGCTGCAGATAGGCGATGGCCGAGAGCGCGATCATCTCGAGCCTGGTGAATTCCGGCGCCCCGACATGCTTGGCGCCGTCGAGCGCGCGCAGCGCCGCGGCGTGGCGCGGCCGCGTGCGGAATTGCCAGCCCCCCGCGACGCGAACGATCTCATAGGGCCGCGGGCGGAGCTCGGCGTCGATGTCGGCGAGAAGATCGTCGAGCCGGCAAGCGGCGCCGACGAGCTGCGCGAGCGTCTCGCGCGGGACGGGCGTCGGGGAGGCGAAGATCGCCGCCTCGACGCGCCCCATCCACTCCCGCCAGCGCAATGCCTCGGGAAGCTCGGCGAGCTCGCGATCGAATGCGGCGGGCGAGCTGCTGCGGCGGCTCATGCGTGCTTGCTCGGAAGGAAAGCGGGCAGACGGACTCTTTGTGGATTCTGGCCCGCGCGCGTCCGTCGTGGTTTGCTCATCACAGTCCGTAGATCCTAAAAGTTTCGCGCCCGGTCAGCTCGCGCGCGCCGCCGAGGTCAACGAGCCGGTCGAACAGCCGCCGGGCGGCGCGATCGGACATGCCGGTGGCCCGGGCCGCGGCGGCGGGCGTGACGCCGTCGTCGGCCAGCAGCAGCGCGACGACGCGGCCGGCGCGCTTGGCGCGCAGCTTCGGCAGGAGGGCGAGCAAGGCTGAGGCGCGGCGCGCGAGGTCGACGGCGGCCAAATGCGCGTCCGCGGCGGCGCGCGCATAGGCGCGCAGCGCCGCGCTCGGCCATCCTGCATCGCCGGGACGCAGGCGGCGCCCCGTCGCATCGCGCATCTCACCGACCCGCGGGGCGAGCAAGGCGAGCGGTCGGTCCCAGCCGAGTCGTTTTGCCAGCACGAGATCGGCCGCCCAGAGCGCCAGGAGCTCGACGGTCTCGGCGCGCGCGCCGTCCGCGCCCGCCCAGCGCGCGATCGCCTGCGCCGCGGCGAGCGCTTGCCCCAGCGGGTCGCCAGTGGTGGCGGCATGGGCGCCAATGATCTCGGCATAGCCGGCCGTGTCGCCGGTGAGGCCGAGCAGCTCCCCGGCGAATTGGATATCGCCGGCGTCGCCTTTGAACCGCGGCGTTCCGAACAAGCGAAACAGCGCGTGCAGGCGCCCGGCGGGGCTAAGCGCCGCCCCAGGGGCGGCGAGCAACAGCGCGTCGCGCAGCGCGGCGTCATCCTCGCGCAGACGCGCCGCCTGCGCGCAATGCGCCGCTGCGGCGCGCGCCTGGCGGGCGCGCAAGACGCCGAGGAACGGCGGCGCTTCCCCCTTGCCCGCTCGTGACGACGGCGTGGAGCGCCGCGAGGCTGGCGCCGGCGAGGACGGCGGCCGCGACGTCGGACAGGCTGTCGAGCGCGGGGAGGGGGGCGCGCGCCCATTTCGGAAAGCCGTTTGCCGGCAAAGCGTCGCGGCCCGCCTCATCTGCGGCGGCGGCGGTTTTTTTGCGGAGACGGTGAGCGAATGGCGCAAGGGCGGTCATGGGAGCGGCGCGGCGAATCGACGCTCACGAGACTAGCCAACTGCGGCGCTTCTGCAAGCAATTTCGAACAAAAACCGCCGCGCTTGTCGTCTGCTATCTATGTCCGATAATGTGCGCTTATCGGACACAAATCGAGAGGCGCGGATTTCTGGGCGGTAAGCCCGCTTTTCGACCTTCCAAAGCCCGCCGAGGCGTCGGATTTTTCCGCCCGAAACCACGCCCAGCGCCCCAAAAGGGCGCTAAAACGAGGACGAGATGGCCAAGAACGACGACACTCCAGACGCCGACGACCCCAGCGGCGCGCCGCTCACCGAGCAGGCCCCCTCGCCCCATCTCGCCGCGCTCTCGGAAAAAGCCCGCGACTACGCCCGCGCCGCGCGCTCGGAAAACACCCAGCGCGCCTATGACGCCGACTGGCGACACTTCGCCTCCTGGCTGCGCCGCCAGGGGCTCGATCCCCTGCCCCCGGACCCGCAAACCGTCGGGCTCTATCTCGCCGCCTGCATGGAAGCGGCCCCAGGCCGCAATCCGTTGAGCGTCTCCTCGCTCGAGCGCCGGCTCTCGGGCGTCTGCTGGCGCTATCGCCAGCTTGGGCTCCCCCTCGACGCCTCGGATCGCCATATTGCAACGGTGCTCGCCGGCATTCGCCGGACCCACGGCCGCCCGCCGGTCCAGAAAGAAGCGATCTTCGCCGAGGAGCTGCTCGCCATGCTGGCGACGCTCCCCAACGATCTGCGCGGCCTACGCGACAAGGCCATTCTCGCCATTGGCTTCGCCGGCGGCCTGCGCCGTTCGGAAATCGTCGGACTCGATTGCGGCGCCGGCCAAAGCGAGGACGGGACCGGCTGGATCGAAATTTTCCGCCCCGCGAACGGCGGCGAGGCGGGCGCTCCAGAAGCCTCCGGCGAAGGCGGCCTGCTGCTCACGATCAATGGCAAGACCGGCTGGCGCGAGGTCGAGATCGGCCGCGGCTCCTCGCCCCTCACCTGCCCGGTCGCCATGCTGGAGACCTGGCTACGGCTCGGGCGGATCAGTCACGGGCCGGTGTTTCGCCCCGTCGCGCGCAAGAATGGCGGCGTCGCGCCGGAGCGCCTGACCGACAAACATGTCGCGCGCCTCGTGCAAAAAACCGCGCTTGCCGCCGGCCTGCGCGGCGACCTCCCAGAAGGCGAGCGCCGCCTGGCCTTCTCCGGCCATTCCTTGCGCGCCGGCCTCGCCTCCTCGGCGAGGATCGAGGAAGCGCATGTGCAAAAACACCTCGGCCACGCTTCGCCGGAGATGACCCGGCGCTACCAACGTAAGCGCGATCGCTTCAGGGTCAATCTCACCAAAGCCGCGGGGTTGTGAACGACGCGGACCAATCAGCTCGTCGAATGTTTCCCGATGGCGGCCGGCACAGCCGCGCACGGGATGCTCGACCCGCTCGGATCCGCCGAAAGCCTTCTAACCGGCCTTGGACAGGCCCCTACCGGCCGCCGGGACAGCCGCAACTTAGCCGGGTCGGCCGGCCTATCTTGGCCGTCAGCCGCGGCGACGTCCTTGCCGAGCGGCGCTCCTTGGCGCAAATCATCCACCATCACCCCGCCCTTCTCCGCTCGCGCGCCTTGCCGCGCAGCAGCGCCATCAGCACTGGCCCGAGCGAAAACTCCCCTGCCCGCGCCTTGGCGGTCAGAACGCGCAAATAGCCGCCGGCCGATTTGATTTCATCGCCGCGCTGCAGGATCGCCGCAACGACAATCGAGGCGTCATGTTCGCCCAACGCCTTCAGCGCCTGCGACCAGGCGTCTGGCGAGACGCCGAGCGCCGAGCGGACGGTCGCCGCGGTCGAAACCAAGTCGCGCCAACATGAAATCTCGCCGCCCTTGGCGTAATCCAAGATATCCGGACAGGCTTGCAGCACCATCCCCAGCGGATAGGTTTTCGGCGCCGTGGTCGAAGAAGCGGCTTTTGGATTTGAGCTCGAGGTTTCGGGAACGCCGGTCGGGCCGGTGTCCCTTTCCCCGGGTCTTGTCCCCAACGGTTCAGCCCTGCCTTCTTGGAGGCTAGGTTCAAGGTCAGAAATGTTTGTGATTTGATTCTGTATGTGGCGCTCAGTTTGAGACTCATTGGCGCTCTTTTGTTGGCCATTCACGTGAATTTCCAGCGCCTTCTGGATTTCCGCCGCAAACGCAGAAAGATCCCCCGCCAAAATGACAAGATTGGCGCGCGAGAGATTGCGCGCGTAACGGCTAGACAGCGTCACATAACGTTTGTGGAGCCCAGCCCAATCCCGGATTTGGACGCCGTCCCAATCGATCCCGGGGACGGCGACCCCCTCCTCCATCCCCGTTTCGATCATTTTGACAATGTCGCGCCGGACGATCGTGATCTTCTCGCGCAGCAACGCGATGGCGCGGTTCTCGGCGCGCACCTCTTCGGCGAGATTTTCAATCTCTTGCGCGCGCGCGACAAGCGGCGTCAGATCGAAGCCATAGGCCTCGTCGATTTCGCCGCCCTCTCCACGCCGCGCGAAGCGTTTGCCGTTGGGCGAGTCGCGCCGGATGATCAGGCCAGCCTCGACCAACGACGCCAGATGTCGGCGCAAAGTCGCCGGCGCCATCCCATGGGCGCGGATCGACAGTTCTTTGTTGGAGGGGAACACCACAAGGCCGGGGGGCGGCCCATCGTCGCCCTTCCCTTCGGCCTTTGAGTTGCTCTCAGGGAGAGTCAGCGCCGTCTCCTGATGGAAACTCAAGAGCGCATGCAGCACCGATAGCGCGCGGTCGGTGACGCCGAGCGCTGCTTTGGCTTCGGTGAGGGCGCGAAACAGCCGCCATTTATGGACGACGGTCTCGGATGCCTCGGCCTTCGCTCGGAAATCGCGCGTGACCGTCTGCGCCTGCACCATGGCAAGCGACAGCGATCGCCGCCCGAAGGGCGTCGTTGGATATGTGCGCATGATCCTTTGCCTCGTTCAGGCAAAAGAAATCCGCTCGCCGAAACGGCGCCGACCCTTGACAGAAATTTGCGGAAGTGATTCTCTTTAGCTGCTACACTTACAGAGAGGCTTCCGGGCGGGAACGTTTCGGGGGCCTTTTTCTTTTGCGAAAACACCTCGCTTGGTTGATAAGAGAACTAATTACCCTCGACCGGGTAGACGCTTACGAGAAACCGGTCACGCATCGGGTAAGACAGGGATCCTGTTTTCACTCGGCCCCATGTCTCTCCTGATATTCGCGGTAGATATTCGGCAGTTCGTTGAGCAGGAACTCTCCGAAGTCGGGGGCGGCTTTTTCATCGACAACGAAGGTCGTGCGGCCGGGTGAACGGTGGTACGTCGCGATTCGCCGCCCTTCCTGATCGCTCCAGATTTTTTTCTCTGCGATGACTCGAGGTTTTGCATCGAGCGCCGCCAATAAGGATACGAATCGCGCGTCACTATCAGCCGCCATAAAAGCTTGATCGTCGGCGAGTTTTATTAGGAGCGGCCTTATGTCTTGTAAGGCAAGCTTCTCAGCCAACAATGCCCAGCGAGGGCGCCCGGTCCTCGGGGCGGGACCAATCAAACGGACAACTTCGGAAGGGATCGCGCGGCCTATCGAAATCAGCCGGGAAAGTTGCGTTTTTTCCACGCTGAGAGCAGCCATTATGACTTCACGCTCGAACCCACGATCTTCGATTGTCACAGCGAACATCGCGCGTTCAATATAACTAAGTTCCAGGCGCGCCGAGTTCTCCTGTCCCTGCGCAACGACAAGTTCAGAGTCAGAGAGTTCTCGCACAACAGCGCGCACTGGCTTGCCGATTTCGGCCGCCGCTCGCACGCGCCGATGGCCGTAGGCTACTTGATATCGGCCTGCCTTCTCGGAGTGGGGTCGGACCAAGATCGGAACTTGCTGGCCGTGTTCGCGAATCGATGCGACCAAAGCTGCATGCTCATCAGACGGCATTCCCAGCCTGTCTGTTATGAAAGATGACTCAATAAGTGCGGGATCTATCTCTACTACCGTGTCGCCGGCAGCTATAAGCGCTCGGGCTTCCTCGGCAGCATGGGCTAGCTTCCCTAGGGAGCGGCCCATCGCGCCGACGGCACCTGACCGAACCAATTGCTTCGGGGAGTCATCGATGCTTGTGACGCTCGGTTCAGGGGAGCTCGCGGAGTTGCCATCTGGCAACCGCCGTTCCTTGGTCATCAACAGAGTGCGAAGAGTGTCTTTGCGGCTCACGGCTCACGCCTCCACGCTCGTTGCATCAAATTTTCGATTTCCGTATTGACCGCATCCAGCGATTCCAGGGCCCGGTCGTACGTAGCCCGTGTAAAGTTCTCGCGTCCGACTTCGTAAAGCGTCTGTTTAGAAAGGCCGGCATCCGAAATCGCGGTGGATTTCAGCATTGTGTTGGTGAGGACTCGCTCGCGAAACAGCGAACGCATAAATCCCACCATTTGTGTTTGCGGACCATCGGACGGCTCGAAGCGCGTCACGACATAGCGGATAAAGTCGTAGTCTAGGTCAGCACCGGCCTCCTGGACGACTGATAGCAAGTCGGACGCCATCAATAGAAACTGGCACATCGACATCACGTCCAACATTTGGGGATGAACCGTGATGAGGATCGATGAGGCGGCACACAATGCCCCCAACGTCAAAAATCCCAACTGAGGAGGACAGTCTAAAACCATCACGTCATAGCGATCTTCGACCTCCCCCAAAGCGGTCGCGATCCGGCCAAAAAACGTTTCACTTTCACCTTCAACGAGCGCTTTGGGCGTATCGTGCTCAAACTCCATGAGTTCGAGATTCGCAGGGACAAGATCGAGCCCTGAAAAATACGTCGACCGCACCACCTGGGCGAGAGGTCTTCTTTCTCGATCGTAGCGGATTGCGCCGTATAAGGTCTCATTGGGTCCGATGTCGAATTCAGGCTGATAGCCGTGCAAGGCGGTGAGCGACGCCTGCGGATCGAGATCGACCGCGAGCACTCGGTAACCCTTCAATGCAAGGAATTGCGCAAGATGCGCCGCAGTTGTGGTCTTCCCCGAGCCGCCTTTGAAATTAACGACCGAAAGTACTTGGCACCCCTCACCATTGGCCCTCCGGGGGAGATATCGTTTTCCCTTCCCGCCCTCTTCCAAGAGCTTTCGCAATTCGTTGATTTGCTCGAGAGTAT
Source organism: Methylocystis iwaonis (assembly GCF_027925385.1). Classification (NCBI taxonomy): domain Bacteria; kingdom Pseudomonadati; phylum Pseudomonadota; class Alphaproteobacteria; order Hyphomicrobiales; family Methylocystaceae; genus Methylocystis; species Methylocystis iwaonis. Next base: position 159,398 of record NZ_AP027144.1, read on the forward strand.
AAGAGCGCCGTCCGCCCGGGCCGATATCTGGCTGCGGCCCCTTGCCGCCCAAAGATAGTTGGCGCAGATAGCCGTCTGCGACACCTATCAGTTTCGCAGCTTCGCCCGACGAAAAGCTTCTGAGTGCCTTTTTCGACTCTGGCGGAAACAACGTTTTGCGTAACTCATTAAGCTCTTGCGACAATGCGCTGCCGTCCCCCGCAATGACCGAGGTCATTTTTGGCTTGGTAGCTTCCATGGTCGATCGTTTCTCCGCTTTGGCAACATATCTACGCCGAAATAGCAAATCGCGCGTGTGGTGCGTAACTATGACAACCTGATTCTTTGATTCTTGCAACATTTAAAGGGTTAATAGATCCTTACCGTCTTACCCCGCCTCTTGAGTTGCCAGCTGGCAACAAAATTGATACGCGGGTCGATCAGGACACAGGCGCGGCTCGCGAAGAAGGCGCGGCCAAACCTAAGAGCCTATCATCGTCCTTCGGCCCGGGGGGCTCATACGCCACCCTTCGCAAACCTCCACGCCGGAACCCACATCTTCCGCGCCTTGTCGGTGAGGTTCTCGACGATCCCCGATCCGAGAAAGACGATAACCCCGATGGGAAGCGCTTCGAGCATCGCGTCGTTGCGCTTGAATGGCGCCGCGCTCTTGTGGAGTCCATTCCAGTTTGGAGGCGACCTGCGGAGCTTTGCGGTTGTCCGCCCAGCGAGCGGCGATCCGCTCCGCGCCCCTCGGGTCGGCTTCTTGAAGGAGGATGTCCGTGTGCTACGCACGCACCTTGTCGAGCGCATCCCAGATCCGACGAGATCGTTGCAATCTGCTCCCGCCGGCGAAAACAATGCGAAGACCGGGGGGCAGTAGCACCTGCATGTCTGCAAGCTTTCTGGCGTTCAGGAAATCTCGGCTGTCGGCCGCCGACAGGGCGCGGTGATTGGCTTGCGACCCTGAGCGCGGGCACCGGGAGGAGCCAATCGCGGTCGCGTAGAGCTCCGCGAGATGGTCGCGGAAGAATTCGAAGGCGTTGCGACGCTCGACCAGCGTCAGCCCTTGCGCGATTAATCGCTCCAGTTCGACCGATCCGGATTTCCGAGCCGTCTTGTTCGGCCTGCGAGGCCGTTGCGCGGTTTCATTGTCGTCGAGTTCGCGTTCAATGCGCTCGGCCTTGCGATGGAAGAGATTGACGAAGGATCACAGGAAGTGGGTAGATCGGCCTCGAGGCGGGGTGTCGAGAAGGAGGCCGGACAGAGCGTCGACGGCGGATTCGAGCGCAAGAGACGCGGCATCCGAAGAGGGCAGGGGACGCGGATCAGGCTGGTCGTCCAGGGGGCGGTAGCCATGCAAAGCCAGTTCATCGAGAAGGTGCGACCAAGGCGATTGGACTTCGTGATCCGAAGCGAGCGTCCCGAAGGGCAGGGAGGCGACTTCTTCGTCCATGGCGTGGCTCTTTCGCTTGAGGCCGCGCCGATCCGCGCCCTGACAGCGATTCGGAGCCACGGGCGGATCGCGCCGCACCCGAAGGGTCGAAGCAAAGCGAAGAACGCTCCCCGCCGACTTCTCTGGGTCGCGAGGAATGCCCGAAGCGCTAGCGTAGGGCAGGGGAAAGAAGTCGGCGGGGAGCGTTGCGGTAAGCGAGCCGTTTGTGGCGACATCGCTGCTCTCTCAGGCCGGCGCGCGGCCCTCTCGAAGAAGTCATGCCGAGACGTTGGGTAGAGCACATCCGCCAGCGAGCCATCGCGCGGTCAGGGTAGGTTGAAGCGTTCGCGCCCAGAGAACAACTGCTTCGCGCTGAGCGCCCACTTGGCTCAAGGCTCGATCATCCCCGCAGCGGAGCCGTCCCTTCGCCCAGAATGTCGAGATAAGCGCGGTAGCTGAAAACGCGTCCACGCCGACGGCCGGTTATCTCATCGACGACGCCAAGACGCTCGAGATCGGCCAGCGCGGCATTGACGGTAGGCGCGGTCAACCCCGTGCGCATGACGAGGTCGTTTGCGGTGGCGAATGGATGCTGCTGGAGGAGATCGTGAATTCGCAGCGCGGAACCCGCCCGGTCGCTCTCCATCGCAATGCGCTCCCGATCCTTCGCGAAGAGATCGGCGATGCGCACGGCCGCTTCGAAAGCTTGGTTCGCCGTCTGAGCGACGCCGTCGAGAAAGAATTCGAGCCACGCCTCCCAGGCCCCATTCTCGCGGACCTCCTGCAAGAGCCGGTAATAGTCCGCGCGATGCGTCTTCAGATAAAGGCTGAGATAGAGGAGCGGGTTGCGCAACACGCCATTGGCGCAAAGAAAGAGCGTCACCAAGAGACGCCCCACGCGACCGTTGCCGTCGAGGAACGGATGAATGGTCTCGAATTGGACGTGAAGCAGGCCGGCTTTGATCAGCGGCGGCAGCTGCGATTGGGTTTCATGGATGAAACGCTCGAAAGCGTCCAGGCAGGCGTCGAGTTCGCTCACAGGCGGCGGAACGAAGAGCGCATTGCCCGGCCGGGTGCCCCCGATCCAATTTTGGGAGCGACGAAATTCGCCGGGATCTTTCTTCTCCCCGCGACCGCTTTGCAGAAGACGAGCATGGAGCTCACGGATCAATCGAAGCGACAGCGGAAATTCCTTGAGTCGCTCCAAACCGTACATCATCGCGTCGACGTAATTCGAGACTTCTCGAATGTCGTCGATCAGCTGACCGGACTGAGCCTCCGTCTCGAAACGCAGGAGGTCGGCGAGGGTCGACTGCGTGCCCTCGATTTGCGACGAAAGCACCGCCTCCTTACGGACATACATATAGAGAAAGAGCTCCTGCCGCGGCAGCAAGACCGCGGCGCCGTCGAGCCGGCCGAGCGCGCGCTCCGCGGCGCTCAATCGACCGAGCAAGGGGAGGAGGTCGATTTCCGGGTTTGGCGGCAACGGAGGGGGAACGAAGGCGCGTACTATTTCGCCGCCGACGGGCGTCTCCACGTGGCGGCCGAGGCGGGTGATTTCAGGGGCTTGAGCGCTCATAGTTGGAACATGCCCGAGTCGCGTTATTTAAGCAAATACCATTTCGATTAAATAAAGAGCCGCCATATTTAACGCTCCTTACTTTGGCGCCTCGCCGCTCAGTTTCTCCAGCCTTCGCCGAGGTTGTCCGGCTCTGGTGCAAAATTCCATGAAAGAGACGAAGTGGTGTTTGGTCGTTCCATTTAATCAGGCGGCAAGCACGGCGGTCCAAATTTCCGGCACCGTCTTGCCTGCTACTCGGAGCTTACCCAACGCGAACTGACATTTACGAGTCCGATGCATGAGCTCGACGCCTGCGATTGTGATTGTGATTGTGATTGACGCATTACGAAATCTCTCACGAGCGCTGGGTCGAACTTAAGCAAAAAGCTCTTCACGTCATCTCTGTTGACGCTGGTTAAAAGCGCCTTCTGATGAAAGGGCCTCTGAAAATATCTCTTACGCGCTCCATTTTAAGGGAAGGCGCGGAGAGTACGATGGCAAATGAAGTGACGCTGAGTCTAAGTCAGACGGATGCGGCTGAGCTTTTACGGGTTTTGCAGCTGCTGGCGGAAAGACTTTCCGATATTCGACAACCACTCTGCGAGACGGAGCCAGCCGACGAAATGGAACGCGAGGAGGCCGGCTTTTTCAAGGTCGAAAGCGCAGTCGTAGAGCGCACGATGGTGGTGTTAAAGGATATCTTGAAAAAGAGAGGCGTTGAGAGTTAGCCCAAGGCGGCGGGCCTGGTTGCCAAGAACGAATTCAAAGTTCCCAGCTGTGAGGCCCTTGGGTAAAAGCCAGTGATGTCGGAGTTACGCTAGGCCCATCGCCTTTGCGTATCAGACGAGGATGAAATGGCGCTTGGATCGCGCCGAGAAGCGGCTAGCGCCAGAGCCACGGAACTCTCCGGGCCCGACCTGCCACTGTTTCCCTTAATCGGCTTCAAAGGCCTTTAGGGAAACCCCGCTCAGGGGGCGCATTGCAAAAACGGCACGCTCAAAGACGCGGGCCGTTTAGCGTTCATGACAACCCGGGTAATTTAGCGGTCCCCCGAGTAGAAACCATAGAGCGCGCGCGCGTCCGGAAGGGACTCCGCGCGAGACAGGCTTTCCCGTTACCTCTGGCATCTGTCTCGCGCCGCTGCAGGCATATGCGTCAACAGCGCACAAACACAAGGGTGCCGAGCAGGCACGGGAACGGCTTCGTTCTCATTCTCTCTCGCTCGGCAGAATGCTCGCGAAGACCTGTCGCGCCGCGCCGACGATGAGCGCGCCCTCCTTGGGGTCACCCTTAAAGAGCGTGGTCGCGAAATTGCGCGCCTGCTCGAAAGAGATATGCGCGGGCAGCGGCGGTACCTCGGGGTCCGTCTTCACTTCGAGCACAACGGGCCGATCCGAGGCCAGCGCTTCCTCCCAGGCGCTCGCAACACGCGAAGGATCGTCGACGAAAATGCCCTTCAAACCGATCAGCTCGGCGAAGCGGTGATAGGGAACGTCCGGAATGCTCTGCGTCGCCTCGTATTTAGGATTTCCCTCCATGATGCGCTGCTCCCAGGTAACTTGATTAAGGTCTTCATTGTTGAAGACGCAACAGACCCATTTCGGGCTCTCCCAGTCGCGCCAATATTTCGAAACCGTGATCAGTTCGGCCATATTATTCATCTGCATGGCGCCGTCGCCCACGAGCGCGATCACCGGCCGTCCGGGATGGGCGAATTTCGCGGCGATGGCGTAAGGCACGGCGGCGCCCATGGAGGCGAGGCCGCCTGAAAGCGAGCACATCATTTCGCCCCTAATCCTGAGATCGCGCGCATACCAGTTGGCGCAGGAGCCGGAGTCGCAGGTAATGATCGCGTCCTCCGGCAGGCGGGGCGAAAGCTCCCACGCAACCTTCTGCGGATTGACCGGATTGGCCGGAGCCAACGCGCGGTCTTCGAGCAACTCCCACCAGTCGCTGACTTTGCGCTCGATCCAGTCGCGCCAGCTCGCATCGGTCTTTTCGTCGAGGCGAAGCAGCAGTTCGCGCAATGTGACGGCGGCGTCTCCTTGAAGATTTACCTCCATGGGATAGCGCATGCTGAGCATGGATGCGTCTATGTCAATCTGAACGCCACGCGCCTGTCCGTCCAGCGGGAGGAACTCCGAATAAGGGAAGCCCGAACCGATCATTAAAAGCGTGTCGCACGCCATCATCATGTCATAGCTCGGCTTGGTGCCGAGAAGCCCGATGGAGCCCGTGACCCATGGCAGCGTGTCAGGCGCCGCCGCCTTGCCTAGAAGGGCCTTGGCGACGCCTGCTTTCAGCTTCTCCGCGACGGCGATGACTTCTTCTCTGGCGCCAAGAGCGCCGGCGCCGATCAGAATCGCCACCTTTCGCCCGGCGTTCAGCACGTCAGCGGCACGACGGATATCCTGAGAACAGGGAACCACCAGCGGACGCGAATAGCCCACACCCGTTTGCACGGCGCCATGTTTGCGGGGGGGCTCGTCATATTCGAGATCCTGCAAATCGCCCGGCAGGACGATGACGGAAACGGCGTTTTGCGCCTTTGCTATCCGGACCGCGCGGTCGGTGAGCATCCGCACTTGCGAGGGCGTCTCCGCCTCTTGCACAAAGGCCGCGACATCGGAGAACATGCGATCGAGATTGAGTTCCTGCTGATAATGCGCTCCTCTCGATGCACGCGGTGCCTGGCCTGTGATGGCGAGGACCGGCATGTGATCGCATTTGGCGTCGTAGAGTCCAGTGATGAGGTGAGAGGCGCCTGGGCCGCCGGTCGAGAGGCATACGCCGATCTCGCCCGTGAATTTCGCGTGGGCTGAAGCCATGAAGGCGGCCATTTCTTCATGACGCACCTGAACGAATTCAATCTTCTCCGTCGCTCGCTGCAAGGCTCCGAGCACGCCATTGATGCCGTCGCCCGGATATCCGAAGATGCGGCGGACGCCCCATTCATAGAGCCGGTGCACAAAGAAATCGCCGACGGTACTGCTCATGGTGAAGCTCTCGACAGGCGGGGATAAGCGCGACCACTTTACTGAAATAACAGGCGGGATAGCCCCTCGTTCCAACTGCGAAGGCCGTCAGTCATTGGCTTTGGCGCCCCGCCGCCCGCAAAGTTGCAAGCCTGTCCCGGACGATGCGGAACCATGAGGTCCGAATGTCAGCAGGCCAACAACGGAACGCAAAGAAAAAGACACGCTGCGACGCTCGCGATCTCCCACTCGAACGACCTTGCAAACGCCCCATCGGCAAAGACTTGTGTTTTGCGCCTCATGGAGTTTAGCCAGCGCTGCCTCACGGGCGGCGACTGGTATCGAGCTCATTCATCAAATTCGGAAACGTCAGTTCGTATTAGCTTCGAGTAGCAGGCAAGACTGGGTCCGAGATTTGGACCGGCTGCTTGCTGCCTGATTAAATTGAACCGCCCAGATACCACTTTGTGTCTATGCGTGGAATTTTACACCAGAGCTGTCGGGAGCCATCTTGGCTTGAGAATACGCGATGTCAGGCTAACTCCAACGTAGGTAATTCCGGGCGATACGGTCTCGAATGAGCGACTCAGCTCCTACGGCGCCGCCCGGCGCAAGGTCATGCCGAAAGTAGAGCATCGCCAACACAAGGGCCTCAACAATCGCGCGGAAACCTCGCATGTTCCCATCCGAAAACGCGAGCGGGCGATGCAAGGTTTTCGTTCACGGAGCGGACTCCAGAGATCCGTCGAAACCTTTTCCGCCGTTCGCAGTCACCGCCCCGCAGGGCTCCTTCCTTATGAAGAGGTAGGGGTGGCTGCAAGAAGTTGAACGACATCCGGATACGCGACGCGGGAGCAGACTAGTCTTCGAAGCGCTGCCGTCGCTAACTTTACCGCCAAACACCAGCTTTAGTCTTTTGATCCCCCGGAGCGCCACAGCACCCCGAATACGAAGCCGGCGCCCACCGCCACAAGAATTGTCATTAAGGGGTTCTCGCGCGCGGACGTTTCCACGGCTTGACGGATATTGCCGGCCACGTTTGTCGCCTGATCGACTGCCTACCCGCCAATTTCTTTGGCCGATGTGACAGCCGCGTTAGCGGTCTGCATCGCGGCTTTCGTACCTTTGCCGATTTGCTCGGCTGCATCACCGGCACGCTCTGCTACAATTGAGCCCGCTTCGTTGATCGGATTCTCAGCACGTCGGACTCGTTCGTGCCTGTACTGGTTGCCATTGGTTGGTTTCCCTTGACCCGGTTCCGTTCGATCGCCGCGGCGCGAGAACGTCGCGCCACCTGAATTTCACGCGAAGTATGCGGTTACATTATCCGGGCCTCTAACTGACGTAGCCCGGTGGCCGCACCCACGTGCAATTACAGCGCTGGGCCAAGCGGTCGTTTTTATCAGCAGCGCCACACCCAGCCGGCGATGGAGTCCCACTGATAGCACGGCCCGCCGCCATACGGGGCGCCAGAGCCAAAGCCCCCAGCGCCGTAGCTAGGATAGCCGCTGCCGTAGCCCGAGGCGCCCGCGATCCCGGCGCCGAGAAGACCAGCTGCGGCGCCAGCGACGGCCGCCCCGGGGCTATATCCATAGCCTCGCTGATAATAGCCGCCGTAACCTGGATAATAACCGCGGCGATTGCCCCGATAGTATGCTCTTTCGACCGGCGTGGTTATTCCCAGGCTCCCTGGGGGCGCCGCGGTCATGGGTCCAGCCAAAACTTCAGTTGGTAAGACAGCCAGCGCGGTCGCCCCGCACAAAGCGGCAGCCAGGGCAGATTTCACATTCTTCTGCATTTTAAACCTCCGATTCAGAGAATCGTGCATTATCGTTGTCATGAGTGATCCGTTCGGGTTTCCTGATTAGCTGCTTCGAATTTCTCTAAAGGACGCCGTGCGCAAAGGATCAGTAAACGAGCGACGCATCGCCCGCCGACATTCCGTATGAGTTAACGGTTCTTTTTGATCGCATCGGCAACCTTGTCGGCTCCAGCCTCAACGGCTGCCTTAGCCTCGCCAATCCCCTTCTGCACAGCGCCCTTCGCTTCTTGCGCCACACCTTCCGCTTCCAACTTGTCGGATCCGACGAGCTTGCCCGCCTCCTGCTTCACATTGCCAATCGCCTCATTGGCCACGCCCTTGGACTTCTCGGTCATACTGTTCATGTGAGCTCCTGAGTCGTATGCAAACGAGAGGGAAAGAACCACTCGCACGGTGACACTCAACGAGTTTCGAGTCCGGGATTTTCTTCGGAAGTGGAAGGCTCAAGCCTCGAAGTCGCCGACTTGCACGTCGCTGTCCCACCTTTAAGCATTTGAGAAGCAAATTGTTCCGTATCCGTTTTGCACGAAGCGCTCTATGCCTAGGAAGCCGAGCAGCAGCACGTTGGGGTCTTTGCCTTGCGCCTAGATTGAACCCAGCCTTCAACGCTCGTCGACGGACCTCTTCTTGACCCCAGTCACTGAGGGCGATCAGAACGAGATTCGGGCCGTTAGGAAGCTTCCGGATTTCGCGCGCCAGCTCGTAACCGTTCATTCCTGGCAACCCGAGGTCCATGATGACTTTCTGGGGCTTTGTCGCAAATTTTGTTTATGGAATGAGGATGACGTGGGCTCGCGCGGCCAAGGCGCAGAACTGCTGTGCTGGACGCAATATTCCCCTGGCCCGCGACTGTCCCTTTCGGATCATATGCATGAGCTCAATCCCAGAAAGTGTCGCAGCAGCCGATCGAAATGATTTGAAACCCAACATCGGTCGCGTCACTCGCTTCACCGCTGGATGGTCCTGTTCGACAATATTATTGAGGTATTTGATGCGGCGGATTTCAATCGCCGTTTCATGCTCCGCACTGTAGCTTTCGATCGCCGCGGTGTTGGCGCCGCTCTTGTCGAACGTGATCTTCTCCGGCGCATCGTGCTGGCCGATCACCTTGCGCAAAAAGCGCAACGCGGCTTTGCAGTCCCTCTTGGCCGTCAACAAGAAATCGACTGTCGTGCCGGCCTGGTCCACCGCCCGATAGAGATATTTCCAGCAGCCTTTGACTTTCACATAGGTCTCATCGAGACACCAGCTCGACCCGACCCCACGCTTGCATGCTCGAAACTGTTTCTCCAGCATAGGCGCATATTTGACGGCCCAGCGGTTGAGCGTGGAATGGTCGACTTCGACGCCTCGCTCTTCCATCATTTCTCGAGTTGACGATAGCTCAGCGGATACGCCACATACCAACGGACGCCCCACAGGATCACCTCGCGTTCAAAATGGCTCCCCTTGAAATCGATCATCGCACTATTCCGCCTGCCCCACGCCCGGCGAGCATAGCCCATACCGACCTGCGAAAAAATTGCGACAAAGCTGACCGAGCATATAGGCCTTGTCTCGCGAGCGCTTCGGCGGGTGGACCAAGTCCGTGATCGCGCACTATCATGGAAGATGCTTTCCCGCCGCGAATTCACCGCCGCCGACGCCAACGCGATCGTCGTCGATCCCAAGCCGCTGTTCGAGATCTCGCCGTGGCTCTACATGCAATTCATGGAGCCACTTGGCGCTACTGATGGCTCGGTCGAAGCCTGTTGGGACTATGATGCCGATGACTGGCGCGAGGATTTCGTCGAAGCTATGCGCGATCTCGCTCCCGGCGCCATCCGCTTCGGGGGGCTCTTCAGCCGTTACTATAAGTGGCGCGAAGGGATCGGCCCGGCTACCAAGCGACCGCCAATGCGCAACTATGTCTGGGGCGGGTGGGAGAGGAACCGCATCGGCACGGACGAGTTTGTCGATCTCTGCCGCCGCGTCAACGCGGAGCCGTTCTTCTGCGTGAACTTCCTCAGCGACGGGGAGAAGCGCTATGCCGCGCGCACCGGCGGCGCTAAAGAGGCGGCGGAGTGGGTGCGGTACTCGAAGCTGAAACTCTGGCAGATCGGCAACGAGACTTCGTACGGAACGGGGTGCTTCACCAGAGAGGAGGCGATCGCACACACAATCGAGTTCGCCAGGGCGATGCGGCAGGTCGATTCGTCGATCAAGCTCATCGGGTGGGGCGACCGGGGCCGTGACGGAAAGCTCTGGGCGACGGACATGGAGAAGCAGGCGGGCGAGCTCCTCGACTTCGCCGCCATCCACATGATGGGGCAGAGCCCGACGCGGCCGGATACGGTGCTCAAGGGGCTCCGCTATGAGCAGGACCCGGCGCGCGCGTGGGAAGAGCTCGTGGAGCTATCCGATGCGGTGGAGCGGCGCGTGGTCGAGATCGAGCAGGCGACGAAGAAGCCGATCGCGATCACAGAGGGGCACCTCAGCCTGAGCCCGCACAACACGAACCCGATCCTCTATGAGTGGCTCTCGGCGGCGTACCACGCGCGGTCGATGAATATTTATCAGCGTCACGGCGAGCGCATCCGCATCGCCACCGCGGCCGACCTGCAAGGCAATCGCTGGACGACCACGGCGGTGATGACGCCGACGCCGCGCGGCAGGAGCTATTTGATGCCAGCCGGGTCGATCGCGCGGCTGTTCCGCAAGCACAATGGCACGCACGGAGTGGCGGTGACGTCCGCGCCGGCGGGGCTGGACATCGCGGCGAGCCGCGCGGGCGACAAGCTGTTCCTGCATGTCGTTAACGTCCAATACAACCGGGCGGTGGAGGCGAGCTTCCCGGGAATGAAGAGCGGCCGCGTGATCGAGATCGCGCCGGAGAACCTCAGGAGCTATGTCAATCAGGATCAGCCGGACGTGTTCTGCCCGCGGGAGACGGAGTTGAAGGCGGCGTCCTGGCGATTCTCCGCAGGCTCGGTTTCAGCCGTCGAGTTGGAGCTATCGGCGGCGGGCTAACGGGCTCTGGTGCAAATTGTGGAAACGGCCATGCGATGTAGGATGCGTCATAGCGTTGGGATCAGGCAGCGAGCACCGCGCTCCAGATTTCCGGCGAGGCTTTTCCCGCGGTTCCAATTTGAATTGACCTTTCCTGATGCGATGCATGAGTTCGACGCCCGCGATGGTGATCGCGGCGTGTCTGAAGCGCTTGAACCCGAGCATCGGGCTCAAACGCAGCTTGACGGAGTGGTGATCCTGTTCAATGAGATTGTTCAGATATTTGGAAGATCGAATACGCATGCGCTGGCCGCCTTGACGCTGCGCCAGTAGTTCACGCGCCGCGCGATGCGACGCCTGATATGCGTCGAGCGTGATTTTCTGCGGCAAGCGTCCGTGCTTCGCGAAGGCGCGACGGAAAAACGCTTTGGCGGCGGCGACGGCTCGCTTGGCGCGCAGCAAAAAATCCACGGTCTTTCCCGCTTTGTCGACGGCGCGGTAGAGATAGGTCCAACGGCCCTTGATCTTGACGTAGGTCTCGTCGACGCGCCAGGAGCCGCCGGCCGGGCGCGCGAAGCGGTTCCAGCGCTTTTCGAACTCGGGGACATAGCGCTGAACCCAGCGCATGATGGTCGTATGAGCAAGCGACAAGCTACGTTCGGCCATCATTTCCATGAGATCTCGGAAACTGAGCTTGTATCGCAGATACCAGCGCACGCAGAGAATGATGATCTCGCGCTCGAAATGGCGGCCCTTGAAAAGCTCGTCGACGCTCAGCATCAAAATCACCCGGCCCAGCTAACCCTGCCGACTATGCCCCGTTCACTCCCTTCGCACCAGAGCCGGCGACAGCGCGGATTTCTCAATTTAAATGTGCTACTAGATCCTGTTCACAGGGGCGCATAGGGAGACGCATGTCTGATATAGTGACTGAACCTTTGCTGTTCGTCGGCATCGGCGCTTCCGCGGGTGGTCTCGATGCGCTCAAGACGCTCCTTCCCGCATTGCCAGGCGACAGCGGCATCGTTTTTGTTATCGTCGTTCATTTGAGCCCTGACCAGCCGAGCCTCATGGCGGAGGTCCTGACTCCCTTTTCTCCCATGCCGATCACTCAGGTAGCCGAGGAACTCGTCGTCGAGCCGAACCATATCTACGTTATTCCGCCCGGAAAGGATCTCTCTTTCGTAGACGGTCGCCTTCGACCTTCGAAAATCGATCGGCGCAAGCAGGAGCGATCGGCGATTGATCATTTTTTCGAAACGATGGCGAAGGTCCACAGCGACCGTTGCGTCGGCGTCATTCTCTCGGGAACCGGGGCGGACGGCAGTTACGGGGTGCGGATCATCAAGGAATTCGGGGGGTTCACAATCGCACAGGAGCCGAGCGAATCGCAATTCGGTTCCATGCCCCAGAGCGCGATCGCAACCGGACTCGTGGATCTCGTTCTGCCGGTCGAAGAGATGCCGGCGCACATTATGCGTCTCGCGACAACGCGACCGCGAATCGAGCTTCCAGACAGTCCAGACGCGATAGAAAAACACAGTGATCGCCAATTCCTTCAGGAGATTCTCACCGAAGTTCGAGCGCGCACAAATATCGATTTCTCCCAGTACAAGCATTCGACCGTGGCCCGCAGGATACGACGTCGAATGCAGCTCAATCAGAAAGAGCTTCTCGAAGACTATCTCCAATTCCTGCGCAGCGATCCATACGAAGCCAGCTTGCTCGCGGAGGAGTTTCTTATCACCGTTACGCAATTTTTTCGTGACGCCGACGTTTTCGTCTATCTCCAGAAAGAGATCGTTCCCGAACTGTTCAAGGGGAAGACATCCGCCGACACTATCCGCGTGTGGTCGGTCGGATGCGCAACGGGTGAGGAAGCCTACAGTCTCGCGATGCTGCTGCTCGAGCATGCAGGACTCGTCACCGATCCGCCCCGTATCGAGATTTTCGCGACAGATCTTCACGAGCCGTCGCTACGCCTTGCGCGTGATGGCTATTATCCCGAATCGATCGACGTGGAGATCCCTCCGGAGCGTCTGCGACGGTTCTTCGTCAAGGAAGACAGCGGCTATCGAATCCGGAAAGAAGTGCGGGAAGTCGTCGTCTTTGCGGTTCACAATCTGCTGCGTGATCCCCCTTTTTCGCGGCTACACCTTATCGTTTGCCGTAACCTCTTGATCTATCTTCAACGTAATTTGCAACACGACGTCATCGACCTTTTTCATTACGCGCTCAGGCCTGAAGGGTTACTTCTTCTCGGTCCGTCCGAATCCATGGATCGAGGCGGGCTTTTCCATCTGGAGAGCAAACAGCATTGTCTGTACCGCCGCCGTAATGTGCCGGCGCCGGAGCCGAAGCTACCAGTGTTTCCGCAGACGTTGCGACGCTACGGCTCCGTCGAGGCTGCAAACTCGCGAGTCGAAGGAGCCGGAAGCTACGGCGTGCTACACCAGAAAATTGTCGAGCGTTTTGCGCCGCCGAGCATCCTTGTCGATCAGGATTTTCGTCTTGTGCATGCGTCTGAACGCGCCGGCCGATATTTGCGTATCCCCGGAGGCGAACTTTCGGGGAGCGTTTTCAGGCTCGCGCGCGAGGAATTATGCGTAGAATTGCGCGCGGCGTTACACGCCGCGGTCGAACACGGCGAAAGCCGTAGGACAGGGCCTATTCCGATCCAGATTGAAGGCAGGCCAAAACAAGTCGTTCTCTATGTTCAGCCCTCTACGGGCGCCGACCTCGGCAACCTGAATATGGTCATTTTCCTCGAGTCCGAAGCGTCCGAAGGAGTGCCAGCCGTCCCATTAAGTCAAGACGCAGCGGAGGCGCGCGCCGAACTCGAAGAAACCAAAGACCGTCTGCATACGGTCATTGAGCAATATGAGACCTCTCAAGAGGAAATGCGGGCGACCAACGAAGAGCTGCAATCCGTCAATGAGGAGCTACGCTCCACGATGGAGGAGTTGGAGACCAGCAAGGAAGAACTGCAGTCGATGAACGAGGAGCTGCAGACGGTCAATCAGGAGAACCGAGACAAAGTTGAAGCGCTGAGCCAGCTCACCAGCGATCTGCAGAACCTGATGGCGGCGACGGAGATCGCAACTCTCTTTCTAGACAAGGATTTGCGCATTATGCGCGCGACGCCGCGAGCGCAGGGGCTGCTCAATATTCGCACGAGCGACCAGGGGCGTCCGTTCGCGGAATTGCGCCATGGCTTTGGATACGACGTTCTCGACCAGGATGCGATGCGAGTCCTCGAAACGCTGACGCCCGTTGAGCGCGAGATCCAGAGTCGGGGGGGCGAATGGTATCTTAGCCGGGTCAATCCTTACCGATCCTCCTCCGACGAGGCGCAAGGAGTCGTCATCACTCTGGTGGACATCACTCAGCTCAAGAAAGTGGAGTTCGACGCGCGGAACAGCGAGGAAATCTTCCGGGTCCTCGTGGCTGCTTACGCCCAGACAGTCTGGACCGCCGACGCCGAGGGCAAGGTTGTCGAGGACTCGCCGAGCTGGCGAGCGTTCACCGGTCAATCTGCAATGGAAAGACGGGGAGAAGGGTGGCTCGACGCGGTGCACCCCGACGACCGGACGGCATTCCTCTCTGAATGGCGCCGCCGCATGAAGACGCACCAGCCACTTGAAGCCGAATTTCGCATGCGACAGAAAAGCGGCGATTGGCGCTGGACCCAGATACGCGCCGCACCTTTGAGTTCGGAGACCGGCGCCCTTCGCGGCTGGGTCTGCATGAACACGGATATCACGGAAAAGCGACTTGCGGAGAACTCCCGGCGTGAGGCGGAGATGTTGCGCGAGGCAGACAGGCGGAAAGACGAATTTCTGGCGATGCTTGGACACGAGCTGCGCAATCCGCTCACGCCGCTTCGCAACGCGTTGGCGATCATCGAAAGACGGCTGCCGCAAGACCCAGAGTTTCGGCGCCTGGAGGAGATCTGCGAACGTCAGTTGACGCATCTCGCGCGACTTGTGGACGACCTGTTGGACATCGCCAAGATCAGGTCGGGCGAGGGGATGAATCTCACAAAGGAGCGGGTCGATCTTGGCGAAGTCCTCAAGGCGGCGCTGTCCACGGTCAAATCTTCGATCGATCAGCGCGGCCAGGAACTTGCCATTGAACAAGATTCGCAGCCGCTCTTCGTCGATGGCGACGAAGTGCGGCTCGTTCAGATTCTTACGAACCTGCTCGACAACGCGAATAAATACACGCAGGAAAAGGGTCGAATTTGGGTAGCCTTGCGGCGGGACGGCGGCGACGCGTTCTTGTCGGTGGCGGATAATGGGATCGGGATCGCGGCGGAGACTTTGCCTCAAGTCTTCAACTTCTTCATGCGAGCTGATCCTTCTTCTCAAAACCGGATCGGCGGCCTCGGCCTCGGCCTCTCATTGGTGCAGCGTCTCGTCGAACTGCACGGAGGCTCCGTCATCGCGAGAAGCGAGGGGCCCGGTAAAGGAGCGGAGTTCATCGTACGACTGCCGCTCTCAAATTCGGGTGAAGAGAAGGTCGAGCCTCCGCGCGGAGGCTCGATTGCCGACAAGCCTGGCGTAGCTCGACGCATCCTTCTCGTTGAAGACAATTCCGACGTGGCAGAGACGTTGAAGTGCGTGCTGGAGCTTGATGGCCATCAGGTCTTCCTGGCGCGTGACGGACAAAGCGCCTTGAAGACCGCGGCCGAGAAGCGTCCTGATATTGTCCTGCTCGATATCGGCCTGCCTGATATCACGGGATACGAAGTCGCAAGACATCTGCGCGCTGATCCCGCGACGGCGAATGCCACGCTGATGGCCATCACCGGACATGGTACGCCCTCGGACGTCACTCATGCAAAGGAAGCGGGAATCGATCACCATCTGGTGAAGCCGGTGGAGATATCGGCCCTCCTGGCGCTCATTAACGATGTTCAGCCAACCCGCCGATAGATAAGAGCGTCGCGAGACTTTTTCGCTCGGTTAGCGCGGCGCTACCGTTAGCAGCCTGACGTCCGCGTAGCAGCCTTGCTAAGCACAGTCCCCAATAGAGAAGGACCAGCCTTTCCATTATCGTGCACAAATCGATGGGCTGCATAGAATAAGCCCCGGGCAACTCCCCAACTTGGCGCCGCGGGATGCAGCGGTCTCTGTTCTCCATGAAGGGACAAAACGATGCCTACGAATCCAGCGTGGCGCTATTACGAAGGTGACGACGTCCTACAGCAGCTGATCAGGGACGGCGTGCCGATCACGGTCGAAAATTACATATCGGCGGTATGGCGGTCGGAGCTGCCTGAAAGCCTCACCCCTGAAAGCGCGGAGTTTCTCGCTGATTTGTCCAAATATGAGAAGAGTATGCGCGAGCACGTTTAAATCCGACGGGCGCGGGCAAGCGACCCCTTCCGCCCAATCGGGAATGGAGACGGGCGCAAAGACGCCCGCCTGAAGTTCAGCTGAAACTCGACCAGGAAGAGGCAGCCTCCTGCTTGCGATCGGTCGTCGCCGGCTTCCTCCCCTGGCTCCCCACACGATCGACCGCTGACACGACCTGGTCTGGCGCGGTATGGTGCGCCATGTGGCCGGCGCCAGGGATCACGATAAGTTCGCTTTGCGGCACCTCATCGTGGAAGCGCTTCGACTGGCGATCGATATCGACCATCTTGTCGCCATCTCCCACCAGGATGATGATCGGGAGCTTCAGCTCGCCATAGCGCGCTTCCAGCTTCATCGCCGAGGCCACCATCAGAACGCTGTCCTCCGCTTCCGCGCCAATTTGGACCGGGCGCGCAGCGAAGGAATTGGGGAAACCCTTCTCAAATCGCTGCGTAACCGGCGCTGGCGAAAAGAGCCACCTCAAAACGCCCGGCAGGAAAAGCCGCGTGAGCGGCGGCGTGATCGTGTAGCGCATGATGTCGCCAAGTCCGGGGATAGCCGCAAAGGACATGAAGAACACATCCGCTCGCGCCGTCGGATAGTAATAGCCCGCGATCAGCACCAGCCCTTCGACCAGCGCCGGATATTGGAGCGCGAGGTCCAGGGCGATGAGCGACGCGAAAGAATGGGCGACGACCGTCACATGTTCGACTGCGAGCTGCGAAAACGCCTTCTGCAACAACTCCGCATAGGCGCTCGGCGTCCAAACACGATGGGGTCTCTCGCTGTACCCAAAGCCTGGCCTGTCGAAGACGATGACCCTGTAGCGCTCCGCAAGCTTGTCGACGATGCCGCTCAGCAGGAAATCCTCCGCCAGCGTGAGATTGCCGTGTACGAGAGTCACGACATCGCCCTTGCCCTTGTCGATGTAGTGCAGGCGCATGCCGTCGACGTTGATAAACTGACCAATTGGCGGATGCTCCATTTCGTCCTGGCGCGTTTTGCGGATATTGTAATAGGCGAGCGCGCCCATCGCAGCCGCGACACCAAGCGCGGCCGAACCGAGGACAGAAGGACGACTCCAACTCGGCCGGGCTCCTCCAGTAAGCGCGGACCCGGCGCGCGCTACCGCGTTCTTGACAGGCCCACGTCGATCGAACCACTCCGAAACACCGGCCCCGACTGCGGACGCTGAGTCGGTCACGTCTTTTTGAATCGATTTCATTAAGCCCATGATTTTCTCCTCTGCTCGAATGCGCTTAACGCGCCCGGCCCGACGTAGTTTCAAACTACCGTTGTGAAATGGGCGCCGCGCGTCATTAGGCTCGATGACGATGTTCGACGAACTCGTGCTCGGAGTTTGCTGATCGTGCTCGCGTTCCATAGACCGTGAAGGGAGCCGCGCGGCTGTCAAGCATAAGAACGGGTCAGCTATACGCGAAGCGGAACAATCGGTATCAAGCGAGAGGAGCGCGCATGAGCCGGCATTGGTGGACTTGGCTTGGGTACACTGTGATTTTCCTGTTGATATGTACAGGGCATGTCGCGTGGTTCCTCGCTACTTATGAACCTGAGATCGGGTCGCGTTTTGGTGCAGCCGTGACATGCTTGGGAGTCATTGTGACCGCACGGCCATTCTTTCGGACGGGCCTCCAGGAAACCGTCGATCGCCAGTTGCCAACTGGCTTGCTCGACGCCGTCAGCCCTTCGCCTCAGGCTCCCTCGTCGGGTTACTCTTCACGTCAATTTTTGCAGCGGAAGCGAGCGGAACACAAACTTGTGCGCCGGGGCGTTGTGCATGACGTTATTGCCGAGAGGGTCGTCGGCGTCGCCGTCATCCTACTTGGGACACTGACGCACGGTTATGGTGACTTGGCGCTGAAGTGGATGGTCGAAAGGTAGGCCAGCTCTGATCTTCATGCCCGCTCCCATCCTTCGTAATCGCCTATAGAAGCGTATAGTCGTGCTTTGCGCCACCGAGCGGCGTTTGGCGTATGGACGAGAACCTCGGCATTTAATGGCCCTTGTCAAAGGGGCAAAGTTTCTCAAGCATATTAGGTCCGGAGTGTAGCAACGTAAATGTATTTATGCCCGCCTCTCCGGGAGAGGCTTTGGCCAAGTCGACGAGTATATCAGGTATTTTTTTGATAGCATCCTGTTGAATCTCTCGCAGCCCCTCATCTTTCGAGGGCCAAGGCTCCATTCCAGTTGGCAAACGCCACCCCGGGTGCGGGTCGTAGACGATCGCGCTCACAGCTGCCACAAGGATTTGTTGCACTTGCTCGGGCACCCTGACGCCGCTTTGCTTCTGCCACTCCCTAATTTCTTTTCGTATTTGTTCTGTGATGTCAGACATGCCTGCACCCAAGCATTGGCGGTTGGCCTCATTATCGCGGCGGTGTCGTCTAAAGCAGAGATTGGTCGCTTGAATTTCCGTAGGATAGATATAGGTTTCAACCTTGCTCGCGCCAAGTGCGGGGAGGGCGCATCCCTCGAACGCTGAAGTGGTCCGCAGCGAAGTCCGCGCTGCCTTCTTTGGCTGTAATCGGGAATGCAATTTGACGGCTCCGCGAGAGGACGAGTCTTCACGCGTCTCCTAATCGCCGAATGCTGCGGTTCTTTTGACGAGTGCTGCGCGGACATCGACTGGTCGAACGCTCGTTTCAGCAGATCCGCAGTGGGCGCTGGTAAGACGTTTCGGAAAGTGCCCCACAGATGCCGCGGTGGCCTGGCTCTCTCCTCATCTGCCGGGGGCGAGGGCGGTTCTCTTCGGCAATGCTTTCTTTAGGAACGGCGCTAATCGAGAGCACTTTGCGCAGCCCCGAACGCGGTCGTCCTGAATCTCATGAATTTCAACGGCGATCTCAGATTCGCCGATCCGGAAGTTCATAATCCTAGGCGTAGCCGAACGGATTCGGCCAACTCCTCGGCAAAGCGAAGCGTAGATCGCAGGGCAGCTACTTCATTCCGCTCCGCACTTCCTTCATCCTGCACCGCGATCGGAAATTCCATCCTACCCCCGCTAGCCTGCGCCCGAACGCTAAAAAGCAATCTTCCGTTTGGATGCTGCTCGATATTCGCTATTTGGATATCGGCCATGGGTCACCTCTTAGGGATATTTGTCGGCGTGCGCACGCTCGCCTTAATGAGACACTACCAGCCGGGCCCTTTCAGCGTCTAGACGTGTTTGTGCCGAAAGCCCTTATGGCCGGCCTTGAGGTAAAACGGATTGCGCCTCAATATGTAGCACCTTGACGCATATGAACAAATGCCCGTCGACTCACGGGGCTTCTGTGAGGGATTTATTCGCGCGTCGGCGGGGATCGCCGGCGTCTCCAGGCCAGGCTGCGGCGTATCCAGAAATGGGGCTCTAATGACTCTCACCAGTTTCGCCGTCGTGCCGATCCACGCGGGCTTGATCGTGCCTCGATTCCTCTATTACTTTGTTGGCGTATATTTCGTAGCCTTCGTTGCCTTGTGGGTGACTCATCGACTCCTTCTCTGGAAGAAATCCAGCGCAACATCCAAGGTCCAGCCTGAGGAAGCTGCTTGGTGGCTGAAGCCACTTGCGAACCACGAGGCCGAATTGGCTACCGACGCGGCTGGCTTGACGAGCGCAGAGGCGCGTTCGCGTCTCGCCGAGTTTGGCTCCAACCTATTTCGCGACCGTCAACAACAGTCACTGCTTCTGCAATTTCTCTCTCGCTTCAAGAACCCTCTCGTCGTTCTTTTGCTCGTGGCCAGCGCGATTTCAGCGCTGACCGGCGAAGTCGCCAACTTTCTAATCATCTCGGCGATGGTGCTGTTCAGCGTGACGCTAGATTTCGTTCAGGAGCACCGCGCCGGTAAAGCAGCAGAAAGCTTGCGTCAGTCCGTATCGCTGCGGGCCACGGTGATACGCGACGGCAAACCATTGGATACGCTGGTGACCGATGTGGTTCCAGGCGACCTCGCCGTGCTCTCCGCCGGCGATATGATCCCGGCGGATGGCTTGGTCCTGGAAGCGCGCGATTTATACGTCAAGCAGGCGCTGTTGACCGGGGAGCCCTATCCTGTCGAAAAGCGTTCCGGAATTCTATCGGGTGATGCGGTCGATCTGCAAGACGCCGCCAATGCTGTGTTCATGGGCACAAGCGTCATCAGTGGCAGCGGCAGAATGCGCGTGGTGAAGACAGGCGCCAACACGGCCATTGGGGCCATTGCGGACAGCATTAGTCGCCGGCCGCCGCCCACCGCCTTCGAGATCGGCACGCATCGTTTCGGCCTGCTCATCATGCGCCTCACGATCTTGTTGGTGCTGTTTGTGCTGCTGGTTAATGCGCTACTGCACAAGCCTTGGCTTGAATCCTTTCTGTTTGCAGTCGCGCTTGCGGTGGGCTTGACCCCGGAACTCCTGCCAATGGTGGTGTCCGTCACCTTGTCGCGGGGCGCGCTGCACATGGCGAGGAAGCGCGTCATCGTCAAACGCTTGGCCTCCATCCAAAATCTTGGGTCGATGGATGTCCTTTGCACGGACAAGACCGGCACCTTGACTGAGGCGAAGATAAAGCTCGAACAGCATGTGGATGGGGAAGGGAAGTCTAGCGACCGTGTTTTGGAACTTGCCTATCTCAACAGCTTTTTCGAGACCGGCCTGAAAAGCCCCCTCGACGACGCGATCCTCGACCACCACGACATCGACGTGAGCGCGTGGAAAAAGATCGACGAAGTTCCCTTCGACTTCGAGCGGCGCCGCATCTCTGTTTTAGTTGAGAAAGGCGACGACCGATTGCTGGTGGTCAAGGGCGCTTCCGAGGAGATAGTGGCTCTTTGTAATCGGTATGAAGAACAGGGGAATAAGACCCAGCCTCCACTCGATGCTACCGGAATTGGACGGATTCAGGGACTACGCATCGCCCTCGAAAAAGAAGGCTTTCGCCTCTTGGGCATCGCTTGGCGGCAGGTCCCGAAGGACCATCCTCATGCCGTTGTCGGCGACGAGGCGGAGTTGGTATTCGCGGGGTTCGCGGGATTTCTAGACCCGCCAAAGGAAAGCGCCGGCGCGGCGCTCTCGGCGCTGGCCCAAAGCGGCGTAACGGTGAAGATCGTCACCGGCGATAGCGAATTGGTCACCCAACACGTCTGCACGACCTTGAACATCCCCGTTACGGGAGTTCTGACGGGGAAAGAGATCGGAGAGATGGATGATTCCGCCTTGCGTGTCCGGGTCGGACAAGCCAATTTGTTTTGTCGGGTCAATCCATCGCAGAAAGATCGAGTAATCCTCGCGCTCAAAGCCCGCGGTCATGTCGTCGGGTATCTGGGCGACGGCATCAACGATGCTCCGTCCTTGCACTCGGCCGATGTAGGCCTGTCGGTGGATTCAGCCGTCGACGTCGCTAAAGAAGCAGCCGATATGATCCTGCTGGATCAGGATCTGCATGTCGTCCACGACGGCGTGTTGGAAGGTCGTCGCACCTTCGCAAATATCATGAAATATATAATGATGGGCACCAGCTCCAACTTCGGCAATATGTTCAGCATGGCGGGCGCGGCGCTGTTTCTTCCCTTCTTGCCGATGCTGCCAACTCAGATCCTCCTCAACAACATTCTCTACGATATTTCGGAGGTGCCGATCCCTCTTGACGAAGTAGATACAGAGGACGTACGCAGTCCGCAGGTCCTGGACATGAGCTTTATTCGCAACTTCATGCTCGTCATCGGACCGATCAGTTCCGTGTTCGACTTTCTAACTTTCTACGTTATGTTAGTCGTGATGAAGGCGAATGAAGCGTTGTTCCAGACCGGCTGGTTCGTTGAATCGCTATCCACTCAGGTTTTGGTGATCTTCATCATTCGCACGCGCGGCAATCCTTTCAAAAGCCGTGCGCATCCCGTCCTCGTCGCGACATCCCTCACTATCGCTACGATGGGCGCGATACTTCCCTTTACTCCTTTGGGGCCCTATTTCGGGTTTGAGCCGCTCCCTGGTCGATTTTATTTCATATTGTCCGCGATGGTGATTGTTTATCTGGTGATTGTCGAATTCGCCAAGAAAAGCTTTTATCGCTGGCTTGGTGGAACCGGTGGTTCGAAACGCGACGAGTTCCTCCGTAATTTAGCGCTCGCTTCCGGTGGGTTGTCGCGAGAAAAACTCCAAGAGAAGAGCTGAAGCGAAACAGGGGAATATCCACAATGACTGTCGTGGGGCGTATAAGGATATGGATGCGGACCGAATGGAATACGCGCTGCTGCAACGGCCAGAGTATGGAATATGCCCCTGAGATAAGCTGGGTATTCTTTTTCGGAGGATGTATCGAATGTCGCGAGGAGCTTTCCTGACCATCATTGCGGCTATGATCACTGGGGCGATCGGATTTGGAATAGGCGTCTATGCGGTGCCGCTCGAAGAGATCGTCCAATTTCGTGCTCTGGTTAACGCCGGAATTGCCGCGATCTTTACTACTAATCACCCAGCTAATGACGATACCACTGTCGAACATCCAACAGCGCCATCGAAGGCTTCGACAGAATTCGACTCACCCGAGCGAGATCGGAGTGCTGCTAGTTCAAGTTGTGATCCACACAACACGAACTGCGTCGGCGGGTCTCCCACCAAGGGACCTATGCCAGACGAGGTTCCTAGCCGCGATGAAGCTACGCAAAATAGACCAACAAATGAAAGTGGCGGTGCCCTGCAAGCTCCGACTCCGACAAATGAGCCTGCGAGGGTCCCGTCTTCGTCGCCAAACTCAGGGAGCGAGAAGGCGCACGTAGAACCGGGCGCTCATTTAAAACCGCGCGCGAAAAAGGCCGGAGTGAAAAATTCTACACCGCGCCTCTGAGAAGTGAGGGAAGGTCGTGAGCCTCAAGAAGCGGGCATGCTCCGCGCGCATTGAGATAGCGTCAAAATTAATCGTCGCCTATAAGTGCTACGGGGTCGTGGAGGCCATTGCTCGACGCGCAATTATGGACATGTCGCCCGCCATCAGCCTTTCGAAGTAGCCGCAAGCGCTAAGCGGGTCAGCTCCGGAAGAGATTTAGCGCCCATCTTCTTCATGATCGAAGCGCGATGGTTCTCGACGGTGCGTTGGCTAATGCCAAGATCGGCCGCGATATTCTTGCTAGGGTGCCCAGCGAGGACCAAATCGAGGATCTGGCGCTGTCGCTCGGTCAGACCAGCCACGTGAGCGGCGGCATTCTCTTGCCATTCCGCCAACTTGTTCGCATCCCGCGCGTGTTCGAGCGCGCGCTTGACGCAGGCGAGCAGGTCGTCGCGGCTGATCGGCTTCTCGACGAAATCGAACGCTCCTGCCTTCATGGCCTCGACAGCCATCGTTACGTCGGCGGCGCCAGTGAGCATGATGGTCGGCGGATGCGCGCCGCGCTCCTGCAGCCGTCTCAGCAAGTCGAGTCCGTTCATCCCAGGAAGATAGGCGTCGAGCAGGAGACAGCCCTCTCGGCCCGGGTGATAGGTTTCGAGAAACTCCTCGCAGGCGTCGAATTCTTTGACGACCCGGCCATCGTCTTCGAGCACTTCCCGCAGCGTCTCGCGGACTCGCTTGTCGTCATCGACGACGGCGATGACGCCCAGCTCCCGGCCCTTGGTATCTTCGCCTGTGTTTGGAACAGGCGTGGGTGGCGACGCTGCGAAACCGGACTGCGCGAGAAGCCGTTCGGCGACCCGCATCAACTGGGCTGATTTTACGGGCTTGTTAAGCTGGACACAGTCTCCGATCGCGATCTTGTGCAAGGCGCTCGTCGATATGTCGCCGGTTAAAATAATGACCGGGATCTGGCGTTGAAGTCTTTTCCGAAGCGTCCCGGCGGCGTCGAGCCCGTCCATGCCGCTTGGAAGATTGTAGTCCGCGACAATGAGATCGGGGTGGAAGCCTTCGAGCAAAACGAGATCGAGCGCCGCAATTCCATCGGGCGCCGTCATTGTGCGATAACCCTCGTCTTCAAGGAGAAGTTTGAGGAGGTCGCAAACCTCTGGATCATCCTCGATGACCAGAACCGCGCCTGTGTGCGGAGCGCCTTTGGCTACTTCGATAATCTTGTCGCGAACGCCCCCTCCTGGCAGCGGCGCGGACTCGTCTGTCGGGACTGTGACCTCAATGGCAAAGACCGAGCCCTTCCCAATTTTAGAGGCGACGCGGACCTGATGGCCGAGCAGACCTCCTAGGCGCTGCACGATGGAAAGACCGAGCCCAAGTCCCCGTTTGCGTTCGCGCGCCGCGTTGTCGATCTGATGATACTCGTCGAAGACCGCCCGAAGTTCGCCATCGGGGATCCCGATTCCGGTGTCCCAAATCTCGATGCTCAGCATTCCCTTCCGCCGACGGCAACCGAGCAACACTTTGCCTTTTCGGGTGTACTTCAGGGCGTTAGACAACAGGTTGCGGATCATCTGCTCGAGCAGCGCCGGATCGGTGCATATCGAAAGCTTGCATGAGACCATCCGGAAGGAAAGTCCCTGCGCTTGCGCGTGAAAGACGAACTCTCCTTTCAGCCGCTCGAGAAGATCGCTGATCGGAAAGCAGACGATTTCCGGTCGGATCGTGCCTGCCTCGATTTGGTTAATGTCGAGCAGCGCGTTCAACATGCCGGACATGGCGTTCAACGTTTCGTCGAAGCGCGCGACCAGCCTCTTTGCCTTCTCTCCCTTGACGGTCTTGGCCAACAGCCCCTGCAGCAGCACGAGCGATTGTAGCGGTTGACGGAGATCATGACTTGCAGCGGCGAGAAAGCGCGACTTTGCCATATTCGCCTGTTGCGCTTGACGTTTTGCTGCTTCCAGCGCTTGCAGCGCCTGACGTCTTTCGGTGACATCGGTAAAGGTGACCACAACGCCTTCGACACGATCATCCTGGGCGCGGTAAAGCATGATCCGGCGGCTATACCAGGAGCCGGTCTGAGCCTCTATTTCTCGTTCGATCGGCAAGTGGTCTTGCAGCACCGTTTGTGCGTCCGCTAGAAGCGCGTCATCCGCCGCCAGAGACCGGAGGTCCGCCAACGGCCGGCCAACGTCTGTGGGGATGACGCTGAACAGCAGTTTGGTGGTCGGTGTAAAGAAGCGGATATTGAGATTGGCGTCCAGAAAGAGCGTCGCCACATCAGTGCTGTAGAGAACGTTTTGCAGATCGTTGGATAATATGCGCTGTCGTTCCAATGTTTCTTGGAGCTGGGCGTTGAGGGCAGTCAACTCTTCATTGAGAGATTGCAATTCCTCCTTGGAGGTCAGAAGCTCCTCGTTCGTGGATTGCAGTTCCTCATTGACGGACAACGCTTCTTGGTTGGCCGCTTTCTGCTCGTCGCTGGAAATCTCCAAATTGTGAATCGCGCCCTGAAGCTCGATTTTCGTGGCCTCGAGTTCTTGCTCAAGTTCAGCGATCCGTGAAAATTCTCCGGAAGCCACTTGGTGGCCTTGCCCGGGAGCGGGCTCAGGCTGGTCGATGAAGCAAACCAGCAGCAGCTCTTCCCCTTCGCTCACAACCGGCTGTACGTCGATGCTGAATGAATGCGTGTCACCATTTCGCTTCATCTTCCCGCCGGCGACGAAGATGCGTCTATTCTCCTGACCGGCCCGTTGAAGCGCGGCCCTGAGCTTGGTCCGCAAGCCCTCGCGCGCCATCGTGAGCAGGTTTTGAACGGGATGACCGGGCGCGACTTTCAGATAGCTGTCCGTCGGCCCGAGAAAATAGAGACAGTCATACTTGCGATTGATCAGCACAGCCGCCGGCGCGTAGGTCTCGATGACCAACCGTTGGCAAAGGTCGGCTAGGGCCGCTGGGCGCAACCCTTTCTGCTCCTGGTCCTGACGCCGGGGCGGCCCGCCTCCATAGGCGGCGCCTATCAAAGCGCTGAGGTCGCCCGGTCGGCTCCGACCGATGCGCCGATAGATTCGGTCGGATTTGGAGATCGCCTCGAAGCGACCGTCGACGTTACCAATCGTCTCGGCGCCGCCTAGGAGAACGATGCCCCCGTCGCGCAATGCGAAATGGAGCAGCGCAATCACCTTCTCCTGCGCCTCTGGACGTAGATAGATTAGAAGATTGCGACATGAAATGAGATCGAGACGCGAAAAGGGAGGATCGGCGAGTATATCCTGAACAGTGAAAACCACTGTCGAACGCAGCTCTGGCGTCACCCGGTAACAATGATCTTCGCTTGTGAAAAAGCGTGCAAGACGCCCTGCAGACACATCTTTTTCGATGGCTTCAGAGTAAAGACCTTCGCGCGCGCTGGCGACCGCGTCTGGGTCGACATCGGAAGCAAAAATCTGGAGCTTGAGGCTGCGGTTTTCTGCAACGATCTGCTCCAGGAACAGCATGGCGAGCGAATAGGTTTCTTCGCCCGTGCTACAGCCTGCGACCCATATGCGAATGTTTCGATCAGGCGCATGGTTCCTGACAATATCCGGGATGATCTTCTCGGCCAGCAGCGCGAACGTCCGAGCGTCACGAAAGAAACTCGTTACGTGGATGAGCAAGTCCTTTGCCAGAAGATCAAGCTCCTTGGCGTCGCCTCGAAGCAGGTCAAGATATTGATTCATGTCGGCGGCCTTGCCGCCAATCATCCCCATCCGCCGCTCGATCCGGCGCTCTAGCGTGCCCGGCTTGTAAAGCGTGAAGTCGTGGGCGGTCTTTGTGCGCAATAGGTCGACGATCTGCCGAAGATAATCTTCTGGGCCAGCTCGGGAATTTCCGGATTGCTCGTTTAAACCAGCCAGCCGCTGGTCATATGCGACGAGCGCCTCTCCAATCGTCGCTACAGGAAGCACCAAGTCAACCACGCCGGTCATAATCGCGCTGCGCGGCATCCCGTCAAACGCCGCTTCCGCGGGATCTTGCACGATAACGTGGCCGCGATTTTCCTTGATCGCTTTCAACCCCAGGCTGCCATCGGTTCCGGTTCCCGAGAGGATCACGCAGACAGCGCGCGGGCCGAAATTCCTGGCCAGCGTATGCAGCAAAAAGTCGAAGGGCAGACGCGCGCCATGAGGCGCAAGCGGTTGCGAGAGGCGCAGGACTCCCTCGTCGACAGCCAGATATGACCCCGGAGGGATCACATAAAAATGATTGGGATTAATCGGCATGCGGTCGTTTGCCTGCACGACGGTCATCGAGGTGTGTGCCGAAAGCAGCTCCACCATCATGCTTTCGTGCGTGGGATCGAGATGTTGGACCAGGATAAACGCCATGCGATCTGAGGCGGGGAGGTTGCCCAGAAGCTTCTTGCATGCGTCGAGGCCGCCCGCCGAAGCGCCGATCCCGACGACCAAAAAATCTCCGCTTTCGCGGGGGGAACTTGGAGCCGAAGGGATGTTCTTCTGCGGCTGTGTTCGAGTCGTCATGGTGTCCTGCGGGTGAATTTACGGGATTCCCTCTTCTGGTCTTGCCACACGACACAACTGTTTATGCTTATCATGCCGCATCTTTTGCGTCGACTTGCGACGCCTAGCGCGTCCATTGAAACAGGCTGGCGGGCGGTCGTCATTTGCTCCACGTGGTCTGGTTGCCATACCGGGCGATAGTCTGAGTAGTTTCCGTGCCTTCTCTTGGCACAAAGCATTTGGCTATCGTCGAGACACAAGACTGTGGGATTTCGCTCGTGTCATCTGCGGCCACGACGCCGCCAAGTCGCAAATGGTCCCCAAGCCCTCGGAGCTTCACCTGTGCGCCAGGCCCATAACACATTAACCCAAAACATTCCGTCCCGGTCCGTTGAACTTCTCAACAAGCATCCGGCGGCAATGGATTTGCGCGCCAAGGTGAAGCAGCCTCATTGGAATGCGCCCGGAGCTGGTTTCATTGCGACCCACGAGCCAATCGACAGAGTCTCGGAAGAGGTAGAAGGGGTTTCCGATCTCATTGCCGAGCGCGCCGGCGTCATCGGAGCCGAACGATCGAGGCGAAATCGGGGTGAACGAAGGCGGAACGGGAGGCGAGACCGATGAAAGCACTCCGTATCCTCCTCGTCGAGGATGACCCAATGCTCGGCGATCTGCTTGCCGAAACGCTCGAAATGATGGGCCACGAGGTCTGCGGCATTGAGAGCACCGAAGCGGACGCAGTGGCAGCCGCCTTTCGTTGCAAACCAGAACTGATGATTATCGATGTAGGGCTGCGCGATGGAAGCGGCGCCTCCGCAGCGGAGCAAATATGCGACACCGGATTCATCCCCCACTTTTTTGTGAGCGGGGATATTTCAAGAATTAAAGCGTCCAGGCCTACCGCTGTGGCGGTTCAAAAGCCCTTTGGCGAAGCCGACCTCATATACGCCATTCAGCGTGCGCTCGAAGGCTTGGGAGCATGAGCTAGGCAAACACGACACTTTCTCCAAACTTAAAACGTCCTGAGGCGGCCTAAGGTCACGACGCCGGTCAATGAGTATTTTCCGAATCTTGTCGGCCTGCACATCGGGGATCGATCATGCGGACACAAAAGCCTGTCGCCGGGGTTCAATTCGGCCGCCAGGCGGCGCAACGTCACATTTGCCCGAGCATTACAACAGGCAACAAATGGAAAGGCATTCTCATGCTTGGAACAATCGTCCTTGTGCTCCTCATCCTGTTGCTCGTCGGCGCACTTCCGAATTGGTCGCATAGTGCGAGTTGGGGCTATGCACCTTCGGGGACATTGGGAACTGTTCTCATCGTCGTCCTGATCCTCGTTCTTCTCGGCAAAATCTAGGCGCGCCGCCTCGCTTCAAAGGTTATCGCGTCAAGGCCATGCCATATTCCGTCGGTAAATGGATTCCTCCAATCTGCGGAGAGTGATTATGACTGTAGGCTTAGCGCACCTTCAACCGATCGTATCCTTGATCGCCGGCATCCTCATCCTGATCATGCCGCAATTACTCAATTATATCGTGGCGATCTTTTTAATCGTCTCGGGCATATTGGGCCTGGGGCTCATTAAATGATCAAACTTTTCCGTTTCACAATTCGACTGGCCGAGACGCGCATCGCCTAGCAACAACCGTTAATCATGTTGTGGACGCCAGAGATCATCGGTTGGCAGATTCTGGGTGCGCTCCCGGCCGCGTTGCGGAATAAATATCCCAAGCCGCTATGAACATTGCCGCGATCACTGGCCCGCTGACAAAGCCGTTGAGTCCGAACATTTCGATGCCGCCCAATGTGGAAATCAACACAACGTAGTTAGGCATCTTGGTGTCTTTGCCTACCAGGACCGGACGAAGAACGTTATCCGCAAGCCCCATTACGAATGCGCCATAAACAATCAGAACGATACCCTGCCAAATTGCGCCCGTCGTCAGGAAATAGATGGCGACCGGGCCCCAAACCAAGGCGGCGCCTACTGCTGGGACCAGAGATAGAATAGCCATTGATGCCGCCCATAACAGCGGGACGCTGACTCCGAGGATCCAGAAAATGAGGCCGCCGAGCGCTCCTTGCAGGAGCGCCACGAGCAGATCCCCCTTTACCGTAGCCCGAATGACGACCGCGAATTTGCGGAAGAGAGCATCTTTCTCGTCAAGGCGAAGCGGAATCGCGTCCCTGATTTGACGAGCCAGCGCCTCTTCGTCGCGTAGCAGGAAGAACAAAAGGTAGAGCATCACGCAAAGATTCACGATGAAGCTCAACGCACTTTGTCCAATGACGACCGCCTCTGCCGCAAAAAACTGGCTTCCCTTGATAAGGGCGGCGGACAACCTTTCCTGAGCCTCTCCTAGGCTCGTCAGACCAAAGCGCCGCAGGAGATCCGCCGCCCATGAAGGCAAGGCGTCGAAGATTTGCCGAAAGACGCGTACGAGGTCTAGATCGCCTGATTGGAGTCGATCGTATACGCCGGATGCCTCTTGCGCCATTGACGCTGCGAGCAGACTCAATGGAAGGATCACCACTAAGACAATGATCATCACCGTCGCAACGGCGGCGAGATTTCGCCTTTGCTGCCATGCCTTCGAAAGGCGCCGATACATTGGCGCAAACACGATTGCGATCACGGTTCCCCAGAGGATCGCTCCGTAGAAGGGCCAAAGTATCCAGGCGAAGGCGACGGATACCGCCAACGTCAAGGCTAGAAACGCTGTGTCTTCAGTGGCGCGCATCCGCATGGTCCGTCATTGTGTGGCCTTGTATAGCGGACACTTTATCGAAAGTTTGGCGGAGAACGTTCGCTTCTTTAGAATGCGCCTGATTTATTCGTAGGTGTTTTCCGAAGCTACCGATGCCTCTCCTTCGCGAATACACTTTTGTCGTCGAGAAATCGACCGACGCAATGCCGGTCCAGTGCCGATCAATGCACTGGTCATCTTTTCCATTAGGAGACGACCTATGAGCGGTACAACAGACAAGATCAAGGGCGCAGCGAATGAAGCGGCCGGCGCGGTCAAAGAGGCGGTCGGGAAGGCCTTCGGCAATCCGAGGCTCGAGATCGAGGGTGCCGCGCAGAAGCTCAAGGGCGAGGCTCAAGGGGCTGTCGGTAACGCCAAGGAAGCCGTTAAGAAGATCATAGATAAGGCCTGATTTTCCTTTCGGCTCGAGTAAGAAAACGCCTTTCAGAGCGGGCCGAGGGGATCGGCTTTGAAGGGCGCCGAGGATACAGTCCCGCCGCAGTGCTTCAGCTCGGCCGTGGAGAAGGCATAAGGAGGGCGTCCGCGCCCGACCAGCTTGACCCACCTCGCAAGCGGATCCCGATAACAACTTATTATGAACGGCATCATCTACCTCGTCGGTCTGATCGTGATCATCCTGGCCATTCTTTCGTTCCTCGGCCTGCGCTGAGCAGTGACGCAGCTAGGTCAGCGCTTTTTCCGGAGCGAAGCGTACCTCAGCGGCCAAGTCTTAATGACTGCCTTTTGCTCCGCCATTGGCCCCTCGTTTGTCTCACCTTCCATCATTCTAGCTGGTCGGCGCTTCGCGCAGATCCTGCAATACATCGGATGACAACGCTCGACGAAAATCTGCAACTCCTTGGCCATTCGAGGCGGGTTTCGCTTTAAGCTGAATCTCGCGGTCGTAGAAGCGTTCGTCGACGTTTCGTCTTGCGGCGTGGATGATGGTCGAGTTGGGTGCTTCTTCGCTAAGCAGTTCCATCAGCCGAGTCTGACTGAGATCGTCGAGGGCCGAGGCGGGTTCGTCCATGATGATGATGTCGGGTGGCTTCAACAGCACACGCGCGAAACCAAGCTGTTGCTGTTCGCCGCCCGAAAGCACATCGGACCAGTTCTGTTCCTCGTCCAATCGCGACACGAGATGAGCGAGCCCGCAGGTGACGAGGATTTTTTCTATGCGCGCGGGGTCCGGCGGGGTGGCGTCATGGGGATAGTTGAGCGCATCCCGCAGAGTGCCCCGCGGCATGTAAGGCTGCTGCGGCATGAATGCGACGCGCGCGTCCCTCGGACGAAGAATGCTACCGCTGCCCCAAGGCCACAATCCGGCAATTGCGCGAATCAGCGTGCTCTTGCCGGCGCCGGATTCTCCCTCCACGAGTATTTTCTCGCCGCGTCTGATCACTGCATCGGTGTCAGCGAGCATCTGCGCGCCATCATGCTGGGCGATGGATAGTCCACAGAGATGCAATGCGCCATCGTTGCTGAAGGCGAGATCGATCATCTTGTCCTCGACTCCGATGGCGAGCTTGTCGAGATTGTCGAAGAAGAGGTCGAGGGCCGCGACGCGTCGCGCCGAGGCGAACCAGTCGGCGAGGCGCATCGAGTTGTCGGCCAGCCAGTTGAGTGCTAGTTGCACTTGTATAAAGGCCGCCGCCGCTTGCATGATGTCGCCGAGCGACATGTCTCCGGCGAGATATTTGGGCGCGCCCAGCATGAGCGGGATGACGGGCGCGAGAACGTTATTGCCACTCGACAAGAACAACATGCGCGCCTGTCGTCCAATTACCGCAACCCAGCACAGAGCGACTTGATCGAATCGCGTGCAGTGACGCTCCCGCTCTGTGTCGTCGCCGCCGATGAGTGCGATCGTTTCGGCGTTCTCGCGCGTGTGCGAGAGCTCAAAGCGAAAATCTGCCTCAGCAACAGCCTTCCCCTCGACGCGCGAGACGAGCGGCCTCCCCAAAAGCAACATGCCGTAGGACGTGCATGCGGAATAGAACACGACGGCGATCACAAGATAACCGGGGACCGTTACGCCCCAGAGGGTTAAAGAGCCGCCGATGAACCACAAAACGCTGACGAAGGAGGCCGCCATGAGTAGAGCATTCGTGACGCCGGTCGCAAAATCGACGAAGAGCTCAATGGCAATCCGCCCGTCCTCAGCGATGCGCGCTTCCGGATTATCGACAAGCCGAAGGACGGTGAGCTGATAAAAGCGGCGGCGCTCCATCCAGCGCCTCACAAGCGTTCGCGTCAACCATTCTCGCCAGCGCAACTGAAAGCGCATGCGCATTTGCAGCAGCGCGACGCTCGTCATTGACGAGGTCAAGGCAAGCGCCAGCATGAGGCCCATGCCGAGAAGGAGCAGGCGCTGGTCCTTGCTCTGCAGCGCGTCAAAGAAAAACTTGTTCCACCGGTTCACGGCGATAGCAGGGAGGAGATTCAAGACCAGGCAGCCAAAGAGGCCAAGTACAAACAGGGCAGCCTTGCCGCGTGTTGACCCTGTCCAGAAGCCGGACGAGAGAGATACGAAGTGACGTAGGAGCCATGCGTCAGCGGTTGAACGAAGAGCTTCAGACATAGAGAACCTCAAACGCACGCGTGGTCTGTCATAAGCTCAACAGCTGTTGTCATGCGGCGCTTGCGATGGCGCCTCGAAAGCACGTTCAATTCCGATTTTCTCGCTTGCGCTCCTGTCGTTCGTTGGAAATGCGACACAGCGGAAATTGATATGGCTGACAGCGCGTCCCTCTGACGGTCTGAGAGCGGCAATGTGTCATGCCCGGACGTCAGTAATGATCATGGTGTCAGAAGGCTTCTCATAGGGTTCGCCTGACAGTGAGGAATCGAGATCCTCCACTGCAAGAACGACGGCCTTCGCCATCGGTTCGGACATAGGAGGGATTGGTTTCACCATAGACGACACGAAGTGACGATTCAGCCTCGGAATCTACCTACGGCCGCTACGCTGTGCCTTAGCGTTCAGAATGGCCTCTGAGCTGATTGTCCAGGAACGACTTTACGGTCTCTAGAGTTGTGCCCGTGGCGAAAAGCCAGTGATATCGGCGCTGCGCGAGGTCAATCGCCTGTGCGAGGCAGAGGAGGCTAAAATGGGCCTTTTGGATTTTATAACAGGCAAGGGTAAAGCCGCGCCCACCGCAACAGGCGCCATCACTCCGGTTGCTGCCGAAGACCTGAAGAAAGAAATCGCGAAGCAGGGTGTCGATGCATCCAAGATCGACATTAAGATCGACGGTGACAGGGTGACGCTCAGCGGCAGCGCACTCACGTCGGCAGATGTGGATAAGATTGTTCGCGCTGTCGACACAGCCAAGGGGGTGGCTAGGGTCGAGAACAACATTGTCGCCGCGAACGCCAACGGCGAATCCAAATTCTATACCGTGCAACGAGGCGATACGCTCTGGAAGATCGCTGAATCGCATTATGGCCACGGCAAGGGCGGGAGATATAAAGAGATATTCGCGGCGAATAAAGAACTGCTAAAGGACCCCGATAAAATTTATCCGGGGCAAAGGCTCCGCATCCCCTGAGCTCGAGGTGCGAGCTTGCAATCGGCGGTCCGTCCGAACGGAACAGAGGAAAGTGGAGTTGTGAAGCTTCACCTTTTCCCAGAGGTTCGGACGAATTTGCGCGCGGGTTCTGGAAGGCGGACGATCAGTCAAGGTTGGCGCCCTGGACGATGCAGTATGTCACGGCATCGCGCTCGGGCGCCGAGCGATCAAGGGCCTAATAGCGAGGGCGATCGTAACCGCGATCGCGACGTCCGTAATAATCGCGGTCCCGGTCGCGACGTCCATAATAATCGCGGTCACGGTAGCGGCGCCCATCATAGTCGCCGTCTCGGTGCCTGTTAGAACCCCCAAGACCTCGAATAACCCTACCGGCGATGTCACCTGCGTCGTCGTCGCGCACCTGTGTTGCAGTCGTAACACCCGGCACGCTGAAGATCGGCAATGCCGAGGCGCTGGTGATAAGACAGGCTCCGCTGAAGGCAACAGCGAGCATTACGTTTTTGACATTCATTAGAGAACCCCATGAATTTGTGCGCGCGCTCGCGATGGCAGATGCGCGGTCGTCCGATATATGGGCGCCTGGTATTGGGTTTCCATAGTATGTAAGCAAAGCACGCGGTCGTTATCCGGCGAGGGGGCGAAAGCCGTGCGCGTTGTTTTCCATGCCGCAGAACACGGCCTAACTTCCAGCTTGCTCTTATCTCGATGGCTGCTCTCCAGCCTTGGCGTAAGCATTGCGGTCCGTGAGCCGTCGTTCCACGCGGGGTTCAGAAACATTGCCGCCCAGGCAGGTTATCCACCGCAGGGGTTCTGTTGCGTTAGCGGAGGCGGCGCGGTTTGGGTAAGCTGTGGGCTCGCCCAACACCGTTTAGATCGGCCCCCATGATCAACTTCAAAGGACACCGCTTTGAAAAGACCGTCATCCTGCTTTGTGTCCGTTGGTACCTCGCCTATCCCCTGAGCGACCGAAACCTGAAGGACATGATGCTCGAGCGGGGCGTTAAAGGTGATCATTCCAACATCTACCGCTGGGTCCAGAAGTTCACGCCGCAGTTAGAGGTCGCCTTCCGGAAAGGCGAAAAGCGGGCGGTCGGCAACAGTTGGCGGATGGACGAGACCTACATCAAGGTCAACGGTCAGTGGAAATACCTCTAGCGAGCCGTCGACAAACACGGGCACACCATCGACTTCTTGTTGGCAGCCCATCGCGACAAAAAAGCCGCTCTGCGCTTTTCCAAGAAAGCGGTGGGGCAACACGGTCTGCCGGAACAGATCACGATCGACAAGAGCGGGGCCAATGCCGCAGCCATCGATGCGCTCAAGGAGAAAACCAGCCAAGAGATTGAGATGCGGCAGAACAAATACCTAAATAACATCGTCGAACAGGACCACCGAGCCGTCAAGCGAGTGGTGCGGCCGATGCTAGGTTTCAAATCTTTTCGCTCGGCCCGAACCACCTTGCAAGGTATCGAACTCATGCACATGATCAACAAACGCCAGATGATTTCCAATGCGGGCGGAAATCTTTCCGTCGCAGAACAGTTCTATTCGCTTGCCGCCTGAAACACCCCCGAGGAGCAACCTGACTACACGCTAAAAAATTAACGCAACAGAACCCTTTTTTCTGAGGATACAAACCTTGTCACTTGCCTCCCAAGAGAAGCTCCTCGGCGACATTAGGGCGCTCATCAATGCAGATGCCGCCGAACTCAGCTCGTGGCGGAGGGGAAGGGGCCTCCGGCGCAGCCGAATAACCGGCGTACCTACTCCCTCGAGGACATCGAAACCTTGCGTTCCGATCTTGACAGGGCCGGGAAGGGATCTCGGCGCTACGTTCCGCCGGCGAGCGTCGCCGCGGCCGAGCGAAAGGATTTAAACCCCAGCGCCGGCCGCACCACCCGCTTGATCGCTCAGTGGTCCTGTTCGACGATGTTGTTGAGATATTTCCTTCGCCGGAATTCGATGCCCGCCTCGTGCTCCGCGTTGTAACTCTCGATTGCCGCGGTGTTCGCGCCGCTCTTGTCGATCGTGAT
Source organism: Methylocystis iwaonis (assembly GCF_027925385.1). NCBI lineage: Bacteria > Pseudomonadati > Pseudomonadota > Alphaproteobacteria > Hyphomicrobiales > Methylocystaceae > Methylocystis > Methylocystis iwaonis. Next base: position 195,148 of record NZ_AP027144.1, read on the forward strand.
CTTCTTCGGCGCGCCGTTCTGACCGATCGCTCGCCGCAGGAACCGCAACGCCGCTTCGCGATCCCGCTTGGTCGTCAGCAAGAAGTCCACCGTGGCGTCAGCCTTGTCGACGGCCGGATAGAGATATCTCCAGGAGCCTTTGATCTTCACATAGGTCTCATCCAGCCGCCAGCTGGAGCCGACAGGCCGCTTGTGGGAACGGAACCGACGCTCCAGCTCGGGCGCGTATTTGACGACCCAGCGATTGAGCGTTGAATGGTCGACCTCGACCCCGCGCTCTTCCATCATCTCCTCCAGCTGCCGGTAACTGATCGGGTAGGCGACATACCAGCGCACGCCCCAGAGGATCACGTCACGCTCAAAATGGCTCCCTTTGAACTCGGTCATTGCGCTGTTCCGCCTGCCCCGCCAGCCAGCGTAACCCAGGCCGACGTCAGATAGAAATTTGCGACATGTGTGGACGCCCGCTTCAGCGCAAGAAAAATCTTCCGGATCGCTACGGCGCGTAGTCAGGTGCTGACATGTGTCCGGCCTCGAATGCGACTTTTCACATGGACGCCTCCCTCGAGTGAGATTCAACACCTCCACTCTGGCACATCGAGGCCGTCGGGGGGCGTCCACATGGGGTAATCGCGGGAGCGAGTCGTCCCAGGCTATGCGGATACTGCAACGTGGTGGCTGTTCTCCGATAAGATCGAAACACGGGCTCACGACCGCACGCCGGGCCCAAGCATCTGACGGAGAACGGCCTTGGAAGAATATATTGGTCTGGATGTATCGATAAAAAGATACGGCGATTTCCATTCGGCGCGGAGGCAAACGCGTCTGGCGCGGGAAATGCGCCTCCGACCCCAAGCTCATCGCCGACATTGTTCGCAAGCGGGCGCCTGCGGCGCGGCGTATCGTGTTCGAAACAGGCCCCTTGTCCGTGTGGTTTTATCATGCCCTTCAAGAAGAAGGATTGCCGGCAATCTGCATTGATGCTCGTCATGCGAAGGCAGCTCTAGACATGGCCACGAACAAGACCGATGCGAATGATGCTGACGGCTTGGCACATCTTGCCGAGGTGGGCTTCTTCCGTGAGGTTCGCGTGAAGGGGTTCGATAGTATGCTTTCCCGCACGCTCGTAGCAGCACGCACCCGCCTGGTCAGGATCGCCACTGAACTTTCGAACCAGATCCGTGGCATCATGAAGACGTTCGGTTTAATCGTGCCACCAGGCAAGGGCAGCTCATTCGAGAAGAATATCCGTCCCCTTCTTGCTGATCAGGACGGGCTGGCGTCGATCGTGCTGCCGATGCTGGAGGCATGGCGAAGCGTTCGCATCCGCGCCGCCGAACTTGGACGTCAGCTCATAGCGGCAGCACGACAAAGTCATGCTTGCCGTATCCTTATGTCAATTCCTGGCGTGGGCACGATCACAGCGACCTCCTTCGCGACTGCAATCGAGGATCCGAATAACTTCAAGAATTCGCGCTCGGTTGGCGCTTGGCTTGGGTTGACGACCCGACGCTATCAGTCAGGTGAGGTGGACTATGACGGCCACATATCCCGACGCGGCGATCGCCATTTACGAGGGCTTCTCTACGAGGCGGCGACAGTCATCCTGACGCGCAGCTCAGCCGACAGCGGCTTGCGGAGATGGGGGCTCGCGCTCAAACAGAGGCTTGGCTTCAAGCGAGCTGCAGTCGCAGTCGCGCGCAAGCTGGCGGTCATAATGCACGCAATGCTCAAAACCGGGACCCTCTTCGACCGAATGGCGGGGATAGCCGCATGACAGTTTAGAGATAGCGTTCGCACCGAGCGCGCCAGAACGTCCCTGCCGGGACGTGGGCCGAGCCATTCCGTCTGATGGGATGCACCGCTGCTTCAGCGAAGTGCGTCGTCCACAATTGAAGGCTCTTCCCGCGAAGCCCCATCGTGCGGCGACCGATGTCGACCGCGAAGACGACCCTGCACCCGGCATACGCGTTCGACGCCTCGCAAAATCGCTTGACTCTACAACCGCGATTAGACGACCCCATCAGAACCCTATAAAGCGCATCAACCACCGTCGCCGTTTGCTTCAGGGAGGCGGTCCCATACGCCTACGGCTCTGATCTCACACCGAGCTTTCTTAAGCATGTTCTTGCGAATGCCAAACATGCGGTCTCACCCTCATGACGACGACCTGCGCCATATTCTTCGAACGCGCCCGCCGGCTGATAGCAAGCGACGGAGCCCCGCTGGCCCTTTGCCTCGAAGCGCTTCACCCATTTCCGGGCGGTTCGTTCGCTGATCCTGGACCTGCGTCAGCTGAAATCCGGAACCCCGGTACAGGTGGAGCGTTCCAGTGAGGAATCTCGAGTTACGTCTCACAGGGGTCTTCAATGTCACTCGATTTGAGAAGAAAATACGGGAAACCCGTGGCGGGGATCACTCCTGCGGTCGCACTCGGCGCTCTGGTCGGCAGCGTGGCGCTACTTACCGCTCCCCAGAGCGCGAGATCTCAATCGCCCACTGACGCAGCGCGCGCCGATGCAATCGCAGTGGCGCAGACTCCCAAGGAAGCTCCGGTGGAGCGGCCGGAACAGAAGAAAACGGCCCACGACCTCTCCGATGTCTTCAAACCGAGCAATGCGGCGCCCTCGTCGGAGGCATTGGTTGGCCAACAAGATCGCGGACAAATGCTCGGTTTCGACTTCTACCGTGATCCCCTTGGCGCGATGAAGCCTGGGGTGACGTTTGAGGACATTTATAAGGCGGGCGTCGCGATTAAGCCAAAGGTCATGGCCGCCCAACGCAAGCTTCTCGAAAGCCGTTACAACCTTGAACCGAAACTCGACCCGGCTGTCACAATGTCGCGCGGCAAACCCCTCGCGGTGGGTCCTACGGCGAAATTGTCGGCGGGAATGAAATGGGAAGCGCTGGCCGAGTTGAGCCCGGCCGAGATTCGCGAGCGGGACATCTTCCCTTACAGGGCGCTACCTCACGTAGCGCAAGGAGGTGGGCTGGGCGGCCAAGTCTTTCCCCAGATGCAAATCAAAATGTTTCCGCGGTTGGAGCGATACGACGTCGAGTTCGATCTTCCCGAGGCCTTTCTGCCCGAGTTTCCTCCGGCGATGTTTCTGCAGAACCGGCCGGAGCTCGGCGACGTCTCAAGAGGTGAAGTGGTCTCTATCAACAATTACTACAACTTATTCAAAGACATCTTGACGCCCGTGCAGCTCGATGGCTTGCGTCTACTGCTGACGCCGTTCCCTCAAGAAGAGTTCAACCCAACGGACGATCGGAAGACTGCTCAGCCCACCTTGGGAGTGACGTGCCTTGATTGCCATGTGAACGGCCACACGAGCGGTCAGTTCCACATTAATCCAGACATACGGCCTGAGCAGCGGCGCTTGCGGCTCGACACAGTCAGTCTGCGCGGGCTGTTCAATCAACAAATTCACGGGTCGAAGCGTAGCTTACGTTCGGTGGAGGACTTTACCGAGTTTGAGCAGCGAACCGCTTACTTCAATGGCGACGAAATTCACGCCATCAAGAAGGGCATGAACATCCTGGACCGGATCCAGGTGTCGCATATGGCCCAGATGCAGAACATGTTCGATTTTCCGCCAGCTCCGAAACTAACTGTGACGGGCAGACTCGACCTCGCGAAGGCCACTGCCAGCGAAATCGCAGGTGAGAAACTGTTCTTTGGCAAAGCGCAATGCTCCACCTGTCATCCGGCGCCGTTTTACCTCGACAACCAGATGCACGACCTCCACATTGAGCGATTCCTGAAAGAAGAAGCTGGAGATGGACCAGTCAAGGCGTTCACACTGCGGGGCATCAAGGACAGCCCGCCGTATTTCCACGACGGCCGGCTTTTGACCCTGGAAGACACAGTGGAGTTCTTCAACCTCATCCTTGAACTCAAACTCACTCCCGAGGAAAAGCACGATCTGGTTGACTTCATGCGACAGCTGTAGGCTCGCTCAAGAAATAATTCAGCTGGCGTTACATTCGCGATTAGCCGACCCGATCAGATCAGATCACGGAAAAATAAAAGGACTTGTGTCAGCTTGGGCCTCGACAGCTTCAAGTTTGGGCTTAGTTATCTAATTTCGGGCGCAGAAGCGGCGCTCGGCTTGCGTACGGGGGGAGGGGATCGACCCGGCGCGCGCCTGAAAAACGGAGGTTGAAAATGCGTAAGAGTGTGACGTTTATCGCTGCCGCGTTATGCGGAGCGACCGCGCTCGCGGCTCTACCGGCCGAAGTTTTTGGCGGCCCCATGAGCGCTGCGAGTCCGACGAGCGTCGGCCTAACCGCGTCGCTCGAAAAAGCTTACTATAGGGGCTATCGCCGGGGTTATTATCCTCGTTACGGTGGTTATTATCGCCGCGGCTACGGCCTCCCGGGCGCGGCGGTTGGCGCCGCCGCTGGCGTTGCGGGTGCCGCAGCTGGAGTTCTGGGCGCGGGAATCGCAGGGGCCACGGGCTACGGCTACCCCGGCTACGGCGGTGGGTATGGCGGCAGTTCTTGCTGGCAGTGGGACCCCGGTGCTGGTTGGGTCTGGGGCTGCTAATAAAACGACCTCCGACCCGCAATTATCGCCCCATTGTGAGGGCGCGGGTCGGTAGCTCTTTCCAATAATAAGTTAGCTTTCAAGATTATTTCAATGGCGTAGATGAGACTGGAATGCCTGCTGGGGCACTTCAATTGAGACGCGCTCAAGCTTTTTTGGATCGGCGGAGGGCTAGCGGACGTCTATGCGTCGCCTTGCGCTGCTTTGCGATCGTATTGCGCTTTTGCGTAACCGCTGTTTTCAGGCCACCTCTTTGAAGGCCGCGGCGGATTGTGCATAGGCCCAAGGCATCAGTTCGTCGAGCTTACTGGCGAGATGGCCGTTGACGATCTTAGAAAGAGCGTCAGCGATGTAGGCCAGCGGATCGACGCCATTGAGCTTGCAGGTCTCGATGAGCGAGGCGACGATCGCCCAGTTTTCGCCGCCTCCGTCCGAACCCGCGAAGAGAGCGTTTTTCCGATTGAGGGCGATGGGACGGATTGCACGTTCGACGACATTGGAGTCGATCTCGATGCGCCCGTCGTCGATGAAGCGTGTCAGGCCGTCCCAGCGCGAGAGCGCGTAGCGGATCGCCTCGGCGAGCTTGGTCTTCTGGCTGATCAGCGCGAGTTTTTCACGCAGCCATGGCTCGAGCGCGTCGAGGATGGGGCGGGATTTCTCCTGCCGCGCGTCCCGACGTTTGCCGGCGCTTTGGCCGCGGATGTCGCTCTCGATGGCGTAGAGTTCGCCGATGCGCGCCAGAGCCTCGCCGGCGATCGGCGCGGGACCTGCTGCGGCGAGTTCGTAGAAGCGCCGGCGGACGTGAGACCAGCAGGAGGCCAGCGACACGCTGTTCTTCTGCGTCAGCGCGCGATAGCCGGCGTAACCGTCGACCTGCACGACGCCCGTGAAGCCAGCAAGATGCGTGAGCGGCTGCTCGGACTTTCGGTTTTGCGCATAGACATAGACTGCGATTGGCGGATCGGCGCCGCCCCATGGCCGGTCGTCACGCGCATAAGCCCAAAGTTGGCCAGTCTTGGTACACCCGCGCCCGGGGTCGAGCACCGGCGCCCTTGTCTCGTCAGCGAAGATTTTCGTCGACGATCTGATGTGTTCCAGAAGCCGCTCGTGCACGGGCCGCAAATGCCAGGCGGCGCGACCAACCCAGTCGGCGAGCGTAGAACGGTCGAGGGCGATCCCCTGCCGGGCGTAGATCTGTGCTTGGCGATAAAGCGGAAGATGATCGGCGTATTTGGAAACGAGCACATGTGCGACTGTCACCTCCGTCGGCAAGCCGCCTTCGATCAGCCGCGCCGGGGCCGGCGCCTGCACGACCGCGCCCTCGCAGGCGCGACAAGCGTATTTGGGTCGACGCGTCACCAGCACGCGGAACTGCGCCGGCACGACGTCGAGCCGCTCAGAGACATCTTCGCCGATCGGGTGGAGCGCGCCCTTGCAGCAAGGACAGGCTTTATCCTCGATGTCGACGATGGTTTCGATGCGCGGGAGATGGGCAGGTAGCGCGCCACGGTTCGTGCGGCGCTTTCTGGCCGCCTTTTCACGTTCGGCGGCGGACTTGGCTTCCCCCTCCGCCGCGGCGCCCGCTTCCGTCTGCTCGACCTCTTCGAGCGCGAGCAGCATCTGGTCTTCGGGAAGGGTCTCGGCGCGCCGTCCAAAGCGATGGCGCTGCATCTCCTTGATGATCTGAACGAGACGCTCGTTGCACGCCCGCTCGGCAAGCAGCATCGTCTTCAGTTCGTTTGGATCGTCGGGAAGCGTCTCGATCGCCTGCGCCATAGTCGCAGAAGACCATATTTTCCACCGCCTTTCGCCGTTCTTCGATGCCCTTGATTCACTGTGTCGCGGCTTATCCCGGCAAGGTCGGCGCCGCCGTCTCTTTCGCTGCGCGCACGCGGCGAAAGTCGAGCCCCTCCAGCAGCGCCGAAAACTGCGCCGCGGACAACCGCATCACCCCGTCTTCGATCTTCGGCCAGCGGAACTCGCCATCTTCCAGCCGCTTGGCAAAGAGACAGACGCCCGTGCCGTCCCAGAACACCAGTTTGATGCGATCAGCCCTTTTCGCGCGGAACACATAAACAGCGCCGTCAAAAGGATCTGCCTGCATCGTCTCTCGGACCAGCGCAGCCAAGCCCTCGGCGCCCTTTCGGAAGTCGACGGGCTTCGTCGCCACCATGACGCGGATCGCGCCTGTCGGCCCGATCATGAACTCGCCTTCAAGGCGTCGATAATCGCCGTGACCATGCCCATGGGCGCGTCACGCCAGATCCAGACGCTTGCACCGTCAATTGCGAGCTCAATCACGTGCGGGCGAGCAACCGGTCTGCTCTCCGACCCCAGAGCGACGGGCGCTTCCTCTCGTCGCTCGACAACAACCGGCGCAAATGAAACAGCATCGAGTTCCGCTTGCCGTCGCGCCTTTTGTCGCCACGAAAACAATTGCTGCGGCGCCAGCCCATGCCGTCGCGCGACAACTGAAACCACCGCGCCAGGCGCAAGCGACTCTTCGACGGCTTGCGCCTTCTCCGCAACCGACCATCGTCGACGACGTTCGCCGCCGCCCGTGATCACTTCGATCCGGCGCACCGCTCCGCCATTAGGCTCAAGCGTAGGGTCAAGTCTGGACACAAGCCTTATCTCCAAATCAGGAGATCAGACTCGCTGCTTTCAGCATCGGTTGGAAGGTGGGACCGCAACAGCGCTTACGCTTTTGCGAGAATCTCATCGCCTCAATCCCATTTCGCAGGGCAACCGCTGACGACGGGCATCGTCTATCCCTTGTCTAATCCGTCGTCAGCGGCGGAGTGGCATCACTTGCTACCGTTATCGGTCTTGCCATTGTTATCCATGTCATGGTGGTGGTGATGGTGATGATGGCACCCATGCGCTGATGCTGCAGCTGGGGCCAAAGCCACAGCGATGGCGATCAAAGCTGATGATAGAATTTTCGTAAACATATCCGACTCCCTTGAGGACTTCACCTCATCACGCGAGTGACAAGATGTAGATAAGCCCTTCAAAGGGAGCGGCAATAACAGCTGGTCTGGGCCAAGAAGAAATCTGCGACATGTGTGGACGCCCGCGCGACGCGCGACTTCGCCTTCTTTGGCGCGCAGAGCAATTGCGATGTCCAGGAGCTTTATGCGTTGATCGAGCAAACCCAGTATATCAACTAGGACGCAAAGGATGCGACGCGCCGCTTCCGGCAGAGGCAGCTTGGGATCCTGCACTGCCATGAAAAGCTTGCGGCCGAGATAAATAATCGGTCGCAGTTTTTCGTTATTGTTCAAGGAGAGCTGGCTTCGGTTGGACGGACGGCATGAGACGATCGACGTTTGTGTGGCTGGGAACTTAGTATGGCCGGCGCTTGTCCTTGCTGGCGCGGCTGTGCGCTTCTTGAGCTCCAATCGCCGCCTCGATCCCGAGCTGGGCCAAGCTATCGATAACCTCGGCCGCCACAGTGCGATCGACTCGCATGCCGCCGAACGAAATGCATTGTTCGCCGCCGGGCTTTGTCGCAAATTTTCACCCAAGACGCGATGAGCGCAGCGAGGATGATCTGGCTTACCCTGCCAGGGCATAGAACTGCTGCGCTGGACGCAATTCGCTCGTCGTTCCGAGCTGTCCCTTGCAGAGCGTGTGCATGAGTTCGATCCCCGTGAGCGTCGCCGCGGCTGATCGAAAGGATTTGAAGCCCAGCATCGGCCGCGTCGCGCGTTTGACGGCTCGGTGAGCATGCTCGACAATGTTATTCAAATATTTGATTTGGCGGATTTCGTAGCGCCGCCGTGTTCGCGCCACTCTTGTCGATCGTGATCTTTGCCGGAGCCATGCTGACCGATCGCCTTGCGCAGAAACCGCAACGTGGCTTTGCGGTCCCGCTTTGACCGTCAGCAGAAGGTCCACCGTTGCGCCAGCCTTGTGGCCCGATACAAATATTTCCGCCAGCCCTTGACCTTCACGTAGGTCTCGTCCAGTCGCCAGCTCCCGCCGATGGGACGCTTGCGGGCGCGGAACTGACGCTCCAGCAATGGCGCTGGCGCGCGCGGGTGCCACCGTGCACTCCCAGCTCAGGCGCCCGTGCGTGAGCGGAGAAGTCGCCCGCGTAGCGCCAGCGCAGATCGGCGTGGGGGTCCCACAACGACGCCGGATTAGACGCGTGGTGGGTGGCAACCATGTACGGTCCCTCAACCGGCGCCGCCAGCGCCGTGTTTCAGGAACGCCCGGCTCGCACGATGCATCGCGGCGGTGTTCACCGGGCGCACGTACTTATGCCACCCCGTCGGGCGGCGTCAGATGCGCCGGTAGTCGCTCATCCGGTGCGGCGCCGTGCTGGATTTTTACTGCGCGGCCGCCGATGCCTCCCAGTAAGGCCGAGCGTGGTAATGTTGATGCACCCGTGCTTCCCATTCACGGTCCGTCCAGCTTTCGTCACTATATTCCGGCGCGCTCTCGACTAACTCTTGGCTCACGTCCGTCACGTAGCCACGACGATCTCTGTCGAATTTTAGCGAGGTCCAAGGCATCGGATGGTGTCCTGGATGCAGGCACATGAAGCCGCAGAAGTTAACGACCGCGTAAAGCACTCGGCCCGAGACCATATCAATCATGAAATGGTCGATCTTGCCGATTTCCTTGCCAGCCATGTCAAAAACGGCCGCGCCATCGATATGCTGGCTCGAGATCAGGTTGATTTTTGAATAAGGAGCGGCGGTAGCCATTTCACTCTCCCATGCGTGCGACGGCCACCGCTCGCCTTCCTGCGATATGCCGTGCTCACGCTCTTTGTAGGGGCTGAACATCTCGCATAGATCCCGAGCTCCGGCGGCGTCATGTGCGCCGTGAACGCGTGGGCCAGCGTATCGTTCCTCCCTTTCTGATTGGGGTAGTTGAAGTCAAGCTGTCCCGCCCTGATCAAATCTCGTACCGTTCCGTGGGTCGCACGCTCTCTTTGCGGTCGGCGCTCGGGCCGCCGCCTGATGGGGTCAGGAAGGCGAGGCGTCTCAATCTGTCACGACCTTGCCGGCAGCTGCGGCAGGCCAGCGCCATGCGAGCGAGTTCGTCGCCGCATCGGCTGATCCTGCCCAGGATGTCCGTCTCTCCGGATTGGTAGCGGGCCGGCGTCAAGCCGAGATGCGCGCCCAGGTCCCTCGAATGCTGGAAGAGATCCGCTCGGTCGATCGTGGCGCGGAAGGCGAGCGCCGTGATTGGACCTACGCCGGGAACGCGGCGATAACTTTGGCCCATCGTAGCGCTGTGCTGCACTAAATGGAGGGATACTTATCTGAATAGCCTTGTCCTGCGCCCGGATGAAATCTCTGCCATACGGTGATGATCAAAATCGAGCCCGCGATGGCAGCAATAAAATGCCCAAGCGACCCCCGCACGACAATACCTAAGAGGTCCGCGAGCTGCGATCCGATCCATGACCCTGCAACCCCCACAAGGATGTTCGTCAGTACCCAATTACGCACCCCTGTGTAACCATACCCGCTATCCAACCGGCTAACCCGCCAATGACGAGAAGGGCGAAAAATCCTACGTCGGGCGTTCCGAGAATACCTAGCGGCTGGTTCATCGCGACCTCCTGACACCCCTGGCAGGAGTGACAAATGGGTCGCTCTTGCTGATTGGCCCGACATCGTGAAGAAAAAAATTTCTTCATGCCAGATAAGCACAGATCGCCGAATGCAAGGCCCGCGGCGATGCATGTAAAAAATACGCCGACGCGTGCCGCAAGGCTTAGGCTAGGGTCTAGCTGACTATCGCGGCGATGCAGACAGCGGCGAGGAAGTCGGCTGCGTTCCGACCATAGCGTGTGGCGATGCGCGTGAAGTCTTTCAGCCGGCAGAACATGCGCTCGATGGCGTTGCGGTTGCGGTAGAGGAATGGCGAGAAGCAGTTCATCCACTTTCGATTCGCCTTGGGCTGTTGGGCATGGCTCTGCCGGCCTCGATCTGCCGCCGGATATATAACGGTTGTAGAGCGTCTTCCTCGGCCCGTATTCTGGCGGCGCGTCGATCCAGCGCCCGCCGGATTTCAGCACATGAACGATGCCGCTGATCACTCGCCGGTCGTCGACCCGCGCCTTGCCCCTCGTGTCGGTGGGACGGTGTGGCGCGATCTTCGCGAACTGGGCGTCCGTTAGCCAAATGCGGTCCGGAATCATTGGCGCTTCCTCGGAAGCTGTGAATCACGATGCCGCCCTCACGCCGGCAACTTTATAGACGAGCTCATAAGAGCGCGCACGCAATTCCTCCGGCAACATCGGCCCGACGAGGCGAGCCCGCGTCTAGCGCAGCACAGGCTCCCGGGAGGCAAGGTCGAGCAGAATCGCCTCAAAGAATAGTGCATCGGCTTCGGATGCCGATTACCCAGACGCTCGCTGCAGCGGATCAGTTTGCAATTCGACGGATTGACGGCATGGAAACCGTCTCCGTCAGAGACATATTATGCGCATGACAAAAAAGAAAAAACCTGTGACTGACGCCGACCCCGAAGCTGTCGAGAGTTGGGATAATGAGGGTGGCGCTCCGGCGTCAGGCGACCGGTCGTCGGTCCATCCCAAAAGCCCCCCAAAACCAATCGGCTCGCGCCACGAGGAAAAAAAGCTGGGTCCGCAGGAACCCTGCCGAGTGAACGCGCCAAACCCAGCCGAGGGGCGAGATAGGGCTCTGTCGCAAACTTTTCGGGGCTGAGGCTTGGCGTATAATCGCTAGAATCAAATTCGGCGAGACGGCGCGATGATCGAGTTCAAAGGCAGCCATTTCGAACGCGAGGTGATCCTGTGGGGCATCCGGTGGTATGTGGCATATCCGATCAGCTATCGGCAGCTCGAGGAAATGCTGGAAGAGCGCGGCGTCGAAGTCGACCATTCCACGCTGAACCGCTGGGTCGTCAAATACGTCCCGCTGCTGGATCAACAATTTCGCGCCCGCAAGCGTCCGGTCGGCGCAAGCTGGCGATTGGACGAGACGTATGTGAAGGTCAAAGGCAGCTGGAAATATTTGTATCGGGCCGTCGACAAAGTTGGCGCGACGGTGGACTTCCTGTTGACGGCCAAGCGGGATCGTAAAGCCGCATTGCGGTTCCTACGCAAGGCGATAAATCAGCATGGCGTGCCAAAGAAGATCACGATCGAGAAGAGCGGCGCCAACACGGCGGCCATCGAAAGCTACAACGCCGAACATGAGGCGGAAATCGAAATCCACCAAAACAAATTTCTGAATAACATCGTCGAACAGGATCACCGAGCCGTCAAACGAGTGGCGCGGCCAATGCTAGGGTTCAAGTCCTTTCGAGCAGCTATGGCAACCCTCGCAGGAGTCGAGCTCATGCACATGATCCGAAAGGGGCAGTTGCGGACGACGGGCGAATTGTGTCCCGCACAGCAATTCTACTCGCTGGCGGTGTAAACCTCGTCGTTGTTCCAGGCCCACCTCGGCCGCACAAAAAATTTGCGACAAAGCCAATTTCTGCCTTCCGCATTTTGTATGCGTGTCATGCTCCACGCATTGCCGGCCAGGACGCCCTTCTCGCTCTTAAGGCCTGTCAGTATTCTTAGCCTCCGATAGAAGCTTCATAATATCTTCTGGAGTCTCCATGACGTCTACGTAATTTTCTTCGCTCACCGCGAACGTGATCCGAGATCCTTTTTTGTGAGGGACTATCGTTCCGGCACTCGCAAGATTGACGAAGATGCCCGTCTCGCCATCATCCGATGTGCATTTTACCCATTCGGAAGGCATGCCAATCTCCTGCTTTGCGTTAGCCCTAGACTGATCGCCGGAAGCTGCTCCGCCCTCATTATCCCATACGGCAATAGCCCTTGCCTTCAACTCTGAGGCGGTCATCGGCTTTTTCAGATTATCGATCATCCCCTAAATATGGCGCGCCAGCCAAACAAATTCCAGGAAAGTGGATCTCCGGTGAGGCCTCAGTTGGAAATTCTGGACTCTTGGCGAGGCGATTGCGCTCGCCACGATCATGGCCGCCGCCGTTGTGAAGATCGCGTTGAACGCAGTCGAGATCGATTAATGACCGGCGCGGGTATTGTAGCGTGGCAAAAGGACAAATGTTGTCAAGGATACTTGATATCAAATGCAATAATGTGAACGTGTTAATTGTTCGTCCCGTCGGGCGATTTTTCGGCTACTTCATCCAAAAGCGTCGGGAGCTTCTTAATTCCGTCCTGCTGAATTTCTCGAAGACCGGTCGCGAATGACGGCCAAGGCTCCATTCCGCTCGGCAAACGCCAACCTGGATGGGATCAAAGATTATGGCGCTTATGGCAGCTACAATAATCTGTTGAGCTTGCTCTGGAATCCTGGCTACCCTTTTTCTCTGCCAATCGTGCAGCTCATAATGGATTTGCTCTGTGATATCGGGCCTGGCGCACCCAACTTTCTAGGAGGAACAGAAAAGGCATGACCTAGCATTACAGTTGCGATTTCAGGTGAGCACGCTTTGCCTGGGCTTGATGGGCTCTTCGCCAAAGCGACCAAGCGATGACGCACTCTGGTCGGATGCGCTTTCGAGCCAGCCGCGTTGCGATGCGGCGGATTTCCTGCATGGACCAGCGGATAAGCGACGGGCTCGTCAGCTCTGAGGCGGACTGGACGTCGTCGGCTTGCGCCGCATTGTTTTTGGGGGCGACGCGACCGTATTGGCGTGAACGCGGATCGCCGCCATCATGGCAAAGGCGAGCATGACCTGCGACACGTAACGACGCCAACCATGCCAGGAACGCGTCTCGTTGTGATCAAGGCCGAGTTCATTCTTCGTCGTTTCGAAACTGTCTTCGATCGCCCAACGACGCCCTTCGATTTTCGCCAGTCTTTCAATCGATGTTCCGGTCGGCGCCCATGCCGTGAAGAAGGCGAGATCGCCATCGGCGATTTTGCGCCGGATCAGAAGGCCGCGCGTCCATGCCTGCCCGGCGAGAGCCTTGTTGTATTCGCCAGCGTCGAGATCAGCGAGTTCGAGATAGGCCCAGTCGTGAAAGCGCTCGCCTTTCGTTCCCGCGCCCGCCGAAAGACGCCGCCACGCGGAGGCCGGCAAGCCCTCGGCGATCTCCTTCGCCGTTCCGGCGACGGTCTGGGGCCTGTCCCAGGAGTGAAAAGGGTCATTGGATTTCACGCCAAGCACATAGCCCTTGCCGGCGCGCCGCAACGCCATTTCGATGTCGCCGACGCCATAGACAGTGTCGGCGGTGACGAAGGAGAAGGGAACTTTCGCCGCGATCGCACGCTCGATCATAACACGGGCTCTGTTGCAAGCCCTGAAGCGGGGCGCAGAAGCGCGACTGTCGTAGCTGGCGGGGTATCACGCCGCCTTGAGCTCGATCCGCTCACTGACGAATTGCATTGCCTCGGCAAGAACGCAGGAGCCGATTCCAAAAGCGCGCTCGACAATACGGGCCTCGCCTCGCATGTCGCGCGTGAGGTTGAAGATCGCCGCCTGCCCCTTGCGCAGCGCCCTCATGACCTCGAACCGGGCGGATCAGCTGCTTCAGCTTGCCGTGGTCCGCCTCGACGACATTATTCAAGTACTTGACTTGGCATGCTCTGTTTCCTTTGGGCATTTGCCTTCCCTCTTCAGCTCGGCAATCGCCGCCGCGTAGGTCGGCGCCTTATCGGTGTTGATGACCAGGGGCTTCTCCCAAGCCTTGAGCCCGGTCAGCGATTTGGACAGAAAGCGATTGGCGGCTTGGGCGTTCCGCGTCGGTGAACGGTAGAAGTCGATGGTGTCGCCGTGCTTGTCGACGGCCCGGTAAAGATACGCCCATTTGCCGCCGACTTTCACGTAGGTTTCGTCAACCCGCCAGCTCGTCGACCGTGGGCGGCGCCACTGCCAGCGTAGCCGCTTCTCGATCTCAGGAGCGTATTTCTGAACCCGGCGGTAGATGGTCGAGTGGTCGACCGAGACCCCGTGCTCGCCCCATCATCTGTTCGAGATCGCGGTAGCTGACGCCGTAGCGGCAATACCATCGCACCGCCCAGAGCACGATCTCACCTTCAAAATGGCGTCCCTTGAAGTCCGACATCGCTTGCCTCCCCCGCGCTCGGACCCATCAAGCCGCAGAGCCCACGTTTTTGCAACAGAGCCAGCCAAAGAGGCCCAGTGCGAATAAGGTCGCCTTGCTCCGCGTCGGTCCAGTCCGGAACCCGAAGGAGAGATTTACGACGTGGTGCAGGAGAAGGACTTGATCACCAGCTCAAAAAGACAGGCGCAGATCGGAACCACTATCGAGCCCTTTATTCTTGAAATCTTAGCGTTCGACTCGAGTTAATGCGAACGGCGCATCGTCTTCGCGTTCAAGCCGCGTTAGTAGGCGGCCCAGAAAAACCGCGGCAGGACAAGCAAAAGCGGGAGTGGAGGTCGGACGATGACAAAGGATCAAATTGGCGCAGAACGTTCGGTGACCGTTTTTGGCGGATCTGGTTTTGTCGGACGCCATGTTGTGCGGGCGCTTGCGCGGGACGACTGGCGCGTGCGTGTTGCCTGCCGCCGGCCTGACCTCGCGTATTATCTGCAGCCACTGGGCGCCCCCGGACAAATCGCAGCCGTTCAAGCAAATTTACGCAATCCAGAATCAATCGTGGCTGCTCTGCGTGGCGCAGACGCCGTCGTCAATCTCGTCGGAATTTTGGCTGAAACTGGCACGCAAAAATTTTCAAGCCTTCACGTGCAAGGGGCTCGTATCGTCGCCCAGGCCGCCAAGGCCTTGGGAATCACCAATTTCGTGCAAATTTCTGCAATCGGCGCCGATCCTCAATCGTCTTCCGTCTACGGCCGCACTAAGGCTGAGGGGGAGGTGGCCGTTCTGGAAAACATTCCGTCCGCCGTCATCATTCGTCCCTCAGTGATTTTCGGGCCCGAAGACGACTTCTTCAATCGCTTCGCTACATTGGCGCGCTATTTCCCAATAATACCGATTGTTGGCGGCGAAACGAAATTTCAGCCCGTCTACGTCGAAGATGTCGCCGATGCTGTGGCGCTCGCGCTTGGCGGCGGCGCTAAACCAGGAGAGATCTATGAGCTTGGCGGACCGGAACAAAAGACTTTCATCGAGCTTGTCGAATATGTTTTGGAGGTAACCGAGCGGGATCGAAGGTTAGTCAGCCTTTCTTTCGGATTCGGCAAGGCCGTCGCGTCTATCATGCAACTTTTAACGACCCTGTCGCAGGGTCTTTTCCCCAAACTTCTGCGAATGACCACAGACCAGGTCGAACTGCTGCGCCACGACAATGTCGTATCGGAATCAGCCAAGGCTGAAGGCCGAACGTTCGCAGGTCTCGGCATTCAGCCAGAGGCGATAGAGACAATCGTGCCTTCCTATCTTTTCCGATACCGCAAGACGGGGCAGTATCAGGGACAGCGGAGCTAGTTTGTCTAGCAGGCTGTTGAAGAATCCTCCCGCTTCGCTTTGAGAGGGCTTCGTCGCCGCTGTATTCGAATTGGATCTCGATTGAGGCGTCGTCGCGCAATTCGGCGTTCCCATCGCCGGAGACTTCATCCATTTCGTCGAAGCCGATCCAGGCAAAAGCGATCGAGGTCGGGGCGTATTCGACATCGAGAGTCGCCTGCATCGCGCCGAAGGCGATTTCCCCGCGGCCGTCGGCGCCGATGACGATCGTCGCCGATCCGCACAGGTCGAGATAGTCTCGATCCCAAATGTCGGCCTCGACGATCCGCCAGCGACCAACGAGCTTGCACCCGGCGGGCGCGCTCATGTCGGCGCCGCCATCAGTTTCGGCAGCCGCACCAAATTGTAGGCGGCGGCCGCAAAAGTGAACGCCCAGCCTACCCGCGCGCGACCTCGGAACTTTGTCTGCTCCTGACCAGCGACGATCTTGATCCAGCCGAAGCCTTCTTCGATCTTCTTGCGGATGCGCTGGCTGATGGCGTAGCCCGCATGCTGCGTCGTGCGTCCGTCGATCGTCGAAGCGCGGCCGCTGGTGTTTTGCGCGACATGCGGCGTCACCTTCATCGCGCGCAGCTCATTGACGAAATCCTCGGCGTCATAAGCCTTGTCGGCGCCGATCGTGATGGCCGTTGGCCGATCGACGCGCGGCTCGATCATGTGCAGCGCCGCGATGCGCTCGGCGTGGCCATCCGCCGGCGTGAGGCAGGCGTCGACAAAGAGCGCATGCCGGTTCTCCATCAGCGCGTGGCCGATGAAGCAAAGCTTCGCCTCCTTGCCGGGGCCTTTGCGATAGAGACACGCCTCGGGGTCGGTCGTCGAGGCGTGCGTCTCGTTCGAGCGCTTCTCGCCGCGGAAATCCGCCTCCTTGTTGCGCCCGCGGCTCTGGTGCAAACAGCGGAAGCGGGGCATATTTTCAGGAGAAGGTGCTGAGCAGAGGACCTAATCCATATGCTGAGTATTGATGATCTCTTCAGAGGCCGCCATTTCGACCGAGAGATCATCATCCTCTGCGTACGGCGGTATCTGCGGTTCAAGCTAAGTTTTCGAGACCTCGTCGAGATCATGGCCGAGCGCGGAATTGATTTGGCGCCGCGTCTCGGCTTAGCGAAGGATCACCTGGCCGAGGCCATCAGCCAGACGAAGGAGGCCATCGCCACCGGGGAGCAAGGACAGGCGGACGTACTCGTCACCCACGCCGAAGCCGCGCTCAAGCATGCCGAGGCGGCCGAGAAGGTGAAATCCAATACGCATACCGAGGAAGGCATTAAGCATCTTGAGGCGGCGATTGACGAGGGCAAGAAGAAAAATGCCGGCGCTGCTACAGGGCACGCCAAAGAGGCATTGACGCACCTAGAAGCTGCGACGAAATAAGACGGATAAACGAGAGCGGCCCGGCGTTATACCCACGCTCGGGCCGCTACAGGTAAGACGAATTCTCATCGGTGATGCTCGCGCTGTTAACATTCTTTCGACGGCGCCAAACCCACCCTTTTCAGTATCACGACAATAAATGATGCCGCTGGTCATCACGTCGCGCGCGGTAAGCTGGGAGAGTTCCTTGTCTTCAGCAACGGCTCTGATTGTGATGTCGCGATCGGTAATCATGCCGACAAGTCGATCGTTTTCGCCAACCGGAACCGCCCCAATGTCATGTTCCCGCATCTTCTGCGCCACGTTGGCGACCGGCGTGTCGGGAGAAACCCATTCAGCGCCTTGTGCATCACATCCTTTACCTTCATGGGGAACTCCTATTTAACAGGCGGGCCTATCGGAGGGCATCCGCTGTTTCCTCCCAACACTCTTGGCTCGCCTTGTCGCCGTTTTAGGCTGTTAGTAAGATACTCGACCCCGATGTAGCTGGCGCCTGACCCAAGCCCTTGGAGAGAAATCATGTCTGAAGAAAATCACGTTTTGGTTCTTATCGCCGAGGCAATTCACAAGGCGAATTTCATAGACCCAAGCTCTACCACAGGCGTGAAAGATGCTCATCATAGGAGCAATGAAGAAGATAGTGCTCATTTAGCCAAGGCCGTCGTGGCCGCACTTCACGCTGCGGGCTACAAAATCGTAAAGGGCTAAAGGCCTGCGGCTTGTATGGCGGATATACGAAACGGCGCGCTGTCGATGCGCCTCAGTCATGGGGATTGTGTCGCTTGCGAAAACGCCGGAACACGGTAGCGCTACCCCAGCCGCGACCTCCTTTCCGTTTATAGCCACACAAGGACTCGTCATTGAAGCGGATTTCGACAGACCTGCAGGGCTTCAAGCGCCGCGGGGGTAGTTTTGCGGTTCAAGTTGTTCGCCTCGGGAGCGCAGAGCCACCCAAGCGCCAAACTCAGGGGCGCCTCTCTCAACTTCCGGGGCCGGCGCCGTCGAGCGAGCCACTCGCCCCCAAATTCACCGAAAAGGCTGACGGAATCTCGGCAGCCCGCCCATGGCAGGCAGCCGGCACAAGGATCATCGAGGTCCTCGATCAACCGCAACACCTCGAGAAGCAGCCCGAGCCGGGACCGCGCCGCGGCCGCCAGAGCCACGAAAAACTCGAGCATCCCCCCAATACGAGAAAGGGGCCTCAAGCCGGGCCAGCCGCCGACAAGCGACAGCCGCGCGCCGTCCCAAGCCACGAGTCCTCGACCGCGCCAAAAGCAGTCCCGGTGCCTCGTAAGGCGCGCCGTAGCGCCGAGGAAATCCTTGCGAGCCTTGCAGAAACGACTCCCGCGCCGGCCGTTCCCGCGCCGATAGCTGCGCCCCCGAAGGCCAAAAGAATGCGCCGCAGTAAGATTGAGGCCCTTGTTGCGAAGCTCGCCGAGGCATCCACGCCAAGCCGTGTAAAGCGCGATGCCAGGAAGGCAATCAGCGAGGCTGGCGTCCGGCTCACATTCCGGCAGCGCTGCGCCTTGCGCCACAAGTCGACGTAATGGCGGGCGTTTGCTGTTCGTCACCGAGGCTTATACCAGGGGACGAAGAAGCCAAAAATGCCTGAAAGCACCGCGAACACGATGACAGTCGATGCAATTATTGGGATGTCAGAGGTACCCCACCGGGCGAGGATGAATCCGAGAACCCCGCCCGCCCTCCTAGCCCCATTTGTTTGGTGAGGAGACTGTCTACTCGATGCGGGCTGTAGACGCCAGATAGAGGGCTGTGGTGCAAAATTTCCGTGACGAAACAACGAATGGCCAGAGGGCATGAGCGGAGGTCATGCAACGAGCGCTGTGTTCCAGATTTCCGGCGCACGGGTGTCTTTGATGCGAAGCGCTCCGAGTTTGAACCGACCTTTCCTGATCCGGTGCACGAGCTCGATACCAGCGATGGTGATCGAGGCAGTTCGGAACCGCTTCAACCCAAGCATTGGGCCCAAGCGAAGCTTGATCGATCGATGATCCTGTTCAGTGAGGTTATTCAAGTATTTTGAAGATCCAAATTGAGTCCGCGCGCCGCCTTGATGCTCGGCGAGGAATTCGCGCGCCGCTCGATGCGAAGCCTGGTAGCCATCGAGCGTGATGGCGCGGGGCAGTCGGCCTGGCGATGTCAGGTTAACTTCGGCGTAGGTAGTTCCGGGCGATACGGCTCGGATGAGCGAGCCCCCCGTCAGCTACAAGCGCCACCGCTTTCCGCCGCAGATCATCGCCCACGCAGTGTGGCTGTATTTTCGATTTCCCCTGAGCCTACGGCTGGTCGAGAAATTGCTGCTCGAACGCGGGATCGTGGTTTCCTACGAGACCGTTCGCGTCTGGGCTCACAAATTCGGACCGGACTATGTCCGGTGCTTGAGGCGAAAGAAGCCGAGCCGACAAGACATCTGGCATCTCGACGAAGTGGTGGTCACGATCAACAGCGAAAAACGCTACCTCTGGCGCGCCGTCGATCAAGACGGATACGTGCTCGACGAAATCGTCCAGATCCGCCGCGATACGCGAGCCGCCAAACGGTTGTTGGAGCGGCTTTTGTGCAAGCAAGGTTGTCCTCCCAAGCGCATGATCACCGACAAACTCGGCTCCTACGGAGCCGCCCGGCGCAAGATCATGCCGAAAGTAGAGCACTGCCAACACAAGGGCCTCAACAATCGCGCGGAAAACTCGCATGTTCCCATCCGAAAACGCGAGCGGGCGATGCAAGGTTTTCGTTCATGGAGCGGACTCCAGAGATTCGTCGAAACTTTTCCCGCCGTCCGCAACCACGTTGTTCCACCGCATTCACACCGCTCCGCATTCGCTACTCATCTGCATCGCCTCGCGGCGATGGCGGAGTGGAAATCCGTCACGCTGACCGCGGCCTAAAATTGACCCGCGCGGGGCATCTGCACCACGTTTAAGTTAATCTGACATCGCCATCTCGACGAGGTCGTCGTCTCGATCAATGGCGAGAAGCGCTATCTCTAGCGGGCCGTCGACCAGGACGGCTACATTCTTGACGAGATCGTTCAGGCTCGCCGCAACGCCACGGCCGCACAGCGATTGTTAAAACGCCTTCTCCATAAGCAGGGCTGTCACCCCCGGCGCATGGTCACCGACAAGCTCGGCTCCTATGCCGTAGCGCAGCGGAAGACTCTGCCGGATGTCGAGCATCGATCCCACAAGGGTCTGAACAATCGTGCCGAAAATTCCCATGTGCCATTGCGAAAAAGAGAGCGAGCGATGCAGGGGTTTCGATCATGGGGAGGGTTGCAGCGCTTTGCCGATGTGTTCTCCGCGCTCCGCAACCTGTTCGTTCCGTCCCGACCTTCCCGCCGCTCCGCCATCTCCATCCATCTGCATCGCCTCAGGGCGATCGCGGAATGGAGATCCGTGACGCTACCCGCTTAAAATGAAGACCAAATACGCTTCGCTACACCGTGTGCGAGTTAACGTGATGGTGTGGACGGCGCCGCACCGGCATCCAGCTCCGAGAGAGTTGTGCCAAGATGGTTGCTGTCAAGCAATCCATCTGCAAGGAGCGCCGTCCATGGGCAAACATAGCATCGATTTATCTTGTGTCACGATCGTTGGGCTCGATTTGGCCAAGCATGTGTTTCAAGTCCACGCCGTCGACGCTTCCGGAAAGGTCATCCTCGCGCGCGCAGTGAGACGAGGGCAGCTTTTGGCATTTTTCCAATCTCTTCCGCCTTGTCTCGTCGGCATGGAAGCTTGCGGTTCAGCGCATTATTGGGCGCGCCAGCTGATAGCGCTCGGCCATGATGCCCGGCTGATGCCGCCAGCCTATGTGAAGCCCTTTGTGCGCCGGCAGAAGAACGATGCGGCGGATGCAGCGGCGATTTGTGAGGCGGTGGCGCGGCCTTCGATGCGTTTTGTTGGCGTGCGCACGGAGGAGAACCAGGCAGTGCTGATGCATCACAAGGCGCGCGAGATGCTTGTGGGTCAGCGCACGCAGCTCATCAACGCCTGCGCGGACATCTGGCCGAGATCGGCGTGATCACGGCGCAGGGGCATAACGCTGCACGGGAACTGGCCAGGCGGATTGAAGCCCGCGACGAGACGATATCGCCCTGCGTCTGCGAGGCGCTGGCCCCGCTGGTTCTTCAACTGCGCACGCTCGACGAGGCCATCGACACAATCGACCGGTCGTTGATGAAAAAGGCGAAAGCCGATGCGACTGCGCGGCGCCTGATGAGCATCCCGGGCGTCGGCCCGATCACGGCCCAAGCGATAGCGGCAAGCGTCCAGGACGCCTCGAGCTTTGAAGGCCCGCGCGAGTTCGCGGCTTTCCTCGGCCTGACGCCGAGGCAGAACAGTTCAGGCGGCAAACAGAAGCTTGGGCGGATTTCGAAGATGGGCAACCGCTATTTGCGCAAATTGCTCGTCGTGGGCGCACATGCGGTGCTGTACCATCGCAAACCTCACACCGACGCGTTGCGCACATGGGCCAAAAAGCTCATGGAGACCAAGCCATTCAAGCTAGTCGCCGTGGCCCTTGCAAACAAACTGGCGCGCATCGTCTTTGCGATCCTGCGCAGCGGGGCGAGTTATGCTGCGGTGACGCAAACGCTGGCGTAAGTGGGAGTAGCGGTTCGGCTAGCGATAAATCCACCGCAAACGGAGTCGAGGGCGACAAAGAACTGATGCGAAGGCAAGCGAATTGATCTCAAAGCCCGCGGCGATGTCTGCGCGGAAGAGCGCGCTAATGTGATCGGGGCAAGGGATCAGCGGACAACATCAGGGCCAGCGGGCGAAGTTCCGCTGCGAAAGGCCGAAGACATGACCGCGCTCACGAACCATCGCAGAGATCTCAAAGTCGCCTTGACGGGAAGGCGCCGTCCAGACATGACATCGCCATTCGGAATGTGGACGCCGGATCATCGTAACCTACACCCGCGTCGGCGGGCGTTACCCCAGCGACATGACGGATGCGGAATGGGCCGTGCTCGTGCCGTTGATCCCGGCGGCCAAGTACGGCGGTCGACCGCGCAAGACCGACATGCGCGCGGCGATCAACGCCATTCTCTATTTGCTGCGCACGGGTTGTCCGTGGCGCTACCTTCCCCGCGACGGCTTTCCGCCACGGTCGACCGTCTACAACATCTTCCGCAATTTTCAGAAGGACGGCGTCTGGGACGCGATCTGGGACAAATTGCGCATGGAGCTGCGTGAAGACATGGAGCGCGAAGCGAGCCCCACGGCGGCGGTCATCGACAGCCAGTCGCTGAAGTCGACGGAAAAAGGGGCGGTCATGACGGCCTGACCGGCTACGACGCCGGCAAGAAGGTGAAGGGTCGCAAGATTCACGCGCTGGTCGATACGCAAGGCTTGCCGTTGCGCGTCGTCGTCCACTCCGCCGGCGTGCAGGATCGCGACGGCGCGGCGCTCGTGCTCGATAAAATCCGTAACAGCTTTCCCTGGCTCGAACTCGTCTGGGCCGACAGCGGCTACAACGCCCATCAGGTCAACACGGCGGTCGCCAAGGCTCCGTCGCTGCGCATCGAAATCGTCAAGCGCAGCGACGACATGAAGGGCTTCGTTCTGCTGCCGCGCCGGTGGGTGGTTGAAAGAACGTTCTCATGGTTCGGACGCAACCGACGCCTCGCCAAAGACTGGGAAAACCTCGCAACGACCCTGCAAACCTTCGTCGTTCTGGCGTCGATCCAGATCGCTATCAGGCGGCTCGCGCGATAGTTGTCTTTTGAGTCAGGTTCTTACACGATTTCAAGGTCGGGTGTGTTTGCTACCTAATACCGTACAATTGCGCCCCGCAAAGAAGCAGCCCGGTTATCCGGTATCAGGTAGCAAACACACCTAGTAAAATTAAAGCAAGGTAGTGTCCTAATTTGAAGCGTCGTCCTCAAATTTCTTCAACCGTTCAATCAGGATGCCAAGCTCGGCCTGGCATAGCTCTAAATGGGTGCGTATCTCATTTCTCTCTGCCTCCCGAAGAGGATTTGAATAAAGCTCGCCCCAATCGATTTGGATTGACTCCCTGAGCGTATGGATATCCCGGAGGAGTTTCTCTATTTCGCTCATTTGGCTCCCCTACGCACCACCGCGATTGCGGCTTTCAACGTGTCCTGCGGCGATCATACGCCGCTCAAATGCAATATTGCGAATTTGCGCCGCATGTCGGTTCCTTCAATAGGATCCGACCACACATCGTCGCGGCTTGCTTTGGGGTTGCCTCTGGATTGGAAACCTCAACCACGCCTTCCCACACGGCGCGGCGCTAGGTAGCAAGCAGGCCTAGTCCATTGCGTAAAATATAAGACACTGATTTACGTGCAGTTTCTATTTAATCTGGACAGTTATCCACATCCTGATGGTCGATTTCGCCGCACCGGCGCCCAAGGGGGGCGGCGACGCACTGACTGGCAGGCCTGATGACGCCATCCGAGGATTAAGGATCGTTCGAGCTATGCCTACCCCAGCGCCGTTGCCGCAGCCATAGGGTCTGCCCCTAAGAAGCCACGCGCGAACATCGCGCCGACGCCAATCGAAAGAATACGCCAGAAGGCCTGCTCTCGCATCATGTGCGTGAGCCCTCCCGAAGTGGTGGAGCCCCACACCCCCATTTAGGATGACAGGCCATCAAATCGAGCGGCGCCTTGGAGGCGCGCGGACAGATGTTCTACGGCTGTGGATACGGCTTCCCGAGAGGACCGCCGATTGGCAGCACCGTAAACAGAGGCTCGTTAGCGGTGATCGATAAGAACTCGTTGGCGATCATCGTCCGATAAAAGAAACGCATTTTCTTCTCGTAGGGGTCGAACATCGACCAGCCAACCATGCCGGTGTCTGGCCCCCATCCGCCCGTCGGATAGTGATGGTTGTCCCTGAAGCCCGGCGCGCTCTTGATCATATACTTAGCCAAAGGCATACGCGCGATATCCAGCAAATGCCGTTCAGCATAGCCGAGGTCATACACGCTCAGAGGAATGGTCGGCGTTTCGTTGCTGCTCAGCCATACGGAGCTTCTAATCCCGCGCTACCCATAGTAGCGGCGCGCGATTACGCCCTTCTGCGGCCAGCAGCATCGAGCATGAATAAGGCGGCCGCCCGAAGCTCACGGGGCAGCCGCCGGGTCGAGCGGTCGTCAGAGGGCCACCTTGGCGGGGCGGTCTTGGAGCTTCATTCCGTCCGCTCGATCACAACGCCCGAAAGCGTCGCTCACTATCAACCCTTTGAACACTTTTCGGTTCGCGGCTGTGGCAGCAATTTTCCGCGGGCTCCCCCGCCCATCCGGCTTGTCGCCCCATCTAGGGAGCAAGGCCTTGCCTTCCCCGAAACGCTCGCGTAGCTTCCCCGCAATGGCGTCGTGGCGCGGCGCCAAAGAGAAACGCCCCGACCGTGGATGTGCCGGCGGGGCGTTTTGCTTATAATGCTAACTCTTCTGTGGATCGTCTTTTTGAGCGATAGCGCAATATTCGGCTTTCCACGGCAACGTGTCGAAATCCGGCTCATAGCCCTTGTCTCGATACTCTTGCTCAGGAATGTCTATCCCGATCCTCCCAATTTCGACGAGAGCGGTATTTGGTTGACCCCGCTCGCCTGACGTCCGGTAACGTCCCTGCGGTTTTTCTGGCATAGCTCATCCTCCCGCTTTCTGATCTCAGGAGAGCAGCGATCACTCATATTCATCTGCCTCAGAAAGGCCGATGCGGGCTTCCTGGGCGAAGGAAACGAGCCCGGCACCCAAGAACAATGTTGCCACGACGAAGAGCAGGCCCGCCCCATACGCATATTTAAGGCCGAAGAACTCGGACGTAAAAACAATCGCTAGGAGGATTGTTGCGCAAATCCCGCTGACCAGAGAGGCGACTATGGCTCGGTTCAAAAGCCGTGCACGCCGACGTAGTCGATCAATGTCGGTCTTGAGATGTGCGCGGGCGGGGTCATCTCCAGGTATCCCATTGAGCCCGCGAATCCGGGTCACCACTGCGGAAAGCCGCGAGGACATGAGCGAAACGAATCCCGCGACTGCGCCTAGAAAGAAGGTTGGCGCGGTCGCCTGAGAAAAGATCATGGTCAACCGTGGCAGGTCCGGCACAAACTCAAGCATTGGATCCGCCTTACGCTGCTGCGTCCCGTGCGCCTGCTGACGTCGATTGACGTATCGGCGCTCTCTAAATCGGTAGAAGCCCCGTCGTTGAAGCGCCGGGCTACCGCAGAGCTTTACCGTTCGATCAACAATCCGAGGACCCCGCCAACGATTGCGCCGCATAGGGCGCCGACAGGCGCTCCGGAGAAACCGGATCCTGCTCCAGCCAGTAGTGCGCCTAACGCCGCACCGACCGCAGCGCCAATGCCAGAAAGTGCTAGGATACCGGACGTCTGGTCGTCGCGGTTATGTGTATCTGCCATGTGAGGATGCCTTGGTAGCGGTCTGGCGACAAACCAGACGCCCTTTCCATGCATAGGTAGGGCGCTGTTAGGCTATACGGCTGCCGCCGTCTCGCTTGCACCGTTTTGCAGCTGCTCTCCGCGCTGCGCCCATTCTCGCGGATGAAGATCGCGCTGACGGCTTTCGAGTGCGGCGCGGACTTGCCCTCCGGCTGGTCGACGGCGCGCATCAGGCGGAAGACGAGGCGCTGGCCGAGAGAGCGCGCAAAAGTAGCAAGGTCGAAAACTGAGCTGATGGACGTCCACCGGGCTGGTCGCAGCCGGGCGAGTGGGCTCCAACCTAAGCTGCCTCATCCTGCATTTGTGGAAACGAGGACTCAAAACGCTTCAGGCCTCGGCCAATTCTGAAGCGTAACCGCGGGCTCCCAAGTCGATAAATCGGGTGATGTCGTCTTGGATCATCTTCCGAAGCGCCAGGGGACCTCGCTTCCGGTTGAGCAAATAACCTGCGAGAATACGGGCGGGCCTGTTGCTTGGACTAACGCCGTGAGCCATAGGGGCGTGTTCGAGATTCGTCATCTCTCGCCTCTTCTTTGCGATCTGAGCTAGGGATACGCCCACCGCCTACGCATAAGATCATGCTGCGATGCGCGTGCTTCAAATGCCTATACCGCCCTCACATGTCACGTTGATGTCGTACGGCGGAGTCGGCAGCAACGGACGAGCAAGTGGAGGCGGTGCGGGGCGGACGTCCGGCCGATTACGGCAGAGGCCGGAACAAAGTTCTTAGAGCCAGAGTTGGATTCTCAACTTCTCCTACTTATCAGCGCCCGCACTCCCAGGTCGGGCGCATTTTTTCGGCCTATCCATGTCGCATCCATGTCGCGCGGGGCCGCCGGGATTGCCGGGGAATCGTTGGAAACCAAGGGAATTTGTTGCGAGCCGATGCAACATGAAAAGCAGCTATTTCGAGCCCCTGCCAACTAACTGGGGGCGCGAAACACCGCCTTCCGTGGGAGCTGCTTGTTCGCTCGCTCTTTTCAGATCAGGAAAGACAGAACCCCCGCCTGCCTGGCCTTCCCCAGGAGGATTGGAGAGAGGCACGCGGGGCGGGGGCAGGCGGGGGGCTACATAAACGAACCAATAATGGCTCCTCCGAGCCCGCCAATTACAGTACTCGCGAGAGCAGCCGGAAAGCCGATTGTCGCGCCTCCCAGCGCTGCGCCGAATGCCGCACCGACAAGAGCGAGAACCGTCGCCATAGTCATGTGTTCTTTGGCGGTAACCATCGTCGCCTCCACGATCGCGCCCCGCCAGCTCGAGGCGAGGTCTACCGTAGTACGGTAGCGCTCTTCCGCTGCCAGACAAGCGCTCGCCCTTCAGTTTTCTACGGGTTCCCACTAAGCGTTTCCCTTACCTTGAAGCGAGCGCTTATCTGGGCGTATTCCCGCCGCTCCAATGTGCGGAAAAACAAGGAAAAGCTTGCCAATGGGTCGTCTTGCTGTGTCCGTCCTCAACGAGTTGGAAGCGCCCGTTTTCTCAGCCGAATTTCCCACGCACACGACCGCCAAAAATTTCATCGAGTGGCGAATTGAGGATTTGCTGGCGCAGGGCGCGAAATATTTCGACATGATCGACAAGGATACGCACGCCGAAACCCGCTACAGCGCTGCTGCAATTGCCGATGGCGTTTTCGCCACCATCAAAACGGATTGGCGTTACGCCCTCATAAGGAGGGCAGCCTAGCGCTTGCTCCCGAAGCGCTCATCAAGAAGCGCCGGTGAGAGGGCGAGGCGAGGCGGTCGAATCGGGAAGTTCACCGCCTCCCTCGCGACTCAAATAGCAGCATTATCGCCCCATCCCGCTCGCCTGAAGCTGCGACGAATCGGGCAGCACGTCGCTCGGCACCACGGAGGGAGGCAAACAAACAAGCTATATCAACCGGTATTTAATATAAACAGCATGTTTGGATGGTTCGACTAGCCCTCAATCCGGTTAGCGCACTCGTCTGGGGGACAAGGGGTCGTGGGTTCGAATCCCGCCACTCCGACCATCTAACATTCGGAAAAAGGGCCAAGCCCGCTCGCCCGATATTGCGTCCAATCCTGGCCGAAGGTCGATCGTCCGGCCACTATGCGGCAGCTTTCCAGCTCTCCCAATAGAACTTTAATCTTGTGATCTTGGCGGCGGATTTAGGAGCGCGCCAATGGCTGAACACACAATCGCCCTTGCAGCCCTAATTTTGGGGGCATGTCTCATCCTGCGTATCATGCTGAGCGCCGGGCCATAGGCCGGGAATGAGCCGGAGAGGCTGTCCAGCACTGCCCGCGCGCAGGGCGGGCGCCTTAATGGAAAGACGGCCCGCCGCTAAAGATGCAACGGGCCGTCAGATCAGGCCAGGCGCCTGCGACAGTCTCACACACTCAAATCCTGTGAAGGGCGCGGGATTCCGGCCGGCCGATATTTCTAACCGAGCCACTCGACGCGGTCGTCTGACGATCTAACTGGCGGGTCTCCAGCACTCTGCAGGAGGCCCAGATGTCTAGTTTGAGAGCCATGGGTTCGACGGCTGCGCTTTGCGCCACGGTTGCCGTTTCCCTCGTGCCGACCTCATCGTTCGCCGGCGTCATGAGCATCACCGACAAGGCCAGCGTCAGCCTGTCGTCATCCACCAATCAGGTTGATTGGCGCCCCTATCGGCATCATCACCATCGTTGGCACATGGGCTGGTATTACGGCTGGCCACGCTATCGCATCGGAACCTACGCTGCTGCGGCGCCTTTAGCTGCCTACGGATCCGCCTATCCAAGCGGTTGCGGAGTCCACGGCACTGCCTATCCAGCATATGGCGGTTGCGGCGCGTGGGGTTATGGCGGAGGTCTGTTTGGCATGGGGCTTGGCCCGTTCTAGCCGCCCGGCCTACTCCATACTTCAAGCAAAACGCCCCGCCGCTGCCTTTGCGGTCGGGGCGTTTCTCGCTCCGGGTTCCTGGCAGGGGCCGGAACGAATGAGTTCTCAGCGCCCGCTGTGACGAAAACAAGGCCTATTCCGCCCGGGGCATGGCCGTCGCGCAACGTGAGCGCCGGGATGCGCGAAGCGAGCGAATAAGCGGGTGCGCGGCGCCGCGGTGACCGTCGCAAAGGTGGAGAGAAAAATGGCGGCATTGACCGACCTTGCAAAATTGGATGGCGTCGTCCTCGCATTTGAGTTCGCCCCGGACGGCCGCCTGCTTAATCACGAAGCGACCGCCGAGACGCCGCCCGGGATGACTGAGATGGCTGCGGCTGCACAGTTCTGTGCGTCTGTAACGACCAACTTCAACGCGCTTGCCGAAGCATTCTCCAAACTGAGCGGCATGCAATGGATACCCCAACAGGGGTGGGCGTATTCCGGGGGTGAGTATACGATAGCCATCGGCTGCAACGGCTATCGCGGGGTTTTCATCAAGACCGAGAAGGCCGACTTCAACCAACTGTTTGAGCTACTGGTTGCCAGCAAATAGCTGGCTTGCGATGGGCACAGCGCGGGGCTATGGCTGGCGCAGCCGCGCGGATAGGTCCGGCCCCGCGATCGGCACGCAATAGCGCCGATGAGAGTGCGGCGTTAATATCGACCCCATGTGCGGACGGTTCACGCAATCCTATACATGGGCGGAGGTCGAGCGCTTCCTGAGCGTAATCGGCCCGGCGCGCAATCTACGGCCGCGCTACAACATTGCGCCTACCACGCCGATCGACGTCCTACGGCTTGGGGGGCCGGCCGCGAGCTCGTCTCGATGCGCTGGGGCCTCATCCCATCATGGTGGAAGAAGCCGCTCAACGAACTGCCGTCGACCTTCAACGCCCGCGCCGAGACACTTGCCGAAAAGCCGATGTTCCGCTCGGCGTTCAAGTCGCACCGCTGCATTATCCCGGCCTCGGGCTTCTATGAGTGGACCGGCAAGCCGGGCGCGAAGACGCCGCACTATTTCTCGGCCCCAGACGGCCGCCCGCTGGCCTTTGCGGGCCTTTTGGGAGTGCTGGCGCAATCCGGAGACGAACGAGCCTATCGAATCCGCAACTATCATCGTGGGGCCCGCACATGAGTGGACGCAGCCCTTTCACGACCGCATGCCGGTCATTCTCGACTGGTGCGACGCGGGGGCATGGATGCACGGCGACTATCCGCCCGCGCTCCTGCACCCGCCGCCCGAGGACGCCTTGCGGGAATGGGTGGTGTCGACCCGGGTGAACCGGGCGGGCGCCGGGGACGATGATCCGGCGCTGATTGAGGCGGTCGAGCCGGCTTGATTATGCTCTCCGCCACTCGCCCCCTACTGCGACCTGTCCGGACAGAAGTCGGGCAGCCCGGCGCCTTAGGGCTCGCCCCTCGACCCGCTCGCCCCATGTGTCAGGCAACTGGAGAGCAGACCATGGCCGACAGCGATCGCAATCCCAACCAACAGAAAAATCGCTATATTTTCGCAGGGACCGGTGCGGTTCTGGGCGCAGTAGCGGGTCTCGGCGCCGCCGGCGCGATTGCGGCGCTGGGGGGAGCCGCGCTCGGCGGCCTGTTGGGTTATAATCTCTTGGCGCGGATCGGGGCGCGGAAACATTAACGTTCCGGCGGTTGCTTCTGCCCAATGGGATAGGCCACCGAGGCGCATCTTCTGACGGTCGCGCCGCAGCCGCCGGCTGCAGCGAGGGAACCTCGGCCAATTTAAGAAGGCGAGAGACGTCGTCCTCGCCCGGCGCGCACGGCCGGAGAGCGCTCATCCCGAGGTCGCGCATGTTCCTGTGGTCCATGGCGGGGAGGGTGCAACAAGATGTCCTGAGCAGCCGCAGCGATGTCAGTTTCTAGCCTGGCCGCTTTCGCTCGCTCGCTTGGCGAGCGCTTCGTCTATCAGCGCCCTGATCTCGGGACGAACTTTTCTGCTGCCTTTTTCGAATAGTCCGGCGATCTGGCCAGCCCGAATTTTGGCCGCTCTGATGCGGCGTCTTTCTTCTGCCAATCTGGCCGCTTGGGTCTTGATGAGGGTCACGTTCCCGCCTCCGCAAGGATCAACGGTGGGGAGGCACTTTCCCAAGCGGGTCGGTCTGCGCAACATCCTTGCCTAGATCGCTCGCTGGTTGAACGCCTTGCTCTAACGCGGCGTCTTTCTGCCGCCCCTTTATTCCATTGAGCTCAGTCTTGCTTATTCGAATAATTTCCTGCGTCGCTTCAAGCGCCGCAGCCGTCATTTCCAATTCGCTTGCCATTAGCGGCTCTCCCGCCATCGTATGAGATGGGAACTTCACTGCAGGCTCACCGTTCCCTCCGCAACGAACTTTGTTGGAGCCATCTCTCGCGTCCAAGTCGGCACAACAAAAACGCCCCGGGCTTACATCCGGCGTCGGGGCGCTTCTCAGCCTACCCTCTTGCCAACAAATCAGCTCAGAGCTCTGCGGGTGCGCCAGAGCCTTCTCGGCTACCAAGGTAGTGCCCTGGCCATTTTCGCGCACCCGCGCCCCGCTCTGCCCGGCGCACGGCGTTACCGGCGCTCCCCGTCGCATAGGCGTCCAGCACTCTTCCAGTCCGTCCAAATAGCCTGCCGCGCGGCCTCGAGGTCGATCGTCCCGGCGCAGACCGCGCGGGCGAGGCAGACCTCGACGCGGTCTTTCGCTTCCGAGTCGTCGTGATCCTGCAAGATCAGGTTGCGCCGATCGGCGGGCGCGCCTCCCAAGGCCGGAGGGATGCGATGGTCGAGCACGAAATCTGCCATCAGCTCGAGCGGCAATCCCTCCCGCTGGAGCATCTCGCGTTT
This sequence comes from Methylocystis iwaonis, assembly GCF_027925385.1. Taxonomy (NCBI): domain Bacteria; kingdom Pseudomonadati; phylum Pseudomonadota; class Alphaproteobacteria; order Hyphomicrobiales; family Methylocystaceae; genus Methylocystis; species Methylocystis iwaonis. The sequence continues at coordinate 226,668 of NZ_AP027144.1, forward strand.
CACGTCGTTAGTGTAGGAGACAGGCGGTCGGACGGCAGGGGTATTTTGCGTTTTCAGGACGAGGCTGCATTCTCTTCCCGCGTCGCCCGAGAAGCGGCAGGCGTCGAGTTCATCCCCGAGCGGCGGTGGGGCGGGGGTGCGGCTGGAAAACAAAGGCCCCGGTCATTTTCAAGTTAGATAGGTGCAAGTCATAGGAGGCCCTGACTATGAAGATTTTCCTTCAAGATACAACGAGAAAGACAGTATTCACTGTCGCGTGTGCAACGAGTTTCTCCCTGCCTGCGGCAGCGGCCCAAAAACAACCCAACTCAGAATATGGACTGCTCATTTCAGCCCTCGTTCATCAGAACCTTGCTTCAGTCCTCGCGCGGCGCGACCCAGGCTCGAATGCGGGTCCCGGCCAAGGGGCAGCCTCTTGCTCATTCTGGATAAAGCCAACTGCACAGGTAACACGGCTGAAATGCTCAGGCTCGACGCCTGGACAGGCTGCTGTACTGCGGCAGACGATAAAGGCGACACAGTTCCCCCCCGCCTCCAGGACCTGGCTTCGCGGCGGAGCAAACGGTCAAATTTTCCTGCCGATTGTGGCAGGGCGGTCCACCATCCGAAATGCAACTTTCGTCCAACTAGCTATAGGTTGATAAGGCATGAATAGCGTCATTTTCTGTGTGTAATTCCGCGCGCTTATCGAGATCGATCCCTACGATGGCGGAATAGTTGTCGCCTGGGACTTCTCCGCGAGGGGCGGCGGCGGATTGTGCGCTCGTCTTTGTCGGTTGCTTCGGAAGAGCCCCGCCGCCAGGTGGCCGGGGCACGAGGATCAGGCGGACGGCGGGTTGGTGATGAGATGCGCTCAAGCGCTCGTATAATCTGCGGCGTCACAGGCCAGCGATTGGAGGGCCGCAGCGTCGCGCGGGTCCGATAGGTCCGCCTCGCGAAGCGCCAACCGCATGGCGCGGGCGAGCCCGGCAGCTTTGACGGCGTGGTCTTCAAGCGACAAGAGCACGCCGCAGCGCGCGGGATCGTGAAGAAGCGTGTCAGTCATTCGGGGTTTCTCCTTGGGTTTGCGGCGGGGCCGCCGGGTAATGGGCGCGCGGTCAGGCGCCCCAGTAGGTTTGCGCCGAGAGGGTCACGGCGAACGCATAGGCCACGCGGGCGGCGAGCGCTTCGTCCGCAGCTCACACGAAATCATTCGGGTGCCGGCCTCGTAGCGCCTCGCCCATTCGACGGTGAGCGCTCATCATCGCGACAAGCTCCACGACCGTCGGGCTCTCTGCTTCGGCCCAGCGGTCATTACTACGCCTCGGCGCCGGCGAACTTCCAGAGGGCGCGGGCGTGCAAGGACGCGATCGGCTAGAACTATCGATTGCGCGGCGTGCCTGCCACGCGCGGCCGGTGCCATCAAAGCCGAAATAAACCGATCCGACGCGACCATTATCTTTGATGTTCTCGGAGAGCGACATGGGCTGGTCTCAGTAAATCCGCGGGCGATGAGTGGACGCGGGCTCGAACCGCGAAATGAGGTCGTCTCGAATCGGCTATCTCGCGGAGCATGTAGCCCACGGGCGGGTCCGCCGAGGCCCTCCGCGCCTCATCGGAAGTCTAGGGTGGCGGCAGGCAACACATCCACGTTGGTTTGCAGCGCCAAGAGCACGCATTCGGCCCGGAACGACGACAAGCGGTCAGCAGTCAAGGCCGTCTGAAAGTTGCACATGGAAAGGTCCTCTTGCGCGCGAGAGAAACCGGGCGCGAACATATCGAGGCGGTCGCGTGGGGGTGAGTGACGAAAGTCAGTTGCGAGCGAAATTCCCGAGGCGCGAGACGATATTGAGGATGATCCGGCCGGAGGCTTGGAGAACGTCGAGGGCCGCGATGATCACGACGCAGACGAGAAAGACGCCTTACCCATTCAGCGCTGCGCTCTTTCATAATCTTGCGGTACTTGATCGAAACTGGCGCAATCAGCAGGGGCATTTTCGCGGCCATGTCTGACAAACGACTCGCGACAGTCCTGCACCCATTGGCGCATGCAGATCGCCGCCCGCCGGCTTGTCGAGACCAGGATTACGGTTGATCGCTTGGCGGAACACTGCGGCTATGAATCGGCAGCTTCCTTCAGCCGCGCATTCAAACGGACTTTCGGCGTGTCTCCCGCGACGTTTCGCAAGAACCAGGCACAACGAGCTGATTGATAGATGATCTCCAGACGCCGGGTCGCCAACCGGCAAAATTCGTCTTCCGGTAGCCACTGCGGCTTATTCGAGACTGCGTAATCGTAGCCGTGGGGCGATCAATCATTCCGCCTTCGCCTTCCGCAACCGGACGCCCGCGTCGCCACCGTTCTCGGGGATAAACTCGACGCCTGCCGCTGCCGGTCGGCAGCAAAAGTAATTAGGGGGTAACGCGTTCGGACGATGGCCGCTTGATCGTCTTGTTTTCACAGAATCATAGGCTTAGGTTTCAAACGATCCGGGCACCCCCTCCGCGCTCGGCAAGAGAAACGCCCCGACGCCGGATGTAAGCGCGGGGCGTTTTTGTGGATATTAACAGGCGAGAGCGCCCTAGTTATTCATCCATGCGATCTAAAGACATGCGCTCCAAAGACCACGCCCTCTGGCTTGCAGAAAGAAAGCGCCGCGCGACGGCTGCCCAAATTCGGGCCGGCAAAGTTCCGGGTCTCTTCGAGCAAGGCAGCAAAATAGTCCGTCCTGAAATCAGGACGTTGATAGACGAAGCGCTGGACAAGAGAGCGCGCGAGAGCGGCGAGACCGAAAACTGATCTCTAGGAGCCCTCAAAGAGCTCGAACGCCCGCCCGCGACTTGCCCTACACTGTGACGAGTGGGCCGAATAGACGAAGGCCGCTCAGCGCGAGTGTGACTGAGCGGCCTTCTCAACCCCTCAAAAGCTTCCCCCGCTGTACACCCGCCGAGCATGGGGAGCCGGAGAGGTGGAGGTTTTAGGTAGACCTCTCCGTCCAGGCCGCAAGCGCCCCTTAGCAGGAAACAGCCGGCTCCGGATGCGCAAGGTTGAATTGTTTCAGGACCTCGGCCAGATCCGAAGCGTATCGGTGAGCGCCGAGGTCAGAAAAACGGCCGATAGGCGACATAGCCTTGAGCAGACTTGGTGGCAGGCCGGGGAATATCAAGAACTTTTAATAACTGCAGTACCCTGCGGAGGGGTGCCGTGGGCTGTGCCTCACCTTCGTGAGGAAGTGGCTCACGGCAGCTAAATCAATCGCCCGCGCGGAGTTCGCCGAACGAAGGCGAAGTAGGCGCAGGATGTGGCCGGGCAGACAGAACGGCCAGACCCGAAGGATCATGGTCGAGCAACGCCAGTGCGCTGCCAATCGCACGGCTGGGCAGAAGGTCGCCCGCCTCGTATTTCTGGAAGGCGCGCGGCCCGCCGCCGATCAGTTCGCCCGCTTGCTCTTGGGTCAAGCCCAGCTTCGTGCGAATGCGCTTGACCTCCTCGGGTGAAGGCAAGCCCTCTCTCTCGGCTTTGAGCCGATTAAGGGCGCGGTCGGAGACCTTCATGTCCTCGCCCGTGTGGATGCTTTCGCCGGACTCCTCGCAATACCAGCCGGGCATGTCGAAGGTGATGCTCGCGCCCTTGTAGTCGAGGGTCATGGGACGCACCCCGCGCTGCATAGGTGCTCCCGTCGTCGGACAGACTGGATTAGTCATTGTCTTTCTCCTTGAACGACAGCAACAAAAACTCGGTCACGGCGTCGGCCGTGAACTTGACGTAAAGCGCGCCGACCGGCGAGGGCACGTGATAGACGTCCTGCCAAATCCGATGATCTGCGTAAGAGGTCATGGATTTGTAGAAATGCTCGCGCTGCATGGTCTGAATCGTTGCGGCGATGTCCTCTCGGCCGAACCCCAAGGCCGCAGCGCTTCGCACAGCCGTGCCCGTAACATTGAGCTTATCGGCGTCCCCGCAAGCCGCCTTAAAAGCTGTCAAATCGTAGGTCGGCTTCCGCTTTTCAGTCATGGGGTATGATACACCATAATGGTGTATAGTCAAGGAAATTATTGTTTGGCTTATGCTAAGCCGACGCAGGCTTTCGGCAGGGGAAAGCGGCAGTTGCAATCCGAAAAGCGGGCCGCATCAAGGCGATGGCAATGGCTGTCAAAGTTGACGGAGCATTGAAGGCTGACTGTCGACATTCTATATTAGAGGCCGCGCAGTTATGCCACGCAAACTCATGAGGGTCTTAGATGCAAATTGCCGGTCAACTCGCTGCCGGACATGAATTGAGCCGGGCTGTTTTAGTTTTCGTCGTCGCGTTGCTTATTGGCCTCCTGACGCTGGCTGCTGTCGCTTCCATGCGGACAGACTGCTCTACAGAGAACACCTATCTGGGAACCCAAGACGGCTCATACCTCGTCACGGAAAACGGGGAGCGGATGATTATCGGGCAGGAACAGCAATGCCACTTGTTGGCCGGTCCATTCCGACTTCCGCTTTGGCGCTTGCCCCTTCCCTGACACGGCCTGAAAGCGGCGGCGCGTCGCCGTTCCGCTGACCAGCCTTTTGATTTACGCGAGTTCGGTCGCACGCGTCGCGGGCGCCCATGAGCCCCATTCCTTCATCAGCAACACGCCGCCAATGTCGAACTTACTGGCCATGCAGCCTGGGTTTTGCGGTGTGGACTTGCGATATGTCGTCCCGCTCCGTAGCCCGTCGCATGGATTCCAGGCGCTTTTTTTCGACTTCATGGCGTTCGATAGGGCCCCGTATCGGTTCGTAGATGTCATGAAAGCCGCGATGAAAATTCTTAGCCATGCGCAAGACCAGGTTGGCGAACTCGTGGACGTCCCCCTGCGTTTCTCGGATCGTTTGCTTCAAACGCACTGATGTATCGCCGCTATCACGCAAGTATTTTTCGTCGACCTCGCCGCCATTGTGCTCATAAACGTGGCGGCGCTGAAACATGCGGGTGGCGGTCCCGATGTCTCCCTCTGTTAGACCCTCACAGATGTCGATATCAAAGCCGCCAATTAGCTCCCTTCTGGTCGCGACAAGATCACGAAGGCGCATCTTTCGAATGCGCTCGCACCGCATCGAGCGCATCGGCCTATTTTTGATAAGCTGATCCGTATATTGCCCCACGAAGATATCGAAGGCTGAACCGATATCCTTTAGAGAATTCGACGGAATGCCGCCGCATTTCAGATCCGCGCGGATCGCCGGAATGATATTGTCGACAAGCTCATCAATGTCATTGCGGGTGCCGCAACCTGTGCAATAGGCAAATCGCCCCAAGATATCGTTGTATTCGCCGCACGCCGAGCAATTGAACTGCTGGTTCTGTCGCAAATTTTTGCCCTGGGGCTGGCCTGGGTTATGCTGGGCGGGAGCGGGGCAGACGAATTGCACGATGATTGATTTCAAGGGCAGCCATTTCGAGCGCGATGTAATCCTATGGGGCGTGCGCTGGTATGTCGCCTACCCGATCAGTTACCGGCAGCTCGAAGAGATGATGGAAGAGCGCGGGGTCGAGGTCGATCATTCGACGCTCAACCGCTGGGTCGTCAAATATGCGCCCGAGCTGGAGCGTCGGTTCCGTTCCCGCAAGCGGCCTGTCGGCTCCAGCTGGCGGCTGGATGAGACCTATGTGAAGATCAAAGGCTCCTGGAGATATCTCTATCGGGCCGTCGACAAGGCTGGCGCCACGGTGGATTTCCTGCTGACGGCAAAGCGTGACCGCAAAGCGGCGTTGCGGTTCCTGCGGCGCGCGATCGCTCAGAACGGCGCGCCGAAGAAGATCACGATCGATATGAGCGGCGCCAACACCGCTGCAATCGAGAGCTACAACGCGGAGTACGAGGCGGACATTGAAATCCGGCGAAGGAAATATTTGAACAACATCATCGAACAGGACCACCGAGCGATCAAGCGGGTGGTGCGGCCGGCGCTGGGGTTCAAATCCTTTCGCTCGGCCGCGGCGACGCTCGCCGGCGTCGAGCTCATGCACATGATCAGAAAAGGGCAGTTGCAAACGACGGGCGAATTGCGCCCAGCGAAGCAGTTCTACGCTCTTGCGGCGTAAGCCTCGAGAGGGCTGTCGCGCGTCTCGACCTCACGCAAAGTTTGCGACAGAACCCTCTTGATGATCTGGCGCGAAGCGTCGTGCAGGGGGTAAGTGGCCTCAAGCGCCTTGGCGTATTTGCCGGCGCGCGAGTGCAAGGGCTCCTGACGCTCCCATGTGATGCCGTGCACGTCGAGAAGATGGCCGAATTTCTTCATGCAGTAGGTGTGAAGGCGGTCGAGCGCGGGAGCGGGCTTGTTGGCCGCAATGTCGCGCTGTATTGAAGCGACAAGCTCCTCAAGGGTTTCATCGCGCACGAAGCGATCGATAGCGTCGGTGCTGGGCGCAGATGCCGCGCTCTCGATCCTAGCGAGCAAGTCGAAAAAGCGCCGCTTGATGGCTTCGTGATTGGAGGTCTGGGAATAGAGGGTGATGCTCTCGCGGTGTTCCCAGACGCGGCGCAAAACGCGCGCGACGGTGTATTCGTCCTCGGTCGCAACGAAGGCGCGCATGTGCTTAGCCTTCGATCTGCCATTGAAGGAGTATTTCTCGCAGTAAATAGTGATGCCGAATTCGTCGTCGAAAAACTCGGCAAAGGTGCGGTCGGAGAAATTCAGCACATAACCGCTACCCATGGCGAGGGCGTCGTCGAGAATGCGCATTTCCGAGTGTTTGAGAGCAACCATAAGAAACCAGGGCGTTTAGGTATGGAGCACGTCCCATTCATCACCAAGAACCCAGCGGAGCGCCGAAAGCTTGCCGTTGAGCATGCCCCATTCAAAATCATCGCTGTAGTAGCTGCGCAGTTTCCTCTTGCCGTATTTTTTCTCAACCCTGCGCATGGCTGCGAGCATACCTTTTTCGATTTCCGGATCGATCTTCTCGATGCCTTCTTTGAGATTTTCCTGAAGGACAAGCTTGCGATCATACCAAATGACATCGGCAAACTCCCGCTCGGCGGCGAGAATGGCCTTGTCATTACGCCTTAAAACCATTGGCCACACTTCACCAACGTTCTCTTCGTCGGGAATCCATTCGACCTTATCGCCTTCCTTCGTATAGCCGACCTGGTGGCCGTTCGGCCCGACTTCCCCTGGAGGGACAGGGTCGGCTGTCAGCGCCTTTGATTGCCTGCGGCCCGCGAACTGGTCGCGGTATTGGGCGAACTCCTCCGGAGTGATTTTGTTGCGCTTGTGGGCAACAATCAGCTCGGTGATTTTGGCGGCCTCGTCGAGCTTGCCCGGACGGCTCGCGGGCCTCTTTACGTTCATCTGGCGGACTTGCCGTAACAGGTTGGCGGCAAGAGCCTGGCGCAACTCATCAGGACTAGCGAAGCCGCCGACAAGGGCCGTCTTGTAGGTCTCGTCCCTGAAGGCCTTGAGCTTCTTATGCTGTTTGATGTCGATCTTGGCGGGGTCAATGGGGCGGCTTGAAAAGTAGAGGAGGGCAGGCTTGCCCGTCTCGACGAACTGGTCAATTTCCTCAACGGTGCCGGATTCCGCGACTCCGGTATTCGTGCCCAACTTGGTCCAGAACAGCCCGACGACCATGTCGGCGGTTCGGACAAGCTGCTCGTTGATGGTCTGTTGCGGCCTGACGCCCGCACGTGGCGTGGCGTGGGTTTCCCACCTGACCGGCAACAGCACGACGGATTCGGCGGCGGCGTGCAACGCATTCCACTCGTTAATGGCTTGCGTTGTCGCGTCACGCTCCTCGGCAAGGTCGGAAGGAGAAGCAATAAGAACCCGGAGAATAGTCGCATCGAAAGACATTGCGCCGCGCTTCTATGTTAGGGAAGCCGAGTTTTACAGCAATACTCACGCGAATTCGAGCGCGCGCGTAGCAAGCGCGACGACGCGCGGAATCGGCTTCTTGCCCTGCTCGCAATAGGCAACCATGCGGCGGCTAAAGACAAGATGCTCGCGCCCTTGTAGTCGAGGGTCATGGGGCGCACCCCGCGCTGCATAGGTGCTCCCGTCGTCGGACAGACTGGATTAGCCATTGTTTTGGTTCCCCGGGCGCTTTTCTGGATGCAACAGGAATATATTCGTCATACTAGGAATTAACAGGTTGCCTTTATTATCAGATGATGATAGGATAACAAACATGAACGAAGATGCCGAGCTTGAGCTGCTGCTGTCCTTAGATGGGGTGAGTTTTGAAGCGGCACAGGGCTACGTCGTCGAATTTATAGCACGACGCTTCAACCCGATGCCGGAACGCCCCCACGGGCTCAACTATTCATTGGTCTTTCGACCAAAGGAGGGAGAGCCGTTCGTGCGCTTTGACAACGCCCACGCGGTCGACCGGCCGGGTGGAAAATTCGTGAAAGGGCCGGTCGCGCACGATCACTGGCACCGGACCGCAGATGATCCAGGGCGGCCTTATAACTTCACGACGGCGGCGCAACTCCTCGAAGATTTCTGGCGCGAGGTAAAGCGCGTGATGGATGAAAGGGGGATACCCAATGACCTATAAGACCGGGACAATCGGCGAGTTTATGAAGTGGACAAAGCGCGTCGTCACCGAACCCGCAGCGGCGGAAGATACGCCAAAGCGTTGGTTTGATAGTGACGCGACGGCGGCGCAAACCCTCGGCACCACGACCTCGCCGGAGGCAATGGTAAAATTGCTTTCCGAAGAAAACTTGGAACTTTTGCGGCTTATTGTGAAAGCGAAGCCTAGCTCGGTGCATGAGCTGGCAACGCTCGCGCATCGCAAGGAGTCCAACCTGTCCCGCACGCTGCGCAAGCTGCGCGAAGCGGGCATTGTCGATTTCGAGGAAGGGCCGGGCCGGGCGCGCGCGCCACGTCTTACCGCGCGACGCGTGACGCTTGAGCTCGATCTCATCGGGCCGGGAAGTGTTGTATCCGTCGAGCGGCCTACGGTGAATTAGCGAGACGCCTCGATGATGGCGTAACCCTTACGTTTCTTGCGGCCTGCCTGCCGCTCCAACGCGGTTGCTGCAAGCGCCTGGCTGTCGAAATGAAGGGCCACCACGCGCCCGCGCGCGCCGATGCGCCCCCATTCCTTCATCAACAACACGCCGCCGAAGAGGTCCGGCTCGATGTCGAGCCGGTAGAAGCGGCGCATGTTGCGCGCCGGGTCG